>JBDTEH010000062.1:0-20065 GCA_039922635.1 Kofleriaceae bacterium | reverse complement strand
CGGGTCGGTCCGGGCGCCATCCAGCGGGCGGTCGCCTCGGTCCAGCTCCTACATCCAGCCGGAGCGGCGCTCCACGAGAAAGATCTCGTGCTCGGACTGCGGCACAACATCGCCGAACGGCTCGCCGGGCTTGCCCAACGAATCGAGATCACACAGTCCTGGGACGATCTGGTCATCGCGGACGACATCCGCGACCTGATCTCCGCGCTGATCGGGCGCGTGCGTCATTCGCAGCAGGTGCTCGATCAGTGGGGGTTCCGGCGGAAGATCGCGAGGGGCGCGGGCGTACCAGCTCTGTTCTCGGGACCTCCCGGGACCGGCAAGACCATGGTGGCAGGCCTCATCGCACGCGAGCTCGACCTCGAGCTCTATCAAGTCGACCTGTCCAAGGTCGTCTCGAAGTGGGTCGGCGAGACCGAGAAGAACCTCGGTCGCGTGTTCGATGCCGCCGAGGAAGGCCACGGCCTGCTCCTGTTCGACGAGGCCGACGCGCTGTTCGGCCAGCGCACGAACGACATCCAGGGCGCCAACGATCGCTACGCGAACCTCGAGGTCAACTACCTCCTCCAGCGCGTCGAGGCGTTCGGCGGCATCACGATCCTCACCACGAACCTCGAGACCGCGATCGACACGGCGCTCAAGCGCCGGCTCGCCGCGCACATCGTGTTCGCCGCCCCCGAGGAAGACGAGCGCGCGCGGCTCTGGGAGCGCCAGACCACGACCGGCAGCTCGCCGATCGCCAAGGACGTCGATCACGACGAGCTCGGTCGCCTGTTCCCGAAGATGAGCGGCGCGAACATCCGCAACGCGGCCATCTCCGCCGCCTTTCTCGCCGCCGCCGATGGCGCCAAAACGATCTCGCAAGCACACCTCATCCGCGCCGCCCGCGCCGAGTACCGCAGCATGGGTCACGTCATCGCCGACATGCACAGGAGCCTCTGATGTCTCGAGAACTACACCAGCAACGCGACCACAACACCGGGACCCAGAGCGGAGCCGACGTCGATGTCGACGCCGAGCACCAGCCGGAGGTCTCGCGCCGATCCTCGAACGCGAGCCTTCGCCGCGAGGTCCAGATGAAGGCAGGCGGTGCCACCGCCGATCCGGCGCAGGTCCACGAGGCGGCCGAGCGCGGCACGGCGACGGCCGGCGCGGCGATGCCTCATCAGGAAACGATCCAGGCCGCGTTCGGCGATCACGACATCTCGGGCATTCGCGCCCACGTCGATCCCAGCTCGTCGCGCGCGATGGGCGCCGAGGCCTACGCGACCGGCGACCACGTCGTGTTCGGCCACCAACCCGACCTCCACACGGCGGCGCACGAGGCCGCGCACGTGGTCCAGCAGAAGCAGGGCGTCCAGCTTTCCGGTGGCGTCGGCGCCGAAGGCGACGCGCACGAGAGGCAGGCCGACGCGGTCGCCGATCGCGTGGTCGCCGGCACGTCCGCCGGCGACCTGCTCGGCCCCGCGGGCGGCGGCGCGGCCCAGGGCCAGGCGGTGCAGAAGAAGCCGGCCGTCAAGGCGGCCGATCCGGGGGCCGCGCACGACACCTCGGATCGCAAGAGCTACGACTCGGTGAACTCGGCGCTGCTTGACCTCGCGAAGGGATTCCACGTGTGGGGTCCCGAGGCCCAGACGCTCATGCACGGGGATGCCAGTGGTGATGCCGGCACGGCGCCCGCGGAGCAGGCCATCATGAGTATCTACCAGCATGCGCTGACCGAGGCCCGGCTGGTTGGTGAGCTGATCTCCACGGCCGACAAGGGCGAGCGATCGACGCTGTCGCCCCTCGTCAGGCAAGTGCTCGGCGCTTACACCCGGTTCTGGGCGCAGATGCAGCAGCCGGCCAGCTGGATGGGGGCGCGGCAGCAACCGATCGATCTTCACGCGATCCAAACGGAGATCGACGGCTACGCGAACAGGCTCGGCTACGGCGAGCAGAAACTGGATCCAGACACGACGGCGCCCGAAGGCGACGAGAAGGCACTGTCGAAGACCATGATCAGCGATCAGTTCGTTGCGCTCGATGCCGCGCTCGCGTCGGTCAAAGCCGGCAACGATGCCGATGCGTCGCGCATCATGATGCACCTCCGCTACATCGACAACATGACCAAAGAACGTCCCGCCGAGATCAAGACGCACAAGGCGCACTTGAAGACGGTCCTCAAGGAGGTAGATGCGATCCTCCAGCAGAAGCCCGGCCTCTCAAATACGCTGGCCGAGGCGCACAACCACCTCGTAGCGCTCGTCAAGTAGATGCGGTGTTCGTGGCTGATCGCGCTCGCGGCCTGCGGTGGCCCCGCGCCACCTCAGCCTCGCCCGATCGATCCGTCACCACAGCCGGCGGCGGCGCCAGCTGACCCACATGCGGTGCTGTTCGCGCGCGTGCGCGCGGACGAGGCCCTTCACCAGGGTGTTGCGTTGGATTACGAGCGACCGTTCAAGACCAAGCCGGTCGATCGTTCGGCGACGGCAAGACTGTTCGGTGATGCGTGTCGGTTGGGCGACAAGCGCGCCTGCCTGATCGAGGCGGAGCTCGCGACCGGCGCCGATCGGTTTCAGACGATCGAGGCGAGCTGTGCCGCCGGGGACCTGCTGAGCTGCCGCGCGCTGCCGCTCGACGAGCACGAGCCGCGGTTTCCGAGCGCGCCGGGCGCGATGAGCCGGCGCGTCGAGTGCCAGCAGCCGCATCTCGGTGCGTCCTGCGAGGTCGCCGCGCTCCACAGGGAATGCGGAGCAGGCTTTCCGGTGGCCTGCTACGAGCTGAATGTAGCGAATCCCGACCAACCGATGAGCGCGGCGGAGATCACGAGCTGGCCCAAGCTCTCGGAGCGCGGCTGCCTCGATGGCATCGCGTCCGAGTGCCTGAACCTGTCGGGGTACGGCAGCGACCGCGACCAGTTCGAGGTCGCGCAGCGGCTCTGCAACCTACGACCGGGAGAATGCGTGGAGCTCGCGGAGATCGAAGTGAAGCGGCACGATCTCACCGCTGCACGCGACAGCTTCGAACGCACGTGCCAGTACGGCGACCACCTCTTCGAGCTCTGCGCGGCGCTTGGCACTGAATATCTCGCGGGAACGTACCCGGAGCCGGTCCCCGGCCGCGCACGCGCACTGCTCGACTGGGCGTGTCCGAAGCTCCACAAAGGCAACCGCGACCGGTTCCCTGCCTGTAGCAGCGCGCCGGTGCGGCAACGATAGTTCGAAGCGAACCAACACGTGAACTGCCGTGCGCGACGACGATCGCTTCGTCGGAGGTCAGTTGTGCTTCGTGGCCAGGCAGGCCTCGATCTTGTTGTCGTGGATGCGGATCTTCTGGATCTTCGCGCACGCCCACTCCGCAAGCGCCTTGCCGCGGCCAGGCACGGGCTCCTCGAGCTTCCCGGACAAGTACGCGACGCCGAGATCGCTGCACGCCATCAAATCGTTCCCGTACTGGCATGATCGCTCGAGCAGGTCGCGCGCTGCGGTCCGGTCGCCCGCGCGCAGTGCCGCCTGGGCAAGGCCATAGCAGGTACCCTGAAAGCTGCACGCGGTCTGGCGGGCGGTCAGTCTTTGGTCATCAGGCCCGATCATTCGCGCGATCTCGCACTCGTCCATGATCCGCGCTGCACAGCCGACCGCGGCAAGCTCGGCCGCCTGGACCTTCAACGCGTCGCCGTCGGGTGGGCTCGGGCTCATCTCCGCGAGGGCGAGGCAGGCGTGCGGGAAGCCCTGCAGGCATTCCGCGCGCAACCCCTCGACACTGCAGCTCCCTTGACCCGCACCCGATTGGCACTCCTCCCGACGCGCGATCGCGCCGGGCGCGCGCTCCGATCCTGCATCGGGCAACGCGCGACAGCTCAGCAGGTCTCCCGCGACGCAGCTCGCCTCGACAAGCTTGCGGATCTCCTCGTCATGCCCCGCGAGCTCCATCGCGATCCAGCATGCCGGACGATCGCCGGTCCTGCAGGCTTGGAGGTAGAGCGCCGCGACGTCCGGACGAGCGAATGGCTTGCCGTCGAGCGGCCGTGCGTAGTCAACCGGCATGCTATCGCCGAGCGCATGATCGGCGCGATCGCGCACATCCAACTGCGGCTCGACATGATTCACAGGCAGACGCGGCTGTTCGCGCGCGATCGGGCGCGGCGCGTTCGCACCGCCACAGGCCGCGAGGCCCCACAACAGCGCGCAGCTCGTAACCCTTGCACGTGGAGATCTTGTGAGCACGTCTCCCAACCGCACCTTGCTGCACTTGGACGCCGTCACTCGGGAGACTCTCATGCGATCACCGTGAATCGGCGGGCACCACCGTATCATGCTCGGACAGCGTCGCCGACGCTTGTACCGCGAGAGGATGCGACGATCGTCGGTGCTACTTGGCCTTGAAGCGCGGGCTCAGCCGCGCCAGCTCGACGGCCGCGGCCTGCGAGACGTTGAGCGCGAGGTCGATCGCCTCGGCGCTGTACTGACTCTCACCGCTGCGCGTGACCGCGAGCGTTTCGCTGCTCGTGGCCTCGCCCTTGGTGCCGCAGACGATCTGCTTGGTCTGCAGATCGATCAGCTTGAGCTCGAACTTCGCCGAGCCACGCGTGAAGGTGTCGTTGAAGTGTCCGCCGCGCGCACTGTTCTGGACCTCGGGCGCGACGTAGTCGGTGATCCGGATCGCGGCAACGAACCGGGTCGCGGCTGCTTGGCGAAGCTGCTCCAGGTCGGACAACAACCTGTGTACGTCCTCGTGTTCGAGGTCGTGCGCGTCGCGTGCGGGTGGGATGGACTCGGGGCCGCGTGCGTACGGCTTGGCCTTGGTATAGGTGCTGCTGTCGAGGTTGACGAGGAACGCCGACCTGGTCTTGGCGAGGGTCGGGTCGGTGGCGAGGACCGCGTCATCGCAGCGCGCTGGCACGGCACCGGCGGCGTCAAACAGCGTCGCGAGGGGCGCGAATCGCGCCATCACGGTCTCGCGCGCAGCAGGCAGCGCGTGGAGGCCGGCGAAGGTCGCCTCGGGCATCCAGCGGTCGCCGAAGTTGGCGCTCGTACGCTCGATGAAGAAGTCGCGATCGAACCGGGCCGGCATCTTGAGTGCAGTTGCCGGCTCGCCCTTCTTCGTGAAGTAGATCCAGGAGCTCGCGGTGCGGTAGTCGCCGTCGACAAGCCGCCCCGCGACGAGACCGTGCGCTTCGAGCTTCGTGACGATATCGGCCGGGGCTGCGCTGGTCCTGCCGTGAATCTCCGTGTCATCGCAGCGCTCCACGTGATCGACCGGTAGGCCCCACGACCTCCACGGCTCGCACAGCTTCTTGCTGCAGCCCGACGACAACAGACCGATGACGATGAGCCCGCGGATCATGACACCTCCATAGCATCTCCGCGAAGGACGAACTCGCGCGCCGTCGGTGTTCGCTCGTTGGTCCGGCAAACAAACCCAGCTCTCATGTCGGATTCGTACGTGTTGATCGTCGTCACATCCACTTCAAGGGCAAGCATCCGCTGCACGGCGACCTTGTCCGCGATCGCCGAGGTATCGTGGCGTGTGTCCGACTATCCACTTCGGGTCCGGTGGTCGCTCGCGATCGCGGCGCCGGTGATCGCGGCGCGGGGCTGTGATCCGCGCGAGCTCGGCGGTTGGGACCGCGAGGGCATCGCGCGCGCCCGTGGCGAAGAGGAGATCAGCGCGCACACCGAAGCCTGGCTGAAGCAGCTCGGTGCGACCGACCGCCCGTCGCTGATGGCGTGGGCGAGCGAACGCGTGCACGCGAGTCGCGAGCTCGCGCAGGTCGTCGCCGCCATGGGCTGGGCGGCGTGGGTCGGCTGGCTCTCCGATGAAGATGCGTTGCAGGCGATCCTGCTGTGCGGCGCGCTCGCGCAACGCGCGTACCCGTCGTGGGACGAGTTCGCCTTTGCGAACGACCTCGCGGTCAGCGACGCCGTGCGCGCGCTGTGGGCCGAGCTGCCGTGGCAAACGCCGCTCGACCTGACCATCCTGGCGCCGCCCGCGAACCGTCGCATCCTGCGTGGCACGTGCGGGCATTGCGCGGCGCCGCGCACGCGGCCATCGCCGAGCGCGTACGTGTACTGCGATCACTGCGGCGAGCTCGCCGACTACGACTTCGTCACCGCGTGCTCGTCGCCGCTCGCGCCGGGGCCGGTGTACGAAGCGCTGCGCGCCGAGGTCGCGCCCGCGCTCGCCTCGGCCCATGCGGCCGGCGACCGCACCGCGTATCGCGAGCACCAGCTCCGGCTGATCGGGGGCTGGGCCGATGCGTGCCCGAGGGTCCTGCCGGTCCGCGCGAAGGATCCCGAGTATCGCGCGCGCTATCTCGCGTGGCTCGCCGAGGCCGCGGTCGTGATCGCGTTCGACGAGGAGGCGCGCCGTCGCGAGGCCAGGATGACCGAGGCGTGCCAGGCGCTCGTATTCGTCGAGGTCGATGGCCGCCCGCGGGTCGGTGCGGAGCCGTTTCGCGCGGTCGCGGCCGCGATGTTCGAATTCGAAGCGCGCTGCGACGAGCTCTGCACACCGGCGGTCTACGCGATGCACCCCGATGGCGCGGCGCGCGAGCTGCAACGCCGGATCGGGTACTCGCAATTCGCGCAGGGTTGGCTGCCGTTCCTCGACGAAGCAGAGGCGATCGCCCTGCTCGAACGGACGCAGCTCGCGGGCGCGTACGACGTGGTCGACGACGTCGCGACGCGATCCTGGCCGTGCGCGAGTTGCGGGGGGCCGCTCGACCTCGTCGCCGGCGCGAACCGCGTCGTGTGCGAGCACTGCGGCCGGCTCGTCACGGTGACGTGATGAGCGGCCGGCCTGCTGCGGACCTGCCGCGCTTACTTGATCCGGACGCGCACCGACTCGGACGCGATGCCGTTCGCGATCACGACGAGGTCGCTCCTGCCGGGCTCGAGCGTCGCCGGGATGTCGAGCTGCGCCGAGCTGTGCGCGCCGCGCGCGATCGAGAAGTTGCTGAACCCGTGCGTGCGGCCGTACTGGACGTGGCCGGTCGCGCGGTTCGTGATCTGGACGATCGGGTAGTTAGTCGCGGCCTGCGCGTCGTCGCCGTAGCTGACGCCGGCCGAGATGCCGTGCAGCTGTTCGCCGGTGAACGTGTAGGTCCGGCCGCGCACGAGCGTCGAGGCCAGCGCATCGAGCTCCGGAGCCGGCGAGCCGTGATCGTGGCAGCTCGGGCCGGTCGCCGCCTGCGTGTAGAGCTCGACATCGCCGGAGAAGTCGGTCTCGAGCACTTCGCCGCTCGGCAGCAGCAGGAAGTTGATGTTGTACGACGAGTCGAACACCGAATCGGCGGGCGCCGCGACCTCGGTCAGGCTCGTGCCATCGAACTCGACGAAGTGCGCCGGCGTGTTGAACAGCCCGGCGCTCGCGGCGAGCAGGACGTTGCCGTTCGGCAACAACGCGGCCGGCCCATCGGCCTGATCGAGCTGGCCCTCGCCGTCGATCGTCGGGTAGTCCGGACCGGCTCGCCAGGTCTGGTGGCGGAGGTCGTAGATCGCGGTGTGTCCGGTCGCGCCCGACTGGAAGATGGTGCCATCGGGCCGGATCAGCGCCGGGCCGACTTCCCACGACGCGAGGTCCGCGATCACGACGTTGGTCGCGCCGCCGCTCGCCCAGCCACCCGCGTGATGCCGGTCGGGCGGCGTGTAGATCTCGGAGTTGGTCGGTACGGTGAGGTTGTTCGAGTCGACGGTCAGCACGTTGCCGTTGGGCAGGAGCGTCCAGCCCTCCTCGTCGAAGATGTCGGCCTTGCCCGCGCTGGTGATCGTCGACCACGTGAGCGTCGCCGGATCGAGGACCGCCATGTCGGTCGTGCAGCAGTTGGCCAGCACGTAGCGGCCGTCCGCGAGCACGATGCTCTGGGCATCGCCGATCGTCGTCCAGCCCTCGGGCGGCGCGAGCGGCGTCCACGCGTTCGCGACCGGATCGTAGACCGCGCCCTGCGTCGTCCACGCCGGCTCGAACGCCTGGTACTCGCCGCCGATCATCACGACGCGACCGTCGGGGAGCACGGCCGAGGCGAAGTACAGCGGCGCGTAGCCGTCGGGCATCGCCGGGAGCTGCGTCCAGCTACCGTTGGCGTAGCTCCCGGTGCTATCCGGCGCGAGCCTCCACCAGTCCCCGCCACCATTCGTGAGGTCCTGCACCATCACCGAGCCATCGGTGAGGAGGATCGAAAATCCCGCGGCGATGTTCGGTGTCGTGGCGATCGGGGTCCACGTCCCGGACGTGACACCACCGCCGTGCTGCGGCGATCCGTGGCCCGCCGGATAGGCGCCGCTGCGGATCGGCGGCAGATCGTGTTGGCGCGAGGGCTCGCGCGCGGTCACCGCAGAGCGTGCGGTACCGGTAACGACGTTGCCAGGATCCTCCAGCGCGCACCCGGGCGCGGTCGAGGCGATGACGATTGCGAGCAACCCGAGCTGATTCGTGAGCTGATTCATATCTCCCTGTCCATTCTGACGACCACCATCCAACTGGATGCGCCTTCGTAGGTGTCATCGCCACGCGATCCCGTCAATGCTTCGCGAGGTCACAGATGGTGGCAGCGCATCGATCGTTGCGACTCACCCACCGCGGTGCTGGGGCACTTCGCTGTCGCGTAGCTGTCGCGGCGGCAAGCACTGGCAAGCGATCGAAGCTCGCGCTGCTGCACGCGGATGTGAATGCCATTGCGTCGCGACCGACTCGTCAGGCCGGCTGCGGGTGCGGCCTCGAGGTCTACGCCGAGCGACCGCTGTGACGCCACCGCTCGAAATGCTCGAGGTGGAACCATCCAGACCGCGGCAACACGCTTTCGCTCGCCCCAGGTTTGTTGAGACACTGGACCTCGTGGCTGCTCTTTTCGCGGTGCTTGTCGTGATCGGTATGATCGGTTGTGGTGACAACCGCGGGCGCGCGCCCGATGCCGGCGGCGGCGGTGACACTCGATCTCCCGACGGTGCCGTCGATGCGCCTCCCGATGCCGCGCCGGTGATCGGCCTCGACCAGCGCCCGCCGAACCCGACGTGCAAGGCGTTCACCGCGCCGCCCGCGACCGGGCAGGTCCGGCTCGTCAGCCGGTTCCCGAACCTACACTTCACGGCGCCGACGGGTCTATTCCAGCGGCCCGGCGACAACGCGCGCTGGTACGTGACCGAGCGCGGTGGCCGGCTGCTGACCTTTCCGAACGATCCGACCGCGACCGACGCCGACGTCCACACCGTCCTCGATCTGCGCGCGGTGACGTGGACCCAATGGGACTGCAGCCTGAGCGGCGTCGCGTTCCCGGCGGACTTCGCGACGACGAAGCACGCGTACGTCAGCTACTGCTACCTCGGGCCCGAGACCGGCAACAAGCTCCAGGTTCGGGTCTCGCGGTTCGCGTCCTCGGACGGCGGGCTCACGTTCGATCCGGCGAGCGAGCAGGTGATCGTCGCGCTCGATCATCCCGGCGACGCGGCGCATCCGCAGATCGGCCTCCACGCCTCGGACTCGCTGCGGTTCGGCAGCGACGGCGATCTCTACTTCTCGATCGGCGACGGCGGCCCGCAGGGCATCGGCGGCGGGACCCAGGCGCAGGACACGACCGATCTGCGCGGCAAGCTGATCCGCCTCGACGTCTCGGACCTGACGCGCGAGCTGACCAAGGACTTCGTCGCGAATCGCCAGCGGATCGCCGCGGACATCCCGCCCGATAATCCGTTCGTGCTCGGCGGCGGTAACCCGGCGATCTACGCGTACGGGTTCCGTAACCCGTGGCAGTGGCACTTCGATCGTGCCGACGGCTCGATCTGGCTCGGTGATGTCGGCAACAGCACGCGCGAGGAGGTCGATCGGGGCGTCGTCAAGGGCGGCAACTACGGCTGGTCGGTGTTCGAGGGCTTCTTGTGCACCGGCAACTTCATGGCGCAGTGCTTGGACTCGACGCTGAAGATGCCGCTGCTCGACTACACCCACGGCTCGGGCGATCAGCAAGGCAACGCGATCACCGGGGGCATCGTCTATCGAGGGACCGCCGTACCCTCGCTGACCGGGACGTACATCTTCGGTGACTCGTCGGGCCAGCGGATCTGGGGCGTGCGCGACGTCGATCACCTGGTGGCGAACGTCGTGCCCGCGAAGGAGCTGTTGTTCGCCGGCGCGCCGGTGTCGTCGTTCGCCGAGGATCAGGACGGCGAGCTCTACGCCACGATCCTGTACCCGACCGGCACCTATGGCGCCGGCACGATCCTCGCGCTCGAGGAGGCCCCGCCGGCGATGCCCGATCCGACCGCGGGGCCGCCGGCGCTGCTGTCGCAGAGCGGTTGCTTCGAGGCCGATGCGAAGACGCCGGTGCCCGCGCTCGTGCCCTACGAGCCGAGCGCGACGCTCTACTCCGATGGCGCCACCAAGCGCCGCTGGCTCGCGCTGCCCGACGGCAAGACGATCGGCTCCGTCGCCGACGGCGACTTCGAGTTCCCGATCGGCAGCGTGCTGGTCAAGGAGTTCTCCGTCGAGGGCAAGCGGGTCGAGACCCGGTTCTTCGTCCGCCAGGACGGCGACGGCCGCTGGGCCGGCTACACGTACCAGTGGCGCGCCGACGAGTCGGACGCCGACCTCGTCGGCATCACCGGCGCGACGACGCCGGTCGGGAGCGACGACCACACCTGGACGTTCCCGAGCCGCGCGCAGTGCCACCAGTGCCATACCAACGTCGCCGGTGCGACGCTCGGTCCGGAGATCGCGCAGCTCAACCATGCGATCACCTATCCGGCGACCGGACGGACCGCGAACCAGCTCGACACGCTGTGGGCGGTCGGCATGCTCGATCTTCCGCCCGGCGCGCCGAGCGCGGCATCGCTGCCGTCGCTCGCGAACCTCGCCGACACGACGCGGACCGTCGCCGATCGCGCGCGCGACTACCTCCACGTCAACTGCGCGAACTGCCATCGCCCCGGCGGCCCGACGTTCACGCCGCTCGATCTTCGGTTCCAGACCTCCCTGCACGACGCCGGCATCTGCGATCAGCTGCCGACGATCGATGACCTCGCCGGCCTGATCCCGAGCGACCCGCGGATCCTCGCGCCCGGCGCGCCCGCCCGGTCGGTGCTGTGGCATCGCCTGAACACGACCGACGGCTCGATCCGGATGCCCCCGATCGGTCGGTCGCTCACCGACACCGCGGCGACCGCGGTGATCTCCGACTGGATCACGGCGACCACGACCTGTCCCTGATCGCGTCGCGCAGTTCGGTCCGCCTGCTATCTTCGGCCATGGCCGATCTGTTCGTCGACAAAGCGCAGGACTGGGACGCGCGCCCGGTCCCCGCGCAGATCTCCGAGGGTGTGGGGGCGGCGCTGCGGGCCAGGGTGCCGCTGCGCTCCGACCTCCGCGTCATGGACTTCGGCGCCGGCACGGGCCTGATCAGCGCGCACGTCGCGCCGCACGTCGCTGCGATCTACGCGGTGGACATCTCGGCGGCGATGCTCGAGAAGCTCGCGGCGAAGCCCGAGCTCCGCGGCAAGGTCGAGGTGTTCTGCCAGGACATCGTGACCACCCCGCTCGGCCGGCCGGTCGATCTCGTGGTCAGCGCGATGGCGATGCACCACGTCGAGGACACCGCCGCGCTGATGCAGGCGTTCGCCGATCACCTCGTCCCCGGCGGTCGGGTGGCCCTCGCCGACCTCGACCACGAGGACGGGAGCTTCCACGCGTCCGGCTCCGAGGGCGTGTTCCACCACGGCTTCGTGCGCGACGCGCTGCGCGAGCAACTCGCGGCCGCCGGCTTCTCGCAGATCGAGTTCACCACGGCGACGACGGTGGCCAAGGAGGATCGCCGCTACGACATCTTCCTCGTGACCGCGACCAAAGCCGGTTGAGCGCGTGTCGATCGCGGGCCGGAGTACCTCGGACGCCTCGACGAGATCACTCTCCGCACGCGAGCGAGCCGATCTGCGCGGGTGTCAGCGCGTGGCGGAACCAGCGCAGATCGGAGAGCGCGCCGTGCAGCGCGTAGTCGGCCCGATCGGTGCCGTCGTAGGTGCCGAGCCATAGATCGCCGCTGACCGCGGCGACCGATCGACCGCTGTACGAGGCGACGCCTGCCGGCGCGCCGTCGAGGTAGAACCGGATCTCGTGGGTGGCGAGAAACCGCCTCGGGCGTGGCCGGATCCGAGTGGCTGCGTCGTCTATACGAACGAACCACCGGTGACCGACCTCCCTGTCCATTACGCTCGGTACGTCGCGCCGGTGCGCGCGAAGTGTCGCCGCTTGCTCGGCGACACCAGTGCGGCCGAGGACGCCGCCCAGGAGACGTTCCTGCGCCTGTTGAACGCCGGACTGCGGCCCGATGCCGAGCCGCGCGTCGTGCTGGCGTGGCTGTATCGCACGGGGACGCGGATCTCGATCGACATGCTGCGCGAACGGCGGCGCCACCCGTTCGATCCGGCCCACCTCGCCGATGCGCCGTGTGGTGGAGATCCCGCCGCCGCACTCGAGGCGCGGTCGGCACTCGCGCGGATCGCCGGCGCGACCCCGGATGACGAGCTCGCGGCGGCCGTGCTGTGCCGGATCGATTCGCTCACCCACCCCGAGGCCGCCGCGGTGATGCACGTCTCGGAACGCACGGTGCGGCGGCTCCTCGATCGCTTCGACGAACGCCTGACCACGGAGCACGCGTGATGGATGACCATCGCTACTCGACGTTCGCGCTCGACCTGTACTGGGCCGCGCCGGACACTCGCGATCCCGACCTCGAACAGCACCTCGCCACGTGCGAGCGATGTCACGCGTACGTCGACCACCTCGCCGCGATCGATCGACCGATCGAGGTGCGCGCGCGCCCGAAGCGCCCGAAGCGCTCGTGGCTGCCCACGCTGCTCGCGACGGCGCTCGCGATCGCGCTCGTGATCGTCGTGCTCGCGTGGCCAGGTCACCGGGCGCCCCGCATCGCGATCAAGGGCGAGCCCGGCGTGGAGGTCCTCGTTCATCGCGGTGCCGAGACCGTGGTGTGGAACACGTCGCTTCGCGTGCGCGCCCACGATGCGCTCGCGCTGCGCGTCGCGTGCGAAGGCATGGCGCGCGTGAGCGTCCTGGTCCCCGACGCGACCGGCTGGCACCTCGCGTTCGAGGGCAGCTGCCAGGACGAGGTCCTACCGTTCACCCTCGTCGTCGACGATCAACCCGGCGTCGAACAGATCTCGGTCGTGCTGAGTCAGAGCCAGCTCGATGTGGATGCCGTGCAGCGCGCCACCGCGCTCGAGACCCGGAGCGCTGCGCTGTGGACCACGCGGTTCACGTTTGCCAAGGAGACCCCGTGACTAGACTGGAACTGTTGATCGTTTGCGCGCTCGTGGCCGTGGCGTCGCATGCGCGCGCCGAGGACGCGCCCCATCTGCACCGCGTCGCGATCGTCGTCGGTGCGAACGAGGCTCCCGCGGGGCACCAGGCGCTGCGCTTCGCGCACGACGACGCCACCCAGCTCGCCGATGCGCTGCGTCGCGTCGGCCGGTTCTCCGACGTGCGCGTCCTGCTCGATCCGCATCCGGCCGAGCTCCTCGCCGCGGTGGCCGACGTCGATCAGCAGGCGCGTGCGGCCGGTGGCGATTCGCTCGTCCTGTTCTACTACTCGGGGCACTCCGACGGCCAGTCGATCTTTCCACACGGCGAACAACTCGCGATCAGCGACGTGCGCGCCCGGCTCGGACGCATGAACGCTCAGATCCGGGTCGGCATCCTGGACACGTGTCGCGGTGGCTCGTGGACGCAGACCAAGGGGCTCACGGTCGGCCCTGCGCTCGATCCGGTCGACCTCCTCGATGTCGCGACCGAAGGCACCGCGCTCGTCGCCTCGAGCGCCGGCCTCGAGAACGCCCACGAGACCGACGAGATGCGAGGCTCGTTCTTCACGCATTACCTCACCGCGGGGATCCTCGGCGCCGCCGATCGCAACGCCGACGGCGAGGTGACCTTGCAGGAGGCCTACGACTACGCCAAGGAACGTACGGTGCGCGACACCGCCCTGCTCGCGACGACGCCGCAGCATCCGAGCTTCGACATCCACCTGCGCGGGCGCCAGGACATCGTGCTGTCCGCGCTCGCCAGCTCGACGAGCGCACTCGAGATCTCGGCGCCACGCGCACTCCTGCAGGTCGTGCATCTCGCGACCGGCCTCGTGATCGCCGAGGCACCGCCGAGCACGAGGCGGCTGCGGCTCGCGGTCGCGCCGGGGGCCTATCTCGTACGACGTGTCGAGCACGGACGCGTCTGGGCCAAGCAGATCGCCGTCGCGCCGGGGGCGACGATGGAGGTGACCGAAGCCGAGCTCGAGCTCACCGGAGATCCAGCGATCGCGGTCAAAGGCATCGATCCGCTCGACGATCCGTCCACCCCACCGGCCGGACATCGCATCCTGCAAGTCGCCGCCGGCATCGCGACCGGCCCCATGGGCACCTGGGGCGCCTCTCCGATCTCGACGCGAAGCGTGACCGACGACAGCTCGCTCGAGCGGTCGTTCGACGCGTTGTTCAGCTTCAGCTACGGCCTCACCGAGCGGTTGACGTGGGCCGTGCCCGTGCCGGCGATGTCGTACCGGTTCGGCACCGCGGGCGCGTTCGAGGTCATCCCGCGAGCCGGCATGACCTCGCTCGGCTACAGCAGCATCGAGCACTTCGTGGGAACTCTCGACGGCGGCGTCGCCCTGCGTGGCTGGCTGTCGCCGGCACTCAGCGTGATCGCGAGCGGTGCGGTCGACTACGCGTTCGATACGTCGACCCCGCATTACCGCGGCGTGTTGACCCTCCACGGCGACGCGGGCGTCGCGTGGGAACCGATCCCATCGGTCATGCTTCACTTCGGAGCGGGGGTGAGCGTCCCGCACCGAGAGCTCGAGATCATGGAGACCTCGATCCCGCTGTCGACCACGTTCAGCTTCGGCGCGGTCCAACAACTGGGCTATCGCGCGTTGCCGCTCGTGCAACTTCAAGTTTCGCACTCGGTATCACTCGACGGCTACGCGTCGTGGGCCGTCGACCTGAACGGAAACCTGCGCGACCGGTACCTCGCGGGCTTCACGTACGCCTTCTGATCATCGCGGGCCCGAGTAACGAGGCCTATCCGCCGATCGCGGGCACCTTCAGCCAGGCGATCTGGCTGTCGCTCGCGAGGATGAGCCGGTCGGCGCCATCGTTCGCGAGGAACAACCCGACCGATGCGGACACGTTGGTGTGGAGCAGCGGTGACGTTGCCGAACCGAGGATGCCGCCCGAGTGGTCCATCAGGGTGAGCGTGTTCATGTCCCACGACGACACGAAGAGGTTGGCGCCATACGCGGCGATGCCGGTCTGGGTCGACGGGATGACCTGCGTGACCATCTGCCATTTCGTCCCACCCGTGGTCGGGTCGAGCGCGATCACCTGGTTCTGATAGCTCGAGAGCAGGAGCAGACCCGCCTGGATCTCGAGATCCGAGATCTGCCCCTCGGTCGCATAGCTTCGCAGCGCCGTGCCGGTGGTGAGATCGTGCTCGGTCACGCCACTCGTGCCGATCGTGCCGACCGCGTTATGGCTGACCCACACTCCATCCGCGGCCACCGCGATCCCGCTGACCTCGGACGGATCTTCGAAGCTCCATTCGCGGATGGTCGTATTCGACGCGTCGAGGTGCGCGAGCGTGACCTCGCTCGAGGTCCGTTCCTGGTAGGCGATCCATACGCCGCCGGCATGATCGCTGTCGACACCGACGATCCGATGTGCCCCCGCGAGCGTGCGTATCGTCGTCAAACTGTACGACGTGGCCGACCCGGCTGAACCGTCCGGCGGCACCTCGCCCGACGGCGAGCCACCACCGAAATACAGCGAACATGCAGGGAGCAGCGCGAGCAGCATCAGGATTCGCATGGGTCTCGCATCGTGCAACGACGCGGCCGCGCGCATGACAGCGAAGTTGCGGACTTAGCCGGCACGAGATGGCAAGCTCGGTCGAGTTCCTGACGCGGGTGTCAGCATTTCAGCCAACCCGAGGGGCGAAGCAACGCAGGGGCCAGTTGGTGCTACGGTGCCGAGCCGTGGAGGTGGCGGAGATCTCGTTCGCGCTGCGTAACGGGCTCGCGGTCACCGACGCCCAGTTCGATCGGCTGTTCCCTTCGAGCCAGCGCCGCCGATCGCAGTTTCACTGGACGCCGATCGACGTCGCGCTGCGCACGTGTGCGCTGCTGGCGCCGGTGCAAGGCCAACGCATCCTCGATGTCGGCTGCGGCGCCGGCAAGCTCTGTATCGTCGGCGCGCTGACGACGACCGCGTCGTGGCTCGGCGTCGAGGTCGATCTGCGCATGGTTCGCGCGGCCGAAGCGGCCGCCCGCCGGCTTCACCTCGATGGCCGGCTCGAGCTCGTCCATGGCGACGCGCACGCGATCGACTGGGCCACGTTCGATGCGATCTACCTGTTCAATCCCTTCGTCGAGGGCCTGTTCGACTCGGCGGTCGACGCGGGAGTGCGTCACGATCAGTACCTCCAGAGCGTCGAGCGCACGAAGCAACAGCTGGTGACGATGCGCCCGGGCGCCCGGTTGGTCACCTATCACGGCTTCGGCGGCGAGGTCCCAGAGGACTTCGAGCTCTTGCATCGCGAGTCGGTGGGCGGCGATCAACTGTGCATGTGGGTTCGCGGCGCAGGACCCAAATAGTTCGCAACCACAGCCTCCTGGACGGCTCTACCGGAGGTGAGTGCCAGAACGATCTGTGTCGCGATGATCGTGGGCTCGGTCGCGATGATGTTCGTCGCGGCGCGCGAGCGTGACAAGCCGGCGCCACGGGTTCACGTGCGTGCCCCAGAGCGACCGTGGCTGAGCCGCGAGGCCGCGGATCAAATCGTCGGGGCCGGCGGCACGATCGGGCCCTTGTTCGCGGGCATCGAGCTCGGTGGTTCGGCGCCGACGCCGGCCGACCGCGCACGGATCGCGGCGTTCGCGCGCGCGCACGACGTCGAGATTCGGTTCGAGATCGAGCACCACGAGCTCACCGCGATCCGGTTCGCGGTGACGTTTGGAGGCTGTTGCGGCTACGAAGGAGCGGATGGGCTCGCGGCTCGGCTCGGCCGCACGCAGCTCCGCTGCGAGTGCATGTGTGGTGACCGCGTGAGTGGGATGTGGTTCAACAACTGGGCGCTCGTGACCGAGGACGGCACGTACATGCGAGGCCGGGTCGAGGTGAACCGCGTCGAGCTGCGCTGGGAAGCGGCCGCGACGCTCGACGATCTACTCGAACGAGCGGTGGCGATGGTCGGCGCCGAGCGAGGCCACGCACGGAGCTTGGCAGGCGATCGCTGGAGCTCCACCGAGACGTCCTGGTGGACGCCATCGGACGCGCGTGTCGAGGTTCCGTTCGTGGGAGCGCCGCGGGATGGTCGGCCGGTCGGCTTCGACCTCACGTTCGATCGTGGCCACGTCGCAGGCGTCGGGCTCGAGCTCGAGGCGCTCGACTCCGACGCGCGCACGCCGTTCGAAGCCGCACTCCGCAAGCGCTGGGGCAAGCCGCGGATCGACGACGCAGGCGAGCACTGGACCCGGTTCGAGCATGGGCGTCCGATCGTCGCGACCCTCGACTTTCTCGGCCTCACGATCCGCGTGGATCGCAACGCGAACGGCTAGTCCTCGTCGCGCAGGCGGATCGGGCCGAAGTCCGCCGGCCGGTGTGCGATCGGCGCCATCCGCGCGTAGAACGCGCGGATCACGTCCATGTCGGCGCGGACATCGCCGGTGAGCTCGATCGGGGCGCCCAGCCCGGCGCGCTTGCGACCGTAGTCGAGGTAGCCCGGCACCACCGGCACGCCGGCACCCAGAGCGATGTGATAGAAGCCCGACTTCCAGGCCTCGGCGCGGCTGCGGGTGCCCTCGGGCGGGATGACCAGCGCCAGCTCGTCACGCCGGCCGAGCTCGTCGATCATCGCCTGGACCACGTTGGTGGCGCGGCGCCGCTCGATGCCGACGGCGCCCAGCCGCCGGAGCAGCACGCCCATCGGCCCGCGCAACCACTCGTCCTTGATCATCCACGACATCTGCAGATCGATCGAGCGCGCGAGCGCGAGCAGCAGGACGCCGTCCCAGTTGCTGGTGTGGGGCACCGCGAGGACCACGCACCGCTTGACCGCCGGCCCGGGAGTCTCGAACTTCCAGCCGACGAGGCGGAGCGACAGCGACGACAGCGAGGGGCGCGGCACCGCCGCATGCTACAGCGAAGCCGGCCGGCGCACTCCCAGGCCGGCGTCCGTTCTACCGCGCGCGGCCCGCGAGCCGACGAGCCCGTGGTCAAGGTCGTCACACGGTGCTCGCTGTCGCAGCCTGGGACGGGTTTAGACCGGGATCGTGATCGCGAACGTGCTGCCGATCGTCGGGATCGAGGACACGTCGAGCGTGCCGCCGTGCTTGCCGACGACGATCGCACGCGCGACCGCCAGGCCCTGGCCGGTGCCATCGCCCACGGGCTTGGTCGTGAAGAATGGCTCGAAGATCTTGTCGATGATCTCGACGGGGATGCCGCCGCCGGTGTCGGTGATCTCGACGCGGATCTTGTCGGACACCGGCATGCTGGTCTTGATCGAGATCTGGCCCTTCCGGCCGGTCTGCTTCGTCACGCCGCCGACCGCGTACGCCGCGTTGACGATGACGTTGAGGAACGCCTGGCTGAGCTCGCCGCGATGGCAGTCGGCGAGGGGCAGCTCGGCGAGCTCGGTCGAGACCTCGGCGACCGCCGAGGTCTCGTGGCGGCACATGACGAGCGTGCTCTCGATCATGCGGTTGATATCCGTCGGTGACTTGCCCACCGTGTTCGTCGCGGCGAACTCCTTGGTGGCGCCGACGATCTTGCCGATCCGGTCGAGGCCCTCGAGCGCGCGCGTGGTGGCGCCCGAGAGCTGCTCGTGGAGAAAGTCCAGATCGCGCTCGTCGCGGATCTTCGCGGCACGAGCTTCGGCGGCCTCGGGCGTGGTCTGGCGCTGGACGATGTCGGAGATCAGCTGCGTGTAGTCGGCGACTCCTGCCTCGAGATCCTGGACGCCCTCGCGGAGGAAGTGACAGCTATCGGTCACGAACTGGAGCGGCGTGTTGATCTCGTGCGCGATGCCAGCCGCGAGGCGGCCCACGGCCTCGAGCTTCTGCGCGTGGCGGAGCTCGATCTCCACGCGCGCGCGGTGCGCGATCTCCGCACGCAGTTGCTCGTTCATCGCGCGCGCTTCGACCGCCGCCTGTTCCTGCGCGACGGCGTGCGCCTCGAGCAGCTTCGCCGTCTCCACGCCGTGCCAGTAATCGCGCGACGCTCGCCGCCCGAGGGCGGACATGTAGACGAAGAACACGGCGTAGAGCACGGTGAGGCCGGGAGAGATCAAGCCCGCCACGCCACACACGAGGGTCGGCAACAGCAGGGTCAGGAGCGCGAACATCTGGACGAGCCGGTTCGGCGCGAAGGCGTTGACGCCGCCGACCGCGACGCCGGAGATCAGGATTGCCATGACGAGCGCATCCATCCCCGAGCCGTCACGAAGCTGTACCGCCGCGTTGATCACGCCCCACAGGATGTTGATGCCGATGCCACCGATCGCGATCAGGCTCCACCGTTGACGCAGCGAGCCGAGGCCGCAGATCGTGCGGTGACGTGCGACAAGACGTACACCGAGGAACCCGACGACCACGCTGATCACGACCACACCGGAGAACCCGTGCGACGCCGGCATCGTGGCTTCGACGAAGATCAGCGGCACCAGGTGGGCGGCCGTCCCCGACAGGGAACGCTGACCCAGCTCGCGAAGTGCGGTGTCCTGGACGTCGATGCTCGTGGCGAGCCGGGCCATTCGGAGGATGGTTCGACCGCAGCGCGCAAGTATCCAGGGGGGGTATCAGGGGGGTATCAGGGGGGTATCAGGGGACCGACCAATCTTCAAATTCCCTCGCCGGTTAGGTGGGACAGGCGCCAGGCCCGGTCCTGCGTGGTCCTGGGTAGCTCCCGTCATAGTGCTCGAGCCGGTTCGCCCGACCGCCAGTGCGCTTCAATTTGTTCCAGACTCTTGCCCTTGCCGGCGTGCCCCATTTAGCCATTGCGCGCTCAATACGAGACGACGCGCACGCCTTGCA
>JBDTEH010000061.1:0-42941 GCA_039922635.1 Kofleriaceae bacterium | reverse complement strand
AGCAAGCGCGTGATCCGGACCGACCTCGGTGGCACCGAGACCGCTCGGATCGGCTTCAATCCGTTCGCCACGTTCCCGTTCGTAGCCGCGGCGCTTCGGCTCGGACTCGAGGGCCGCGCGCTGCGCGCACTCGAACCCGTCTGTGAGGGGCTCGGATCGCGCGCATCCGACGACATCCTGCTGGCACTGTTGCGCTACAAGGCCGGCAAGCTCGAGAGCGCCGCCGCGCGAAAGGTGATCGCGCGCTTCGCACGGAGCTCGACGGATCTGGACCACGCAGCGCGAGCCATCGCGCTCCAGGAGCTCGGCGACGAGGTGGCCGCGCGCGCGGTCGTCGCAGGCTTCGATCGAGAGACCAGCTTTCCGCCGACCGCCGAACAGGAGATGGTGAAGCGCTTCGGCATCGTGTACGAACACGCCATCGCTCGCGCACGGACCGCGCGCCCCAAGCGACCGCGGTCAACTGGCTATGTCGTCCTGCCGTCGCGCGCGAAGAGCCCCCACGTGTTCGCGCCGGATCTGCCGCGCGGGCCCGCCTGCCCGGGGTGTGGGCGCCCGTCACGCGTCTGGTTCTCGTTCGATCTCTCGAAGGCGACGGCACGCGCGCTCGAGAGCGCCGTGTGGCGCCGATTCCACGCGACGGCGTGCCTCGACTGCGACGCCTGGATGCGGCGCCACGATCACGCGGTGCGCGAGGACGGCGGCCTCGAGCTCGTCGACGTCGAGCCTGGCGTCAAGAGCCTGCCGCGCACGGCCTACTCGCAGGACTCCACCCGGCCGATCACGCCGCAGTTCGCACGCCTCGTGAAGGCGCCGCGCGAGCTGCACGAACGCCCGCTCGAGGGCGATTGTCAGCTCGGCGGCGACCCGGCCTGGATCCAAGATCCGGTCGACGTGCACTGTGGGCGCTGCACGAAGACGATGACGTTCGTGTTCCGGCTCTCGGCACCACAACCGTTTGCGGACTTTCCCATCGTCGCTGGCGACAGCGGCGCGCTCTACTACTTCGTCTGCCGCACGTGTCCTCGGTCGACGCATATCGCGCAGTGGACGTGAGAGCCAAGCGTCACGACGATGGTACCGAGCTGTGCGTGCGCGGCCCTCAGTCGGGATCGCTGTCCCGCAGCTCCTGGAGAAACTCCGCATCGGTGAGCCTGCGCGGTGTCGTCCTGGGGCGCAGCAACGCACGCAGCTGGTCGCGATACGCCAGCACGTCGGCGCGCGCGACCGTCTGGACGCCGCCGACCTGCGTGGCCGCCAGGTCGCCGCGCCGGATTCGTTGATAGATCCCCTGCGGGGTCACGCCGGCGAGGCGGGCCGCCTCGCGCACGCGGACCCGGCTCGGCGGGGGCGTTGGGCGCGTGCGGGTCACCACGCGAACGTACACCGAGGCCGCGAACTGCGCCCACCGATCGCCCGGGTCCCCACGTAGACTTGGCTCATGCGTCGCGCGCTCCTGCTCACCCTGCTCGGGGCTCTCGCATGCGGGTCGAGCGGGTCCGGCGTCGATCCGAACAAGTTTCGCGTCGTGGTCATCACCGACACGCACATCCCGGGTCCCGAGTACGTCTGCTGTACCGAGTCCAACGATAACGATAACGACTCGATCCAGAAGTCGACCGATCGGCTGCGCGAAGTCGTGCGCCGGATCAACGCGATCGACCCGCGGCCGGACCTCGTGTTCGTGTTGGGCGACGTGACCCATAACCCGTACCATTCGCAGGATCGCGCGCACTACGACACCGCGCACACCGCGTTCCAGGACGTCCAGGAGATCCTCGGGGGGCTCGAGATGCCGTACCACCTCGCGCTCGGCAATCACGACTACGGGATCGACTGCGGCCACGAGTACGTATCGCACGAGTTCACGGCCGGCCTGTTTCACGACCTGCTCGCGACCGAGCCCTATCACGCGGTCGATTGGAAGGGCTGGCGCTTCATCCTGGGCAATAGCCAGCTCGGACCGACGTGGGACGCCGCTTCGCCCGCTTGCGACACCGAGTTCGCGTCGTACGGGCCCGAGCAACTCGCGTGGATCGATGCGCAGCTGACCGACGGGACGCCGGCGACGTTCATGTCGCACTACGCGTTCTTCGTGACCAAGCAGAACGAAGATCCGGGCAGCGCGAATCCCGATCTGATGACCGTGCTCGCGCGTCACGACTCGCTCAAGTTCTCGCTCGCGGGCCACCTCCATCTCTGGCTCGATATGACGGGCCAGTACCCGGCGCCGGCGTACATCCTCGGCGGGACCCGGTACGACGCCGACAACTTCTGGCTCATCGAATTCGATCCACCGCACGGGACGTACGAGATCCTGGACCACGACAAGGGACGCCACGGCACCACCTGCGCGAGCACGTGGAGCTACGACGGTTTGCCGCGTCCCGTGACGCCGCAGCCGGTCGAGGACGGCAGCTGCAACTGATCGCCGCCTGCGAGTCGGCGGCGCGACGGGTGGAACGCTCCATCGACGCGGGGTCAGATAGGGTGTAACCCGCGTACTGGTTCGAAGGTCTAAGGGGCCCCCATGCCGAGATTGGTTCGCCGACCGATGTTCTGGATCGCGCTCGTGATCCTGCTGGGCGCGGGCGCCTACGCGCTGGTGCGATGGCGCGGCGTGCGCGTATCCACCACGGTCGCCGAGCGGCGCGATCTCGAGCAGCATATCGTGTCGAGCGGCCGCGTGCGGGTCCCGACCCGGGTCCAGATCGCCGCGCAGATCAGCGGGCTCGTCGTCGCGGTCGGTGCGGTCGAGGGACAACGCGTGACCGCGGGCGATCTGCTGGTCCAGCTCGAGGATAGTGCGGAGCGCGCTTCGGTCGCGCAGGCCGAGGCCGCGGTCAATCAGGCCAAGGCGCGGGTCGATCAGCTCCGGCGGGTCGGTGCGATCGTGGCCACCGAGGCCCTGCGCCAGGCCGAGACCAACCTGGAGCGCGCACAGACCGAGCTCGAGCGCACCACCAAGCTCGCGGCGACCGGCGCGGTCGCGGTGGTCGAGCTCGAGAACGCTCGCCGCGCGGTGGAGATCGCGCAGGCTCAACGCACGGCGGCCGATGCCCAGCGGATCGCCTCGGCTCCGCTCGGGGCGGACTCGCGGGTGGCGCTGACCGCGCTGATGCAGACCCAGGCGCAGCTCTCGGGGGCGCGCGCCCGGCTCGCGCAGACCCAGATGGTCGCGCTGCAGAGCGGCACCGTGCTCACGCGCTCCGTCGAGCCAGGCGATGTCGTGCAGCCGGCGCGCACCCTGCTCGTGCTCGCCGCGGATGCGAGCGTCCAGCTCGTGGTCCAGCCCGACGAGCGCAACCTGGCGTGGATCCATCTCGGTCAGAAGGCACGCGCCTCGGCAGACGCCTATCCCCAGCAGGTGTTCGATGCGGTGGTGAGCTACATCGCGCCCTCGATCGATCCGCAGCGGGGCAGCGTCGAGGTCCGCCTCGAGGTCGCGTCGCCACCGGCGTTCCTCAAGCCCGACATGACGGTCTCCGTCGATCTCACGGTCGCCGCGAAGCCCCACGTGCTGACGATCCGGAGCGACGTGGTGCGCGGGATCTCGACGCCGTCCCCGTACGTGCTGGTGGTCGAGCGCGGGCGCGTCGCGCGGCGCGAGGTCGAGCTCGGCATCCGCGGCGAGGGCTCGCTCGAGATCACGCGCGGCCTCGACGAGACCACCGAGGTCATCATCCCCGATGGCCACGCGCTCGCGATCGGCGCCCACGTGCGCGCGGAGCGCGACTGATGCCGTTCGAGTGGTTCCTCGCGCTGCGCTATCTCCGCGACGCCAAGGGCCAGACCGCGCTGATCCTCGGCGGCGTCGGGGTGGGCGTGAGCGTGATCGTGTTTCTCTCCGCGCTGATCGGTGGGCTGCAGTCCTCGCTGATCGACAAGACCCTGGGCACCCAGCCTCACGTCACGATCCACGTGCCGCGCGAAGTAGCGCGCCCGCTCGTCGAGCCCACGCGGGCGGTCGCGATCGCACGCCAGACCGAAGAGACCTCGCAGCGGCTGCGCTCGATCGATCAGTGGCCGAGCGTGATGGACGCGGTCGAACGGATCCCCGGTGTGGTCGCGGCGTCGCCCTCGATCGTCGGCGCCGGCTTCGCGGTGCGCTCGGGGGCGAAGAGCCCGATCGTGGTGCGTGGCGTCGACCCCGAGCGCGTGCTCGCGATCATCGATCTGCGCGCGCGGCTGACCGCCGGGCACTTCGACCTCGATGGAGCCAGCGTGGTGGTCGGCGCCAAGCTCGCGGCCGATCTCGGCGCCACCGTCGGTGACAAGCTCCGGATCTCGTCGAGCGAGGGGGTCGACGACGTCGTGACGATCGGCGGCGTGTTCCGGCTCGGCAACGAGGTGGTCGACGGAACGTGGCTGGTGACCTCGCTCCGCCACGCCCAGTCGCTCTACGGTCTGCCCGGCGGCGTGACCACGATCGAGCTCAAGGTGGCGGACGTGTTCGCGGCCGAGCGGATCGCCAACGAGGTCCAGAGCCGGACCGGGATCCCGGCCGATAGCTGGATGAAGATCAACGCCGAGCTGCTCGCGGGGTTATCCGCACAGTCGAGCTCCAAGAGCATGATCCAGTTCTTCGTGATCCTCGCGGTCGCGCTCGGGATCGCGAGCGTGTTGATCGTGTCCGTGGTGCAGAAGTCGCGCGAGATCGGCATCCTCCGCGCGGTCGGGACGCCGCGCGGTCGGATCCTGCGCGTCTTCTTGATCCAGGGTGGGCTGCTCGGCAGCGGCGGCTCGGTGATCGGCTGCGCGTTTGGCGCGGTGCTCGCCAAGCTGTTCGAGTCGATCGCGCGCGACCCGAGCGGCGCACCGAAGTTCCCGGTGCAGATCGACCTGTCCCTGCTCGTGTTCGCGAGCCTGCTCGCCACCGGCGTGGGCATCCTCGCCGCGGCCATTCCGGCCCGGCGCGCGGCCGCGCTCGACCCGGCCACGGCGATCCGCAATGGCTGAGTCCTCACCACCGGTGCTCGTCGTCGAAGGTGTCGTCAAGGAGTACGGCGACGTCGCCCGGACGCGCGCGCTCGCGGGGGTCGACCTGATCGTCGGACGCGGCGAGTTGACCGCGCTGGTCGGGCCCTCCGGATCGGGGAAGAGCACGCTCCTCAACATCATCGGTCTCCTCGATCGCCCGACCCGCGGTCACGTCGCGCTCGGCGGCACCGAGACGACCGAGCTCGGTGAACGCGAGCTCACCGACGTGCGCGCGCGCATGCTCGGCTTCGTGTTTCAGTTTCACCATCTGTTGCCGGCGTTCACCGCGCTCGAGAACGTGATGATTCCGGGGTGGGGCCACGAGGGCTGGCCGAGCGCGAAGCTGCGTAGCGACGCCAAGGAGATCCTGAGCGCGGTGGGACTCGCGGATCGCATGAACTTTCGTTCGACGAACCTGTCCGGAGGCCAACAGCAGCGCGTGGCGATCGCGCGCGCGCTCGTGCGCCGCCCCCCTCTCGTGCTCGCCGACGAGCCGACCGGGAACCTGGACACCGCATCCTCGGCCGAGGTGCTCGAGCTGATGCGCCGGTTCAATCGCGAGCTCGGCACGACGTTCCTGATCGTCACCCACGACACCCGGATCGCGGAGAGCTGCGGTCGCATCGTCGAGCTGGTCGATGGCCGCGTGACGAGCGATCGCCGGCCCTGAGCGGGTCGCGATCGAGCTCGGCGTGGCGATCAGCGCCGCCGAATCGGAGGACTAGCGATCGGAGGCGGTCCGGGCGCGCAGGTCCCGGTTAGATCAGCGCCGGCGCGCCGGTGTGCTCCGTGGATTCGCGGCGCGCGCGGCGGAGGGCAGCTCGCCGGTCACCTGGTCGTCGGGGAGCGCGCCGCGCAGCCACAGGGTGCGATCGACCATGATCCGGAACACGCCGAGCATCGCGGCCTCGATCGCCGCGCCATCCTCGCGTTCGAGGATGCGCAGCGCGCGCGCGATCGCCTCGAGCGTGGCGAGGCCACCTGTGTGATGCTCGCTGCGCAGCTGGTAGCGGGTCGGCGCCAGCTCCGGCAAGGTCACGCATGGGACGGCCGCGAGGCCGGGCAGCCGCCGCCGCATCTTGTGCGCCTGGCGCCACGAGCCATCGGGGACGAACAGCACCACGGGGCGTTCGCTGGCCGCGTATGCCGTGACGGGGACCGCGTCGTCCGCGGGATAGAGCAGCAGCGGCTGCTCGTGCGGCTCGATTGCCGGCGGCATCCCGACCCGATCGCGCTCGCCGAACACGGTCACGACGCTACGTTGCAGGCACCGCGCCGCGAGCTGCCCGGTGTTGGTCGGCTTGGACACCTCGCGGTGGTGGAGCAGGAGCGCCAACCGGGTCCGCGTCGCGAGGCGGGGCGTGACGTCGCAGATGCACAGCGTCGCGTGCATCCGGCACGTCGCGCAGCGATCGAGGTTGTCGCGCCGGCTCACGGCACACCGGTAGCACGGACGCAGGAGGCGGGGCAGGGCGATCCGCGCCGGCCACCTTCCGCGGCCTTGATCCACTCCGGTGGACCCCACGAGAGGCTGATCCGACGGCGAAGCGGGACCGAGCGATGCAAGCGCGGCGACGGTATACCGAGTAGCTCGAGGCGGGCGCGGTGCCTGGGTGTTGGCCGGGGACAAGACGACCGCGGTGGCCGCACGCTACCTCGAATGCCCCTTCGGCGATCGGCGGCTGGGTGAACCCGGCGCGTGCGGATCGCGACGGCGGCAGGAGCACGCGCACGAGTGACGAGCGCGCCGAGCTCGTCCTGCTCCGTGGTGGCCTTCGGCCAGGCGGGCTCAACCGGTCTTCGCTACACGAAATGCAGCCGCGGCTCGCCTTGGACCACGGAACGACGATGCTCGCTTGAAGGGTACGAACGATTCCCACGACCGACCGGCGCCGGTGCGATCAGGATCGCAGGTCGTGCTTGATCTCCGGTTCGAGATTTGGTAAACGAACGTTCGTTCACTCCGATGGCGACCCGCAAGCAGACCACGGAAGGCACCCGGCAGCGGCTCGAGCAGGCCGCGCTCGTGCTGTTTCGCGACCGCGGGTTTCACGCGGTCGGGCTACGCGACCTCGCGGCAGAGGCGGGCGTGTCGCTCGGCAACGTCTACAACCACTTCGAGGGCAAGGACGCGCTGTTCGCCGCGATCCTCGATCGGTTGTATGGCGAGTTCGCCGCCGCGACCGAGCCACTCGCACGATTCTTGATCACGTGCCGGTTGCCGGACGACCTCGAGCAACTCGGCGACGTGATGAGCGAGATGGTCGATCGCCATCGCGATTACCTGCGGCTGGTCTACGTCGATATCGCCGAGTTCGGCGGCAAGCATGCGCGGGCGCACTACAAGCAACTCGCGCCGCGATTTCGGGCGGCACTGCCCGACAAGAAGCACCACGGTCTGCCGCGCTGGGCGGATCCCGGCGTGGTGTTCACCCTGATCTACATGCAGTTCACCAACCACTTCGTGGTCGAGCGCTTGCTCGGGGCGAAGGGGTATCTCGGGCTCGGCGACAAGGAGTCGACGCGGGCGATCGTCCAGCTCTTTCTGTTGGGCCTCGCGCCGCGCGAGGGAAAGGCGTCCTCGTGAAGTACCCGCGTATTGCCGCGTCCACCTCTACCGTTGCGACCGTCGCGCTCGCGGCGTTCGCGATCGCCGCGTGCGCCGATGTCTGGGCCGGTGGTATCGCTCGGAACGTCGCGAACGGACTGGCATCGATCCGGAGCTATCGCGGCACGACGGTCGAAACCGGGCTCGGGCCGACGCCGATCACGCGCACGGTTCTGTTCGCGCGACCAGCGAGCGTACGCGTCGAGACCACCACGCCGGGGCCGCATCAGGGCGAGCTGTTCCTCTACGATGGCGACACGATCACGATGTGGTATCCGCAGCAGCTGTTCGGGCTCCGCATCCACCACGTGCGGGTACCCTCGGCCGCCGAGACGCTGCATCACATCGAGCGACTCACCCACACGAACCTCGACGCGTACACGTTCGCGCTCGAGGACGAGCGCGCGCAGGTCGCGGGGCACCGCGCGCTCGAGTGGCTGGTCCGGCCCGCGCGCCGCGCGCCGCTCCGGCTGGTCCACCGGGTGTGGAATCACGATCCGTCGACGCTGCCGCTCCGGCTCGAGCTCGAGCGCGACGGCAAGCCGTGGTACGGGTTCGCGTTTCAGGATCTGACGTTCGACGCGCCGATCGCGTCCGACGCGTTCGCGTTCACGTTCCCCAGGAACGCGGTGGTGTTCGAGTGGGATCTCGACGCGCCAGGGATCACGCTCGCCGACGCGCGCGAACAGATGAACTTCGAGGTCAAGGTCCCGGCGCGGTTGCCGCGCGGTCATGCGATCTCGAAGATCGTGCGCTCGCCGCACTGCCTGCCGATGATCCTGATGACGATGGACCACGATGGCACGATGCTCTCGCTCGTCGAGTCGCGGTTCATGGGCGAGGCGACGCACCCGCTCGGCCTCGCGATCACGCTCGGCAACGAGCCAGCCACGCTGTCGTTCCTCGGTGGGTTCACGGTCGTCACCTGGGTCAAGGACGGCACGCTCCTCACGCTGACCAGCAACCTCGACTTCCCGACGCTCGTCGGGATCGCCGAGTCGGTGTCGTAGTGCGACCGGGGCCCTAGTGCTCGCGCGACTCCTCGAGCTCGCGGGCTCACCGTTGACCCTGCTGTACGCGGCGGGGCTCACGCTGTCGGGCTTCGGGATGATCGGCGAGCTGTGCGCAGGCAGCCTCGCGGGGCGCCGGCTCTACGGCGCGAGGGACACGGTCGCGAACCTCACGCTGTATGCGGGCTACTTCGTCATCAACGCGGTGTGGGCGCACGGGATCTTCGCGGCGTACGCGTGGGCGAGCCGTCACGCGGTCGCGCATGTCGTGATCGGTGGCTGGCATGTCGGCCAGCACGGCCTGGTGTGGGAGTGGGTCGCGCTGGTCGTGCTCGAGGACCTGTGCTTCTACGCGTTTCATCGTGCGAGCCACCGCGTGCGCGTGCTGTGGGCCTCGCACGTCACGCATCATTCGTCACGCTACTTCAACTTCTCCGTCGCGTTTCGCCAGAGCTGGATCCCGTTCCTCGGCGTCGTGTTCTGGCTGCCGCTCGCGTGGATCGGGTTCGATCCGTTGATGATCATGAGCGTGCAGGTGATCAGCCTGTTCTATCAGGAGCTGCTGCACACCCAGCTCGTACCGAGCCTGGGGCCGCTCGAGTGGATCTTCAACACGCCTCAGCACCACGCGGTGCACCACGGCTCGAATGCTGGTTACCTCGACAAGAATTACGGCGGCGTCCTCATCGTGTGGGACCGGCTGTTCGGGACGTTCGCGCGCCGCACCGAGCCGATCCGGTTCGGGCTCACGGACGAGCTCGTGAGCCACAATCCGGTCGTGATCGCGGGTCACGAGTGGCTCGTGATGCTGCGCGACGTGTGGCGGTGCCCACTCGCGCGCAAGTTGAGCGCTGTGTTTGGGGGACCGCCTTCCCCCCCACACCGGAGTTGATCTCGAGATCTCCGCGAAATTTCCGCCCTGCCTCGCCGCCGTCGACCCGCGCCAGCCGCATTGCGCATTCTGATCGAGCCGTTCTGACCACGCCGCGACGTTGCGCGCCCGAGGCACGCGAGCGACGGCTCGCTTCATCACTCAATTGCAAACAGCGGCCACCGGTACACCTACGAACCGGACGAGCCAGTACGTTCCGGGCGGAAACGGGATCGGAGTGCGGTCGAGCCACGCGGCTCGTGCTTTCCGGTAGGCATGGAGGAATTCGCTATTCCGAGAGAGCGTCTCGATGCGGGACCACTTCGAACGGGCTGCCACTCGCGGCCGTAGACCGCGCCGCGGTTCTTGACTCTTCGGTGAGTCGCGCCACGATTGCTGCAAGACTCCGTGGCGACCCAAGATTCGCTTTCCGGTCTCCGCGCGAAGTACGGCATGGGCGCGCTCGACCTCGGCGATACGCTCGCGCAGCTCGAGGATTGTGGCGTCGCGATCTCCGAGCTCGGGCGGAATCGCGAAGCTCAGCGTGACACTGCTCGGCATCGGGCCCTCCTCGCGAAAGAAGTACGAGGGCCGCTGCGCGTGGAGTGGCCGCTGCGCGAGCATCGCCTGTACGGTCCGCGCGCCCGGCCAATGATCGACACGATCGACCAGGTGGTCGAGTACCGGGTTCGCGGCGACGTAGACCACCTTGTCGATCACATCCGAGCGCTCGACGAGCTGAACGATACAAGGTGACTCGGTCGACCACAGGTTCTCCCACCGGCCGCGCAGCGAGTTCTGGCACTTCGCGAGCATCTTGTGAAAGTGCGCGGTGAATTCGATGACGCGACCATGGCGATCGAAGAGCGCGGTGTGGTGGTGGTTTGACATCTGTTGCGCCACGATCACCTCGATCTGGAAGCGCTGCGCAGCCTCGGCCAAGCAGTAGACGAACGCGTTGTTGGTCTCCTTGTCTGGACGCAGCAGGAACTGCCGCTGCGTACAGCGACGCGTGAGCATGTAGAACTGGCAAGGGAGCACTTGGCGCGGCAACGTCATGAGCCGAGTCGACAGCAGAAATAGTGCCAAACGTAAGTCGGCGATAGTTCACGTTGGCGCGATGCATCGCGCCCGAGATTCGGCCGGACAGTCCGAACGGCGGACAGGTTTCGGACGCGCTTCGTGGCTCGACTGTCTGCGTGAGCGTGAAGTGGCGCAGTGGCGCCGCCGAAATCAACTCCGGTCGGGTTGTGGGTGGGTGGGTGCGTGAGCGTGAAGTGGCGCCGCCGAAATCAACTCCGGTCGGGTTGTGTGTGTGTGGTCGGTCGGGTTGTGTCCGGTCGGGTTGTCTGGTCGGGTTGTCTGGTCGGGTGGTGGAGGGGCAGGCGCCGCCGAAATCAACTCCGGTCGGGTGTCGGCCCGAGAGAAGTTTGGGGCACCGAAATCAACTCCGGTGTGGGGCGCTGGCGCGGTGTGGGGCGCTGGCGTAGCGTGACGTGATGGCCGGCCTGATCCTGATCGAGGACGATCCGCGGGTTCGGGCCGCCGTCCGCAATCTGCTTAGCGACGTGCCTAGCGCGCCATATACCTGGCTCGGCGAAGCCGACTCGCTCGCCGCTGCGCGCGCGCTGTGTGCGCGGGTCCGACCGGATGTGTTGTTGTTGGATCTCGAGCTGCCCGATGGTCGCGGCGAGGATCTGCTGCGCGAGTTCCGGACCGCGTATCCCTCGTGCGTCGCGCTCGTGCTCACGGTGTTTGCCGACGACGGACACGTGTTCGAGGCGCTTCGCGCGGGCGCGGTGGGCTATCTGCTCAAGGAAGACATTCCGGCCCGGTTACGCACGAGCCTGAACGAACTGGCGGTGGGTGGCTCGCCGATGTCGCCGCGCATCGCGCGCCGCGTGCTCGAGAGCTTCGCGGCACCGCGGCCACTCCAGGCCACGTTGACCGGTCGCGAGCGAGAGGTCACCGAGTTGCTCGCGCGCGGTCTGACGTACGCCGACGTGGGTGTGTCGCTCGGGATCACGACGAACACCGTGCGCACGTTCATCCGGTCGATCTACGACAAGCTGCAGGTCGAGTCGAAGACCGAGGCCGTGCTCGAGGCCCTGCGGCTCGGCCTCGTAGCTAAGCGTTGAACCGCGCCGCGCGTGATACTCAGCCCGATGCCCTCAGTAGTACCGGCGCGGGACGAGACGTTCGATCGTACACGCGCCGAGACGATCCGGCACCGTTCGCGAAGCTGCGTCCTGCTCTTGTTGGCGCTATGGATCCCGGCGTTCTTGTTCGTCGATCCCGACGTCTTCGCGTCGCCGGCGGGAAGGTGGTGGCTGCGCGCCCCCACCGCGGCCGTCCTGCTCGCGCTGTTCGTGTACCTGCGGCGCCCTCGGGCGCGGCGTAGCGTCGAGTTCGCGGCGACGCTCGTGTTTTCGCTGGTGTTCGGCGCGTTCGGCCCCGCGACCTTGTTCGCGAACACGCAGAACGCGCTCAACATCGCGCTCAGCATCACGATCGCGGCGATGGCCGTGTCAGCGGCGCTGGTCCTGTCGTGGCGGAGCACGGCGGTGCTGTGTCTGGCGGCCGATCTCGCGATGCTCGGATTCGGGCTCGCGCGCGATCCGGTGCCTCACGAGTACATGCTGGTCGTCAGCGTCGCGTTCCTCGTCTACCCGATCGTCGTGTTCGCGGCCGCGTCGCGCGATCGCTGGCAGCGCTCCGAGATCGACGCGCGCGAGCGGCTTCGCGAGGCCCACGAACAGCTGCGCCGCGACGAGCGGAGGCGGACGCAGCTGTTCGTCAACCTGAGCCACGACTTTCGCTCGCCGTTATCCGTGATCCGGTCGGAGGTCGAGTACCTACGCGGCCAGCACGCCACGTCCCCGGGCCCGCTGGCGCACTCGCTCGGGCTGGTGGACTCCAATGCGGCAGCGATCGTCGATCTCGTCGACCAGGTGCTCGAGCTAGCGCGGCTCGATGCGGGCAAGACTCCATGTGCCCCGGTGGCATGTGACGCCGCCGCGATCGCACGCGAGATCGCCGCCCAGGTCCAGCCCTCGCGCGCGACGTCCGGACTCGTGGTGCGCGACCCGGAGCGAGCGATCTCCGCCCATGTCGACCCTGCCCACCTGCGCCGGATCGTGACGAATCTGGTCGCGAACGCGCTCCGCCATGTCGCAGCCGAGGGCGGCTGCATCGAGCTTCGCGCGAGCCTCGGCGAGGACGGCTCGGCGCGTGTCGACGTCACCGACAACGGTCCGGGCATCCCGGTCGAGCAGCGGGCCTCGCTGTTCGAGCGGTTCGCGTCGTTTCAGTCGGAGGGGAGCACGGCCTCGGGGATCGGGCTCGCGCTCGCACACGAGCTCGCGCGCCTCAACGGCGGTGACCTCGCGCTCCTCGAAGATGCCGACGGTACCGGCGGAGCCACGTTCCGGCTGACGCTGCCGGCAGGCGCACCGCTCGCGGACCCTGCACCGGGCGCGGCACCGATCGTTCCGCGCGTGCCACGCGCGCTTGCTCCGCCTGTGGCGAGCGCCCACGCCGGGACGGGGCCGCTCGTGCTGCTCGTCGAGGACAACGCGGACCTCCGTGGTTCGATGATCCGTCACCTCGTTGGGTTCACCGTGCTCGAGGCGTGGTCGCTCAAGTCCGCGCTCGACGTACTCGGTGCGAGCCAGCCGTCCGCGATCGTCGCGGACGTGATGCTCCCCGATGGCGATGGGTACCAGCTGCTCGAGATCGTGCGTGCCGGCCGCCGGTTCGCGCGGGTCCCGTTCGTGCTCGTCAGTGCGCTCGGCGATCCATCCGAGCGCACTCGCGGCATCGTCGCCGGCGCTGCCGACTACCTCGCAAAGCCGTTCAGCGGCGAAGAGTTGCGCGCGCGCGTCGCCTCGGCGCTCGGACACGCCGAACGCCACGCAGCGGCGCTCGAGAGTCAGCGCGAGGATCTCACGATGGAGCTCCACGACGGGGTGTGCGGGAAGCTGACGCGGACGGTGCTGTTGCTGTCGTCCGCGGTCGCTCACGCGCCACACGACCCGACTCTCGCGGCAGCCCACGACGAAGTCACGCAGGGGCTCGCAGAGGCTCGCGGTCTGCTCGATGTACTCGGCGTCAAGCCGACCCCGTTCGTCGAGATCGCCGCGCAGTTGCGATGGCGGTTCGCCGAGCTGTGCGATCGCGCGGGGATCGCGCTCGAGTTCTCGTCGACCGACGACGGTCAGATGGCATTCGTGCAGCCCGCTGTCGCTCACGCACTCGCACGGATCGCCCGCGAGTCCGCGACGAACACGATCCGGCATGCCGCCGCGACCCAGCTCCGCGTCCACGTGTCGTCGCTGCGCGAGGAACTTCGGCTGGTCGTCCAGGACAATGGCGGTGGCTGCCGGGACGGCTGGGAACCGGGGCTGGGGCTGAATATCATCCGGCGGCGGACGACGCGGCAGGGTGGCGGCGTTCGCTTCGGCCCCACGGCGACCGGTGGCTTCATGCTCGAGGCGTGGTTGTGCCCGAACGTTGCGCACGAGTGACTGCCCCGGGCCCTCGCATGATCATGCGATTGGCGGTGCAGCACCGGAGGCCTATCGTCGTGGACAATGCCATTGTTGCAACGCGCCGTGAGCGGCTGCGCCGTGCTGTCGTTCGTGATCCTGTCGAACACCGTCCACGCCGATGAAGCGTCGGACGCCGCCAGCCCCGATACCGTCGAGCGGCTCACCGTCGAGCTCGAGGGTGGGGTGACCCCCCGCAACGACGTGTCCGCCGGGGTCGCGACCGACGTGAATCAACTCGTCACGGAGAGCGTGACGTTCGAGATTCGCGGTGGGCTGTACTACGCATCGGGTGGCTCGGGCCCGGTCGCTTACGATCTGGAGTTCGGGATCGGTGATGCGCTGGTTCGCCACTCGACGATCCTCGAGCCGATCATCGGGCTCGGGGTGAGCTTTCTCGGGGTGATCAGTGCGTATGCGCGGTTGGGCACGTTCATCTATGTGCCGGTCTCCGACGGCCTGACCATCGTCGACCTGGAGTACCTCCATCCTGTTATCGAGTCGCCGAAGGGCATCCGCGCGGCGCTGCGGTGGTTCCCGCACACGAAGGGCTTCTTCCTCGGCGTCCGCACCGAGAGCTACTTCGGCGACAACGCGTCGGGAATCGCCGCCTCCGGGGTCCTCGGCATGCGGTTCATGTGAGCGACTGTCCGCGCGGTCAGGGAGTCGTGTAGACCTCGCCGTTTCCGCCGATCGCCCAGCCATGCCCGGCGACGAACGAATACGCCGCGACGAGCGTGAATCCAAGCGGGCTGATCATGCCCGTCGTCGAGGGGACGTTCACCTCCGACCAGGTCTCGCCGAGATCAGATGATGCGACCATCTCGTGCTGGCCAGCGGTCGCGTAGAGCGTCGACGCGTCGCTGAGCCCTAGCGCGTAGTCATTCGTGTTGCTCTCGACGAGGTCCATCGCGACCCGCTTCCAGGTCGTGCCGCCGTCCGCCGTCTTGAACAACCCGGTGTCGGTCGTCAGGACGCCGTCGTTGGCGTCGAGGAAGCGCAACGCGAATTGACGGCCGGTGCCTGTCAACGTTGTCGTCTGGGCCGTGAAGTCATCGCTGAGCACGGTGGTCCAGGTAGCGCCGGCGTCCGTCGTCTTCAGGATCGTACCGTCGATGCCGCAGACGAAGCCCCGCGTCGTATCGATGAAATCGACGCCGTAGAAGTCGACCGGCTTGGCGTAGTAGTCGTGATCGACCGTCGCCATCGTCCAGGTCGCACCGCCGTCGGTCGTATGCACGATGGTGCCCTTGAGGCCGACCGCGACCCCGGTCTGGGCGTCGACCATGCGGAGATCCTGCAAGCCGCCGATGAACTGGGCGCCGATGTACGCGCCCAGGACCTGATTCCAGGTCGTGCCACCGTCGGTCGTGCGATAGATCCCGGTGGTACCGTCGACGGTGTTCTCGTAGACGAACAAGCCCACGGTCGGCGACACGAACCGGACCGTACCGACGTAGCGGCTGTCGTTCTCGGGTAACACCCGCGCCCACGTCGCGCCGCCATCGCTGGTCTTCGCCAGGAAGTTGTTGTTGCCGGCGGCCCATCCCGTCTGTGCATCGAGGAAGAAGATGTCCTTGAACGAAGGCGCCGACCCCATCTGCTCCAGCGTGGTCTGCTTGGTCCAGCCCGCCGCGGGCGGCTGCGCGGCCCCGCCACACCCGAGCAGCACGATGCCTAGCGCGAGCGATGACAAAGAGATCCTGACAGGGTGAGGCTGGTGCACGGAGTTTGACCTCGAATCGTCGTGAAGCGACGCCGCCCCAGTCTCGGCATCCCGTGCCGGCGCGTCCATCGCATGAATGTGCGAGGCCAGGTGCTCTTCGTGGTCGCCGGCCACAGGCTTCGCCGGTTCGACGCCTACATGTGATTCGAGCACGACGACGTAGATAGGTCAGGTCCCGGCGGTGACCTCCGGATCGAGCAGCGCGGCGATCCGCGCGACCGACGCGCGCGCGCGCGAGCCGGTCGAGGCTAGCCCGAGGATGACGACCACCGCGCCGCTAGCCACCACGAGCCACCAGAACGCGTGGGTCGCGTCCGCGAACCCGGCCGTGGGACCGCGGGCCTGCTCGCCGATCGCGCCGCTGACGATCGCGCCGCTGATCGCGACGCCGAGCGAAGCGCCGACCTGCCGGCTAGTCGAGGCGATCGCCGCTGCGACGCCGGCCTGCGAGCGGGGCATGCCGGACACCGCGGTGTTCGTGATCGGAGCGTTGACCAGGCCGAAGCCGATCCCGAACACCGTGTACGACGCGAGCAGCCAGGGCAGCGGCGTCTCGGGGCCGAGGCGCGCGAGTGCGAGCGCGCTCGCCGCGACCGTGCCGCCCGCGATCACGAGCGAGGGCCGGGCTCCAAACCTGCCGACGAGCCGCCCCGAGAGCGGAGAACAGACGATCGTCGCGAGCCCGAGCGGCAGCGTATACAGGCCGGTCTCGAACGCGGACAACCCGCGCACCTCCTGGAGGTAGAGCGCGTTCAGGAACAGGAACCCGGCGAACGCGGAGAACATGCACACGGCGATCACGGTCGCGCTCGTGAACGGCAAGCTGCGGAAGAACCGCAGATCGATCAACGGCTCGACCCGACGTGGCTCGAGCACGAGCAAGCCGGCGATCGATGCCACGGCGACCACGGCCAGGCCGACGATCAGCGGCGAACCGAGGCCCAGCTGGGGGCTCTCGATCACCGCGTAGGTCAGCGCCGCGAGCGCCGCGAGCACGAGCAACTGGCCGACCGGATCGACGCGCCGCGCGTGGGGCGCCTTCGACTCGGGCACGAAGCGCTGCGCGAGGATGAACGCCACGACCCCGATCGGCAGGTTGATGTAGAAGATCGAGCGCCAGCCCATCGCCTGGGTCAGCGCTCCGCCGACCAGCGGTCCGAGCGCCATCGAGACGCCGACCACCGCGCCCCACATGCCGATCGCGCGTGCGCGTGCCTTCGGCTCGATGAACGTGTTCGTGATGATCGACATCGCGACCGGGTTCAGCATGCTGGCGCCGATCGCCTGCAGGACGCGCGCTGCGATCAGCGTACGCAGCCCGGGCGCGAAGCTGCATAGCGCGGACCCGAAGATGAACACGACGAGCCCGGTCTGGAACGTGCGGCGGCGACCGACGCGGTCCGCGATCGACCCCGACAGCATGAGCAGGCTCGCGACCACCAGCGTGTACGCGTCGATCACCCACTGCAGATCCGAGGTCTGCGCCCCGAGGTCCGCGCGGATCGCCGGCAGCGCGACGTTCACGATGGTGGTGTCCATCGACACCATCAGCAGGCTCGTGCAGCAGATCGCGAGCACGAGGTTCGGTCGGACGACCGCCGGTCGGGTCATGACGCCAGGCTCAGCCGCCGCAGTTGACCGGGATGTCCGACGGGATGGTGCAGATCGAGATCTGGAACTGGAACGTTCCGGTGAACTGCGCGCCGCACCAGTCGTGGACCGGATCGTGGTAGCTCGTTCCCGGCTCGAGGCCGAGGATGATCGGGACCTGATTGAACGCGTCGATCTTCGCGACGTCGCAGTCGGTATCGCCGACATTGATCCAGTTGACCTGGAACGATGTGCCCGCCGCGACGGCGATCGCGGAGGGGTTCGCGATCAGCACGCAGGTGTTGTGGCAGTCGATGCGCACGTCGAGCACGGCCGGGAACGCGTCGACGATTGGGGCCGCGTCGCGCGGCGCATCGGCCACGACCATCGCGGCGTCGTCGCGGGTGCTCGAGGAATCCATCCGGGATGCGGCATCGCCGCCCGAGCCCTGCGGATCGTGCGGTCCGTGCGACCCGCACGCAGCGGCGAACACCAGCAGGGCCAGACGCATCTCGAGGCCGTACGTAACACGAGCCGCCCGCCAACGTGGCGAGGAACTTCGAGGCGACGAGCGCTGGCCCGAGACAATGGCCAGGCGGCGTGATGAAGGCGCACACCGCCGGACGCGGCTGTGGGAGCTCGCATGTCGAGGGTGGCCCGTAGCCGCTTATTGCCGGCTGTTCGAGGGCGGTGCGCACGTGGTGCGGTCGCTCCCTTTCAGGGTTGTCATGTTCGCGACAGGTGCCGGTAATCGAGCTCGGTCACGCTGTCTCTACATGCCCGCAACAGCCTCGGTCGCACGGGTGGCACGCGCCGCGCGTGGCAAGTTCATCGCCTGCGCGGCGCTCGTCGTGGCCTCGAGCGCCGCGGTGGTGGCCACCTCGTTCGGTAGCCCCGCCGCACCGCCCGGCCGGGCCGATGCGCCCACGACCGAGGCCAACATCACGCGGCTGACCACCAGCCTGCTCGAGCACTCCCAGCTCGGCCATCACCCGCTCGATGCCGAGCTCGCGGGCAAGATCCTCGACCGCTACACCGACGCGCTCGACGGCAACCGCTCGTTGTTCGTGCAGGCGGATGTCGACGAGTTCGCGACGCTGCGCTTTGCCCTCGCGGAGACCACCCGGCTCGCGGGGGATACCCGCGCGGCCCACTCGATCTTTGCCGTCTATCTCGAGCGCCTGGGGCAGCAGGCCGACTACATCGATCGAACCCTCGCGAGCTCGACGTTCGACTTCACGGGCCACGACGTCTACCGCTTCGACCGTGCACATGCCGCTCGTCCTGCCGATCTCGCGGCGGCACAGGCGTTGTGGCGCCAGCAACTGCGCGCGGAGTACCTGCAGCTCGAGCTCGCCGGCAAGCCGCGCGCGCAGATCGTGGCGATGCTGACCCGCCGTCATCACCAGCAGTTGAAGATCATGAAGGAGCTCACGAGCGACGAGGTGCTCGCGGTGTACCTCGACGCGATCGCGCACGTCTACGATCCTCACTCCGACTACCTCGGCCACGAGCAGATGCAGTCGTTCGCGATCGCGATGAACCTGTCGCTGTTCGGGATCGGGGCGTCGCTCGAGTCCCATGATGGCGCTTGCCTGGTCCGCGAGGTCATCCCCGGCGGGCCCGCGGCGCGCACCGGGCTGCTCCAGCCGGGAGACCGGATCGTCGCGGTCGCCCAGAGCGGACACGATCCCGTGGACATCTTGAACATGCCGCTCACCCGCGCCGTCGAGCTGATCCGCGGACCGAAGGGGTCACGGGTGACGCTGTCGATCGTCCCGGCCGGCGCGCTCGACGGCTCGGTCCCCAAGACCATCTCGCTCGTCCGCGACAAGATCAACCTGGCGGATCAGGAGGCCAAGGCGCGCATCGTCGACCTCCCGACCTCGCACGGCGGCGTGATGCGGCTCGGCGTCATCGATCTCCCGGGGTTCTACGCGGACCCGAGCCCGGGCGCCGCACATCGCAGCGCGACCGCCGATGTCGCGCGGCTGCTCGCCAAGCTGGAGGCCGAGCACGTGCGCGGGATCATCCTCGATCTCCGGCGTAACGGCGGCGGCTCGTTGGCCGAGGCGATCGACATGACCGGCCTGTTCATCGGACACGGCCCGGTCGTCGAGACCCGTGGCCCGACCGGCGCGATCGAAGTGGGCCAGGCCGACGCTCCGACGATTGCCTATGATGGCCCGTTGCTCGTGCTCACCAGCCGGTTCAGTGCTTCGGCGTCGGAGATCCTGGCCGGGGCGCTCCAGGACTACGGCCGTGCCGTGGTCGTCGGCGATACCACGAGCTTCGGAAAAGGCACCGTTCAGACCGTCATCCCGCTCGCGCGGCTCATGGACCAAAACGGCCTGGCCTATGGCTATGACCCCGGCGAGCTCAAGGTCTCGATCAGCAAGTTCTATCGACCCGATGGGGCCTCGACCCAGCTGCGAGGCGTCCGCTCGGACCTCGTGCTGCCTTCGCTCACCGACGTCGCCGACATCGGCGAGGCGACGCTGGCGGATCCGCTGCCGTGGGACGCGATCGCCGCGGTCCCGCATGCCCGCTCGAACCAGGTCGAGCGTGACCTCGCCGTGTTGCGTGCGAAGTCCGCCGCGCGGGTCGCGGCCTCGCGAGACTTCACGGAGCTCGCGGACGAGGCCCGGCGCGTGAAGGCGGTGCTCGCGACGAAGTCCGTGTCGTTGAACGAGGTCGTGCGGCGCGACGAGCTCGCCCGGGACAAGGCGCGCGAAGCGGCGCATGCACGCGCCGCGGTCACGCACGCCGATCGAACCACGAGCTACGCGATCACGCTGGAGCACCTGGCCTCGCCGGGGCTGCCGGCCGCGGACCCCGGCATCGTCCCGGCTCCCGTGCGCCCGTTCGACGATGGCGATGATGCCAGCGCGGCGAGCGCGATCGCGGAGAGCGCACGCGCCGACCAGACCGTGCTGCGCGAGGCGCTCGACATCCTGGCCGACGACGTGGACCTCTCGGCGACCGAGACGCGTTCGGCCGCGCGGTAGCCGAGCCGCGGCGCGGACGGCTCCACGGCCCCGAGGGAGCGCGCGTTCACGCACGCACGTGCGAGACCGGTGCGTGCGCGACGGCTCGTGGTGATCGTGTGACCGTGTGGGCTTTCGGCGTACATTCACGCAGACGCGGGCACCGCGCGATGGACGGAGATCGCGGCGAGCACGCTCGCGACGTCCGCGGTCCGGATCTCGCGGTCGCGGGTCATCGCGATCGCGAGGTCGTTGAGCGTGACCATCCCGATCGGGTGCCGGGCCTCGTCGATCACGGGGATCCTCCGGACCTGGTAGCGGGCCATCTTCCTCGCCACGTCGGCGGCCTCGTCGGTCGCCGTACATGTCGCGAGATCGCGGGTCATCGCGACATTACACGTGATCGCGTGCAACGGCGCGTACTGGGTGTACGCCGCCATGCACGCGTCCCGGTCGGTGATGATGCCGGTCAGGCATCCGTGGTCGTCGGTGATCGCGACCGCGCCGATGTCGTAGTCCCACATCAGCTTCGCCGCGGTGTCGAGCGTATCGGTCTCGCGGCAGGTCTTCACGTTGGTGGTCATCAAGCGTTCGATCCGCATGCCCCCGGAGCATGCGAGCCGCGCGCCATGTCGGGATCAGGGCCGGGTCCGTTCAGGCTCGGGCGAGCTCGGCGCGCAGCGCGGCTAGCTCGCCGCGTAGGTCCTGGTCTGCTGGATCGGCCGAGCTCAACTGCTCGTACAAGACCAGCGCCGCGGCGAGCTCGCGATGGGCCTCGCGCACGTGGCCCTGGGCGCGCAGCAGGCGGCCGATCGTGCGATGCGACTCGGCGAGGTCATGGTGCCACGCGGGATGGCTCGGATCGGCGGCGACCAACGCGGCGGTGATCGCCAGCGCGGCGCGATGCTCGACGAGCGCACCGGCGACATCGCCGTGGCTCAGAACATCGCCGAGGTTGAAATGGATCGCCGCGAGGTCGGTCTGCGCTGCCGTGCTTGTCGGATCCTGCGCGACCAGGCGCTCGCGGATCGCGAGACACGCGCGGTAGTCGGCGACCGCGGCCGTGGGGTCGCCTCGGACCTCGTGCATGTAGCCGATCTTCTCGTCGGCGAGCGCGAGATCATGCTGGCCTAGCACCGCGTCCGGATCGCGCGCGACCAGCTGGCTCAGGAGGTCGCGCGTCGCGAGATACTCGACGAGGGCCGCGGCGGGGTCGCCCTGCGCGCGCAGGACATCACCGACGCCCCGGTGGCTCAGCGCGAGCTCGTCCTGGCGCACCGGATCGGTCGGGTCGTGGGCGGCGAGCCGGTCTTGGAGGGCGACGGCCGCGCGATACTCGGCGAGCGCGCCGGGATCGTCGCCCTGCACGCGCAGCGCCTTGCCGAGGTGGTCGTGGACGGCCGCGAGGTCGCTCTGGAGGCCTTCATTGCTCGGATCGCGGGTGACGAGCCGGTCGTCGATCGCCAGCGCAGCGCGGTACTCGGGGAGCGCGGCCGCGACCTCGTCGAGGTCCACGAGGTTCGCGCCGACCTGATCGTGGCTGCCCGCGAGGTCGCGCGCGAGCCCCATGTCGTTCGGGGCGTTCGCGACCAGGCGCTCGCGGATCGCGAGGGCCGCGCGGTGCTCGGTCAACGCGGTCGCGTGATCGCCGTGGCGCGCGAGCACCTCGCCGAGGCGCTCGTGACCGACCGAGACATCGCGTGCGACGACGGGGTTCGAGCCCCGCGCCGCGAGCTGCTCCGTGATCGTCAGCGAGGCACGATATTCGACGAGCGCGGCGGCGTACGCGCCTTGCGTGTCGAGCACGTCGCCGAGCTTCTCGTGGCTGATCGAGACATCGCGCTGCAAGCCGGCATCGCCAGGGGCGCGCGCCGCGAGGCGTTGCGCGATCGCCATGTCGCTGCGGTACTCGGCGAGCGCGCCGGTGGAGTCGCCGCGGGTGGCGAGGGCGTCGCCGACGCGGTCGTGCTTGACCTCGAGGTCGCGCTGGAGCACCACGTCCTGCGGCGATCCGGCGGCGAGCACCTCGGCGATCGCGAGCGCGCCGCAATAGCTGGCGAGCGCCGCGGCGCTCCGGCCTTGCGCGAGCCGCACGTCGCCGACGTTGGCGAGCGCGACCGCGCGGGCGCGGCGATCGTGATCGGTCGCGGCGGGACGGTGATCGTAGTACGTGGTCGCCTTGGTCGCGACGAGGTCGAGCAGGTCGAGCTTGCCGAGCGGCTGCAACTTGGCGCGCAGATCGCCGAGCATGAAGCTCATCAGCTCCTCGGCATTCGCGCGGTCGCGCTCCGCGGTCCGCCGCTCGGTCTGCGCCATGCGCTCGGCGCGCAGGACGCGGCGTAGCGCGACGGTGCTGACCGCGACCAGCACCACCGCGGCCGCCGCCGCGACCACGACGGCGGTGCGATGCCGGCGCAACCATCGCCACGCGAGCTGGCCGAGCGAGTAGCGATGCGCACCGACGAGCTGCCCGGTCTGGAACTGGCGCAGGTCGTGCGCGAGCTCGCGCGCGGTGGGATAGCGATCGCCGGGCGCGAACGCCATCGCCTTGGCGACGATCGCGAGCAGGTCGGGCGGGATGGCCAGCTGTGCGTCGGCGAGCGACGGCAGGGGACCGGCGAGGAGGCGCGCGAGCACCTCCTCGCCCGAGCGGCCGCTGATCGGCGGTCGCCCGGCGAGCAGGTGAAACAGCATCGCGCCGAGCGCATAGACATCGGTGCGCGCATCGACGGCGTGGCTGCGCGCCTGCTCCGGCGACATGTACGCCGGCGTGCCGACGACCTTGCCGGCCTCGGTCGCCCCGTCGCCGCCACCCGTGCCGCTCGCGCCCGGGAGGTCGGGCGGTCCGGACAGATCCTTCGCGAGGCCCCAGTCGAGCACGACGGTCTCGCCGAAGTCACCGACGAGCACGTTCTTGGGCTTGAGATCGCGGTGGATCACGCCCTCGTGGTGCGCGTACGCGATCGCGTCCGCGACCGCGAGCACGTTCGGGATCAGCGCCAGCCGCTGGTCGAGCGTGGTGGCGTGCGCGATCACCTCGTCGAACGAGCGGCCCGCGACCAGGTCCATCGCGAAGAACGGCTCGCCACCCGGCCACACCCCGGCCTCGTGGACGCGCACGATCGACGGGTGCTGCAGGCGCGCCGTGATCCGCGCTTCGCGCTCGAACCGCCGCGCGTGGTCTCGGGAACTGACGAGGTTCTCCTTGATCGCGATCTGGCGACCGAGCCGGCGGTCGCGGGCGCGCAGGATCCGGCCCATGCCGCCCCGCGCGAGCTCGTCGCCGAGCACGTAGTGGTCCGGATCGACCGCGACCAGCGCCGGATGGTCGGGCTGCGCGCGCCGGGTCGCGGACGAGCCCAGCGCGCCGAGCCCCGCGATCACGGCCGCGCAGTCGTCGCAGCCGTCGACGTGCAGCTCGATCGAGGACAGCGTAGCCTCGGCGACCGAGCCTTCGATCAGGCGTACGAGCTCCTCGTCGCTCGGGCACCGGCTCGGGCTCGGGCTCGGGTTCGGGCTCGTCATGGGTCGGCCGAGCCGTCGGCGAGCTCGGGTGCGCGCAGCACGCGCGACAAGCTCAGGTCGATCCGGCTGTCCGCCGCGCGGACGAGGCTCTCGAGCTGATCATCGGCGAGGCCCAGGTGGTCGGCGAGCTCGCGCCGGGTCGCGGTCATCATCGTCTCGCGTGCCTGCGCGAGCGTGCGCGCCACGGTCGCGCGGTGGATGCCGTACAGCGCGGCGATCTGATCGAGCGTGAGCGCGTCGACGTGGGCGTGGCGCAAGAAGTTGCGCTGGCGCGGCGCGAGGCCGCTGATCGCCCGCGCGAACGCCTGCTTGATCGCGCGGTTGATCTGATCGCGCGTGTAGCGACCATCGATCGACTCGTGCGCCGCGAGCGCGAACAGGTCGTCATCGGCGAACAGCTCCTCGAGCTTGCGCGCGCGCTCGTTGCGCGCGAGATCGACGAGGGCGCGCAGCGCGGTGACGCGGACCCAGTTCTGCAAGAACCCGAACCCCGAGTACGCGGCGATCCGCGGGGTCTTGCCGGTGGTCCCCACGAACAGCTTGATCCGCAGGGCCTGGCGCATCTCGTCGCCGGTCACGGCGAGCTTGCGAAACCGGCCGACCACCGCCTCGAGCTCGCCGTGGTGCACGCGCTCGAACGCCGCGATCGCGCGGTCATCGCCGGTCGCACACCACTGGGCCAGGAAGAGATCGTCGATCCGCAGGTGGGCGAGCGCGGCGACCGGGTCGGGTTGCGCGGCGAGCCGGGACGCGAGCGCGGTGGTGAAGCCCGCGTCGGTCATCGCGGCCTCGGGCCAGCGGCGGCGCGCGGACGCGAGCTCGGCAGCGACCCGCGTGCGGACGTCGGGATCCGCGAGCACGTCGTGGGCGCTGCGAGCGCTATTCACCACCCGTGGGTCATACCTACGGACTCCCTGTCGGGGCAAGTCGCTTTTGGTGCGACTCCTTGCACGGAGTCTCCGTCCGGACCGCCAACCAACCCGAGGTGAGTCTGTCATGTCCCGTATGCTCTCGATTGCGCTGTGGATTTCTGCGACCGGTTGCCTGATGCCCGCTACCAACGCCCCGAAGTCGGGCGTCGTGGCGACCGGCGAGCAGCTCAACGTCGTCGATGACGTCAAGGTCTGGACCACGACCCAGAAGGAGAAGGTCGCGGAGACCGAGTACAAGGACGCCGACGGCAACACGATCGCGACCGGCGCGGTGTATCAGGACAAGACCCAGGTCCATTCGGTGAAGATCTGGTACCCGGTCCAGGGCATCCAGCAGCTCGCCGACGAGGACTTCTTCCAGATCGCCGGCGACAAGCAAGCGACCGACGCGACCCTCGCGATGCGCGAGAACGGCAGGACGTGGAACCACCGCGGCATCGGCATGATGATCGGCGGCGCGGTCGTGGCGATCACGGGCTTCCTGATCGGCAACTCGACGGCGAGCCCGATCCTCGAGATCACCGGCGGCCTCGTGGTCGCCGGCGGGTATGGCGCGGCGTCGTACGGCGCGCGCGAGATGAACCCGGAGACCCACGCGGTCGATCGCTCGTTCGCCGAGCGCGATGCGAACAAGTACAATCAGCAACTCGGCCACACGGTCGGCGTCAACCTCCTGCGCAAGAAGTTCTGACCGGGCAGCCACCGATCATCGTGGTGTCCCCGACCACGCGGCGGTGGCGGTACCATTGCCGGGTTGATCACCGCGGGGCATGTACTTGGAGGGCGCTTCGAAGTGCGGCGCCGGCTCGGCTCCGGTGGGATGGGCGAGGTGTTCGAGGTCTTCGATCGCAACCGCGGCACGATCGTGGCGATCAAGACGCTGGCCCGCGCGACTGCCGACACGTTCGCACGGTTCAAGCGCGAATTCCGGGCGCTGCAATCGACGGCGCACCCGAACCTCGTATCGATCGGCGAGCTGATCTGTGCGGACGAGCTGTGGTTCTTCACGATGGAGCTCGTCGACGGGATCGACTTCCTCGACCACGTGCGCGGAGATCCCGACAAGCTGCGCGCGGTGCTCGGGCAGCTCGTGCTCGGCCTCCATGCCCTGCACGAGGCCGGCCTGATCCATCGCGACGTCAAGCCCTCGAACGTGATGGTCGGGATCGATGGTCGCGTCGTGATCCTCGATTTCGGGCTGGTCACGAACCTCGATCCCGCGCGGCAGTCGTCGGCGACGGGACCGGTCGGGACGGTCGAGTACATGGCGCCCGAGCAGGCCACGGGCCAGCAGGTCGGCGCCGCGGCCGACTGGTACTCGGTCGGGGTGATGGTGTACGAGGCGCTGACCGGCAAGATGCCGCACACCGGCTACGCGCTGCAGATCCTGGTCGCGAAGCAGCAGGTCGAGCCGACGTCCGTGTTCGAGCTCGCGCCCGCGGCGCCACGCGATCTCGGCGAGCTATGCACGGAGCTGCTCGCGATCGAACCGCGCGCGCGCCCGACCGGCGCCGCGATCGCCAAGCGGCTGGGCCTCGAGATCGGCAGCGCGATCCGGACGTCGACGCCGGTCGTCGTGCCGGTGTTCGTCGGACGCGAGCGTGAGCTCGCGGAGCTCGCGGCGACGGCGGCGGCCGCGCGCACGCAACCGCGCGTCCACCTCGTGGTGGGGGAGTCGGGGATCGGCAAGTCCGAGCTGGTCGCTCGGTTCGCGCGGTCGCTCGCGGTCGACGAGCCCGAGGCCCTGATCGTCCACGGTCGCTGCTACGAGCGCGAATCGGTGCCCTACAAGGCGTTCGATGGCATCGCCGACGGGCTCGTCCAGGCGCTCGCGCGGCGCTCGGAGGCCGAGGTGCGCGCGCGTCTGCCGGCGCACCCCGCGTTGCTGGTGCGGCTATTCCCGGACTTCCAGCGCATCGAGGCGATCGCCGCGGCGCCCGAGAACGAGCTCGACGCGGGCGAGCCGAACGAGCAGCGGCGGCGCATGTTCGCCGCGCTGCGCGAGCTGCTCGCGGCCCTCGCGCGTGATGGCCGCGTCGTGCTGACGATCGACGATCTGCAATGGGCCGACGCCGATAGCTTCTCGTTGCTGCGCGAGCTGATGCGCGGCGCGCAGGCTCCGCCGATCCTCGTGCTCGCGACCGTCCGCGGTGACGATGCCGCGCTCGAGGGCGCGCTCGAGGGCCTGCCGGTCGAGCGGACGCAGCTCGGCCCGTTGAGCGATACCGAATGCCGCGCGCTCGCGGAGGGCCTGGTGCCGCACGCCACCACGCGCTTCGATCTCGAGCGTGTGTCGCGCGAGGCGGCCGGTCATCCGATGTTCCTGCACGAGATCATCCGCCACCTCGAGCTCGCCGGCACGGGGGCCGCCGCCGCCTCGCTCGACGAGGCGCTGTCCGCGCGCGTCGCGTTGCTCGGCGCAGAGGCGCGTGCGCTGCTCGAGATCGTGTGCATCGCGGGGGCGCCGATCGCGATCGAAGCCGCCGCGCAGGCCTGCCGGCTCGAGCCGACCACGGCAGCGCGCGCGATCGCCTCGCTGCGGGTCGCGACGTTGGCCCGCGAGATCCAGCGCGGTCGTCGGCTCGCGCTCGAGCCGTACCACGATCGCGTGCGCGAGGCGATCACCGGCCGGATCGACGCGGACCGCCGGCGCGAGCTTCACGGCCGGATCGCGTACGCGCTCGAGGCGGCGCAGGAGCCACGCGATCCGCAGCTGTTGCTGCGCAACTTCCTGCTCGCGGACCTCCCGCAGCGTGCCGCGCGCTACGCCGAGGATGCCGCGCAACGCAGCGAGGCCGCGCACGCGTTCGATCAGGCGGCGGAGCTGTGGCGCACCGCGCTCGACGCGATCCCGCGCGACGCCGATGATCGCCGCCGTCTGCATCTGCAGCTCGGCAGGACGCTGATCCACGCGGGCCGTGGCGCCGACGCGGCCGCGCACTACCTCGCCGCCGCCGAGGGCGCGGATCGCGCGACGCGCCTCGAGTGTCACCGCCACGCTGCGGAGCAGCTCGTGATCAGCGGCCACATCGCCCCCGGCCTCGAGGCGCTCGAGTCACTGCTCGCCGAGATCGGCGTCGCCTCGCCGAAAACACCACGCGGCGCGATCGCGTCGCTGCTGTGGCACCGCGCGCGCATCCGCGTGCGCGGGCTGGGGTTCCGCGACCGCCACCGTCGCGAGATCGCCGACGCGACCATGCTCGAGCTCGAGGTCCTCAAGTCCGCGGCGACCAGCCTGGCCATGATCGATGCGATCCGGGGCATGGACTTTCAGACCCGCCACCTGCGGATGGCGTTGCGGACCGGCCACCGCGAGCACATCGTGCGCGCGCTCCTGCTCGAGTCGATGTTCTACGCGACCAGCTCGAACCTGAAACGTGCGCGGCAACTCGTCGAGCGCGCGCTCGCGCTCGGGCCGGACCCCAACGATCCATACATCGGCGGCATGGTCGCGGCCGCGGAGGCAGCCGCGGCCTATTTCGGTGGCAACGTCGCCACGGCCGCCGACGGCTTCGCGCGGGCGATCGCGCTGGTCGCTCGCGTCCCCGGTAGCACCTGGGAGAGCTCGACCGCGCGGCTGTTTCAGCTGTTTTCGCTGCGCTTCGCGGGCGACTTCATCGAGATGCGGGCGCGCTACGAGGATCACCTCGCGGATGCCGCGTCGCGCGGCGACCGCTACCTCGAATCGACGCTGCGGCGCGCGTGTGTGTCGATGTGGCTCGCGTTCGACGACACCGACATGGCGGTCAAGGAGCTCGAGCGCGCGACCTGGGTACCGCCGGCGGACGGCTTCCACGTCCAGCACTTTCACGAGCTCGTGGGGTGGGTCGAGATCTGCCTCTATCGCGGCAGCATCGACGAGCGCGCGCAGCTCGCGGATCGGTTCGGGCGCCTCGAACGGTCGCTGTTGACGCGGATCTCGAGCATCCGGGTCGCGACCTGCTACGCGCGTGGCAGGCTCGCGATCGCGGGGCACCTGCCGGCGGCGGAGGCGAGCCGGTCGGCCCGCATGCTCGCGGCCGAGCGCAACCTCCAGGGCAACGTGTGGGCGCTGGTGCTCGACGCCTGCGGCGCTGCAGCGGGCGCCGAGCCCGACGCGGCGGCGCGGTTCGTGCGCGCGGCCGAGGCGGCGGCCCAGGCCGGCATGCGCTCGACCGCGGCCATCGCGCGCTGGCGGAGCGCGACGCTGACCGGCGACGCGGAGCTGCGGGCCCGAGCCGAGCAGGACCTGCACGCGCTCGGCGTGCGCGAGGTCGCGCGGACCTGCGATCTGGCGGCGCCGATCGGCCGGGCGACGGTCTCGCCGCGAATCACGTGATCGCGACCCAGGATCTGGTTCAAGATGCGTGGATGAGGCTGAGGTCGCAGATCTGGTTCGTGGCGGTGGTCGTGGGCGCGTGTCATCCGTCGGCGAGCGTCGAGAACACGATGCCGATCGCGAACCTCCAGACGTATCGCTCGGTCGCGCTGCGGGTGCACTCGACCGCGTTCGCGGCCCAGGGCCAGGCGATGCAGCTCGAGAGCGCCGTGCTCGACCAGATGCATCAGCGCTGCAGCTTCGAGGAGCTGACCGGGCCGGCGGCGCAGCACGCCGACCTCGTGCTCGACCTCAACATCGTCCACACCGGGCGCGGCGGCGGTGGCTTCATCTCGAACTCGAGTACGGCGCGGCTCGATACGTTGCTGGTGATCAGCGACGGTCAGGATGGCGACCTCCTCGGCACCGCCCGCATCCACGGCGAATCGTCGGGGATGATCCTCAACAACGCGCCCCCGGAGCTCGAGGCGATCGACATCGTCGCGAAGACCGTGGCCGACGTGTTCGCGAAGTCCGGGTGCTCCGGTCCGCGGATCGCGAAGGCCGAGCCAGCTCCGCCCCCACCCACTCCGGACGTGACCCCGACCCCCGTCGACGAGTCGCACCGCGCCGAGGCCGAGAAGGCCAACGACGACGGCAAGCAGAAGGTGTTCATCGCCGACCTCCAGGGCGCGCGCGCGGCGTTCCAGCAGGCCGACGCGCTCGTCCCCGATCCCAAGTACGAATACAACCTGTGCTCGACGCTGGGCTTGCTCGAGAAGTGGGACGAGGCGACCGCGATCTGCCAGGGAGCGCTCGCCAAGCAGCCGCCGCCGGCGCTGCGGGCGCAGCTCGACCACAAGCTCGAGCTGCTCAAGCATCACCAGTAGTCGCCGATCCGGATCACGCGAGTCGCCCGCGCGCAAGCGACCGGAATCGATCTTCTTTTCCGGCGAGCCCGAGCCCGAGCCCGAGCCCGGATCTGAGGATCCGAAGTGACCACTCGACCGACGAGCCGAAGATCGCTCCGGCCTTGGCCTTGGCTCGGGCTCGGTCAGCCGGGGCGCGGTGCGAGGCGCGCGAACTCCGCCACGATCGGGCCCCACACCTCGGGCGCCGGCAGGTTCGGGAAGCTGTGGACCGCGCCGGTGTTCGCCCACGGCAGCGCCTCGGCCGTGCCGGTCTCGACGAACGGCACGAACCAGCGCGGATCGTCGAGCATCGTCGCACGCACGTTCACGAACGCGTCCATCCCCTCGGGGCGGGTGAATAGCCAGCTCTTGCAATGGTCGCAATGAAAGTGGCGAGCGGGCCCGTGGAGGCCGCCGATCACCGGCTCGCCGGTGGTGACCTCGAAGCCGGGCGCCGGCACGAGCAGGCTCAACGAAAACGCGCTCGCGGTCATGCGCTGGCAGCCCCGGCAATGACAAGCCATCGTGACGATCGGCGGCGCGGTGATCTGCAGGCGGATCCGGTCGCACCGGCAACCGGCGGCCCACGGCAGGTTCCAGTCGGTCATGGCGCGAGCGTAGCGCTAGCGGGCCAGCGCCGCCCACTGCTCCTGGACCCGCGCCAGGGAGATCGGGACGGCGGTCTTGAGCTCGGGCGCGAACACCTGGACGCGCAGCTCCTCGACCATCCAGCCGAACTCGTCGAGCTCGCGGGCGGTGCGGCCCTTCGCGAGCAGCTCGGCGCGGCGCGCGACGAACGCGGTCCATAGCGGCACGACCGGCGCGGCCTTGGTGTGATCCTTCTGCGGATCGTGAGCCTGGCGCTGTAGTCGGATCTGCAGCGCCTTGAGGTAGCGCAGGCGGTGATCGATCCGCGCCGGGGCGCTCCACAGCTCCGCGGGCGCGAGGTGCGCGAGCTGGCTGGTCACATCGTCGACCACCGCGCGCGCGAGCCCGGGCTTGCCGGCGAGCGGCTTCAAGCCGGTGCGGACCTTGGCGAGCTCGGCGAGGAAGGCCTCGGCGCCGCGACCGTGCTCGGCGACGAGCGCCGAGAGCGTGCCGCGCCCGAGCGAGACCCGGCGCTCGAACGTGAGCTTGTCGCGCGGCGGCTCCGCGAGCTCGAACGCGTCGTCGAGCGCGCGCATCACCAGCTGGCGGCGGACGTCCTTCGCGAGCGCCGCCGGGAGCAACGCCTCGAGCTTGGTCAGCGACTGGCCGGTCGCGAACAACACCAGCCGGCGCAGGCCTTCGCGGGTCGCCGCGGCGGCGGCCGCCGGCGCTTCGAGCAGGCGCAGGTCGACCGAGCTCTCGCGATCGACGAGCGCGGGGTACGCGCGCATCCGGCGGCCGCCGACCTCGATGGTCACCGACTCGGCGAGCGCGTCGAAGTCCCAGCCGCGCAGCCCGGTACGCTCGTACTGCTCGCGCGGCGCGGTGGCCCATACCTCGCGGGCACGCTGGCCGAGCGCGCGTTGCAGCTCGTCGAGATCGCGACCGGTCGCGAGCACCTTGTCGCGCGGGTCGACGACGCGATAGTGGAACGACAGGAACTGCGGCACGGTCGCCAGGTCCCACGCCGACCGCGCGATCCGCTCGCCGGTGCGTTCGAAGATCGCGCGCTCGAGCGCCGGCAGGATCGCGCCCTCGAACGCCGGCAGCGTCGCGGCGAGCTCGTGGGCGAGCAGGTCGAGCGGCGCGAGCGGCTTGCGCACCGCCTTGGGCAGCGACTCGAGCAGGGCGAGCAGCTTGGGCTGGAGCCACCCCGCGATCGTCCAGCTCATCGCATCGGCGTCGAGCTGCGGCAGCATCGCGACCGGCACGGTGATCGTGATGCCGTCGTCGTCCTCGCCGGGATCGAAGCGATACGCGAGCGCGAGCTCGACGCCGTGCACGGTCAGCCGATCCGGGAACCGCGCGGGAGCCAGGTCGTGGGCGTCGGACAGCAGCACGTCGGCGAGCGACAGCTCGAGCCTCGGCTCGGCCTTCGCCCGCCAGGTCTCGAACGTCGCGCCGCTCACCACGGTCGCGGGGAGGCGCTGATCGAAGAACGCGAACTGGTCGCTGTCGTCGGAGAACATGTCGCTGCGGCGCGCCTTGTCGCGCAGCCGCTGCGCCTCGGCCTGGATCCGCTGGTTGTGCGCCATGAACGGCGCCGTCGTCGCGTACTCGTGGCGGACCAGGGCGTGGGTGATGAACAGCTCGCGGCACAGCACCGGATCCAACCGCGCGTACGCGACCGAGCGCGATGCGACCGGGAGCCCGTACAGCGTCACGTGGTCGCGCGCGATCACCTGGCCCTGCTTGGCCTCCCAGTGCGGGTCGCCGTAGCTGTGCTTGCACAGCGCGCCGGCGGCTTGCTCGAGCCAGGCCGGATCGAGCTTCGCGACCGTACGTGCGAACAGCTGGGAGGTCTCGACCAGCTCGGCCGCCATCACCCACGCCGGCGGCTTCTTGGCGAGCCCCGACGATGGATGGATCACGAAGCGGATCTGGCGCGCGCCGGTATAGCTGCGCGCCTCGCGGTTCCAGATGCCGATCTTGCTGAGCAGGCCCGGCAACAGCGCGCGGTGGATCTGCTCGGCCGAGGCCGGCTGCGCGTTCGGTGCGAAGTCGAGCTCCTTCATCACCCGCACGATCTGCTCGTGGATATCGTCCCACTCGCGCATCCGGTTGTAGTTGAGGAAGCGGTCGCGACACAGCCGCTGTAACTGGCGCCGCGTGGAGGTCGCGCGCGCCTGCTTCCACAGCTCCCACAGCTTGAGGTAGCCGGCGAAGTCGCTGCCTTCGTCCCGGTACTGGCGATGCGCGTCGTCGGCCTTTTGCTGGGCCGCCTGCGGGCGTTCGCGCGGATCTTGAAGGCCGAGTGCCGCGGCGATCACCACGACCTCACGCAGCGCGCGCTCGTCGCGGCCGCCGAGGATCATCCGGCCGAGCCGCGGGTCGAGCGGCAACCGGCCGAGCTGGTGGCCGATCGTGGTGAGCTCGCCGGCCTCGTCGAGCGCGCCGAGCTCCTCGAGCACGCGGTAGCCTTCGCCGATCGCGCGCGCCTGGGGTGGGTCGAGGAACGGGAACTGCGCGATGTCGCCGAGCCGCAGCGTCTTCATCCGCAGGATCACGCCCGCGAGGCTGACCCGCTTGATCTCCGGATCGGTGTGCGCGGGGCGCGAGGCGTAGTCGCGCTCCTCGTAGAGCCGGAAGCACACGCCGTGCTGGGTGCGGCCACACCGGCCCTTGCGCTGGTCGGCGCTCGCCCGCGACACCGGCTCGACGAACAGCTGGGACACGCCGGTCCGGGTGTCGTAGCGGTTGACGCGCGCGAGGCCGGCGTCGACGACGTAGACGATGCCCGGGATGGTCAGCGAGGTCTCGGCGACGTTGGTCGCGAGCACGACGCGGCGCTGGCCGATCCGCACGAACACGCGTTGCTGCTCCGCGGCCGAGAGCCGACCAAAGAGCGGCAGCACCACGGTGTGGGGGAGGGCGTGTTGCTCGAGCTCGGCGAGCGCCTCGCGGATCTCGCGCTCCCCCGGCAGGAACACGAGCACGTCGCCGCGCGGATCGAGCTCCGTGATCTCCTCGACCGTGTTCGCGACCAGCTCGGCGAGATCGGCCTCGTCCTCGCGCGGCGGCCGGTACAACACGTCGACGGGATACGTCCGGCCCGAGACCGAGACCACGGGCGCGCCGCCGAAGAACGTCGCGAACCGCTCGAGCTCGAGCGTCGCCGAGCTCACGATCACCCGGAGGTCGGGGCGCTGCGGCAGGAGCCGCTTCACGAAGCCGAGCAAGAAGTCGATGTTGAGGCTGCGCTCGTGCGCCTCGTCGAGGATCAGCGTGTCGTACGCGCGGAGCAGCGGATCGCTCTGGATCTCCGCGAGCAGGATGCCATCGGTCATGAACTTCACGCGCGTCGTCCGCGTGAGCTTGTCGGAGAACCGGATCTTGTAGCCGACGACCTGGCCGAGCTCGGTGTCGAGCTCTTGCGCGACGCGCGCGGCGACGCTCGTGGCGGCGATCCGCCGCGGCTGCGTGCAGCCGATCCGCTCGCGCCCCATCGCGAGGCAGATCTTGGGCAGCTGCGTGGTCTTGCCCGAGCCGGTCTCGCCCGCGACGATCACGATCGGGTGGCGCGCGATCGCGGCCGCGAGCTCGTCGACGTGCGCGCTGATCGGCAGGTCCGGAGAGAACGACGGCGTCATCGGGCGGCGGCGGACGCGCGGGCCTTGCGCTGCGCCGCGGCGATCGCGTCGAACAGCGGCGCGAGCACCTGGCGGTCGACGCGGGCGCCGCGGACGGTACGGAACTGTTGCACGCGGCGCTCGAGCTCCGCGAGCTCGACCTCGAGGACATCGAGCTGCGCGCGCGCGTGGAGCTCGCGGCGTAAGGTCGTGCAGAGGTAGTGCACGCAGCGCGCGGGGCGGTGCGTGACCTCGAGCGTGCAGCCGGTCGCGCCGCGGAACGCGCAGCCGGCGTGATCGGTGCGAGGCGCGACCAGATCGGCGGTCCGCGTGCCGGCGTGCGCGAGCACCGCGAGCTCGTGGTCGTCGAACAGGTCGGCGGTGACCCCGGCGCAACACGCCCCACCGGCGAAGTGGCCGACCGGAGATGGCAGCCGCTTCGCGCATGACCGGCACGACACCACGCCGTCGAGCAGCGCCGAGATCCGCAGCTTCTGGTCGAGGATCGCGCGGGCGAGCACCGGCTCGTCGGCATCGGGCCGCGAGGCGAGCTCGGCGCGCAGCCGACCGCGCAGCTCGATCAGCTCGTCCGCGCGGGACCGCGGCTGGCGCAACTTGATCAGCAAGCGCTCGACCGCGATCAGCACGTGGCCACCCTAGCACCCAACGCGGGGGCCGACTCGGGTATGACTCGGCGATGACGACCCGATGCCTGATCCTGCTCGCGCTCGCGGCCTGCGGCGCGCCGACCCCGCCGCCGACCCCGACCCCCGCCGCGCCGGCGCCGGCGGCCGCGCCCGCGCCCGCGCCCATACCCGCCGCGCCCATCCCGGCCGCGGGCAGCGCGACGACCGCGTCGACTCAGACCGGTAGCGCCGCTGGCACCACCGCTGGCACCACCGCTGGCACCACGGTGGGCACCGGCAGTGGCGGCGCTGCGGTGTGCGGCACGCGCGGCGCGGCGGCGTGCCCGGCGGACCAGTTCTGCAGCTACGCGGTCGGCGCCGATTGCGGCGCAGGCGACAAGGCTGGCCGCTGCACGACCCGGCCGAGGTTGTGCCCGCACCTCGTCCACCCGGTGTGCGGCTGCGACGGCAAGACCTACAACAACGGCTGCGAGGCAGAGCGCTCCGCGACCGGCGTGAAGTCCAACGGCGCCTGCGCGCCGAGTTAGGGCCGCGCCGACCTGCGCGGTCGTTGCGGTCGCCGCCGGCGGCACAGTTGCGCGGCGACCAGCGCGATCCCCAACCACGACGACGCCGCGGCGCCGCCGTCGATCTCGCAGCACCCTCCGCCACCCGTGCCCGCGCCATCGTCCGGCAACGGCGTCGGATCCCCCGCGGGCGGCACGTTGCCGTACTCGAACGCACCGAGATCGAGGCCCGCGCCGACGATCGAGCGGGGCTCCGACCCGATCGGTGGCGTCGGCTCGACCGCCGGTGTGCCGTCCTGCATCGCGCCCGAGCCGTCGGCATACTGGGGCTGGGCGAGCCCGACGTCGATCGCGGGCGAGCCGGCGACGAGGTGATAGTCGTCGCTGCCGGCGAAGCCAGGGGCCGAGCCGCCCACCGTCGCGGTCAAGGCGGCGGGCACGCCACCGATCCCGTCGGCGATGAAGTTGTGGCTGCCGGTGACATAGCCGGAGGTCGCCGCGTCGAAGGTCACCTGGGTCCCCGCGACCGTGGCGTAGACGAGGTTGTCGAACAGGTAGACGTGCGTCGCCGCCGGCACGGGCGTGCTGGTCAGCACGTGGAACAGCCGGTTCGACGCGTTGCGCAGCACGAACGTGTTACCGATCGCGTAGAGCGCGCCGTTGCGGCTCGGCGTGGTGTCGGCGGGGTTATCGGTGCCGAACAAGATCGTCTGCGAGTTGTTGTCCGCGGAGGTCGCGCGGACGAACACGTTGCCGATCAGCACCGCGTTCGCGTTCGCGTTCGACGTCAACGGGCCCTGGATCAGGTCGACCTCGTAGTTGCCGGCGTTCTCGACGTAGTTGGCGATGATCTCGACGTAGCGGGTGCGCAGCTTGATATTCTGGCCGCCGCGCGAATCGTGGATGTGGTTGCCGAGCAAGCGGACCACGTCGCCCTGGAGATACAGGTTGTGGCTCTGGCCGTCGTTCGCGCCGTTGGCGTAGATATCGCTGGTCTCGATCGTGATCACCGACGGCCCGTCGGACATCGCGCCGTCCTGGTTGTCGTGGATCGACAGGTCCGAGAACGTGACGTCGTGGGCGCCGGCGGTGAGCCGGAACCCCGCGCCGTTGTTGCTCGCGTTCGCGGCCTTGGTGAGCTCGAGGTGCGAGACCTGCCAGTAGCTCGCGTTCGTCCACTGGAAGATCGCGCGTGGCATCGAGCCGCTGCCGCTGACGTCGGCGGTGGTCGCATCGAACACCGGGCGCGGTCCGGCGACGCCGCGCATCACGATCGGCGCTTGCGCGGTGCCCGAGGCGGTGAGCTGGCAGGCGTCCGTGTACGTGCCGGCGTCGACCTCGACGACATCGCCGGGCTGCAACGCGACCGCCTTGGCGAGCGCGCACGGCGAGGGATACGTCCGGCTCGCGCCGACCGGATAGGTGGTCGCCAATGCGGTCCCCGCGAGCGCGAGGACCGTACCGAGGGCGATGGACGGGAACGACGGCATGCGCTCGATCATACGCTGACACGGTCGGTGTGCGCCGAGGTCGCGTAGCGGCGGTGGCTGGCTACGCGCGTAGCGCGGCGATCGCGGCGAGATACTCCGCACGCACGCGGCCGGCCAGCACGCTCCAGTCGTAGCCGAGCGCGGCGCGGCGGTTGAGCTCGCCCTGACGGCGGCGGGCCATCGGATCGAGGGCCGCGATCCGCGCGACCGCCTCGGCGAGCGCGGCCGGATCGCGCGGTGGCACCAGGTGGGTCCCCTCGGCGGTCGCGACCTGCCGATAGCCCGCGATGTTCGAGCACACGACCGGCTTGGCCGACGCCATCGCCTCGAGCAGCACGATGCCGAACGACTCCTGACCGGTCGACGGCGCGACGAACACGTCGCAGTCGCGATACAGCTCGACGAGTCGGGGCAGGTTGACGGGGCCGTGATAGGTCAGGCCTTCGATCACGGGTGGCGGCTCCGCGTGGCCGAGCTCGCCGGCGACGTCGAGCGTGACGCGCACGCCGCGCGCGAGCAGCCTGCGATACGCGTCGAACAAGTAGGGCGCGCCCTTGCGGGCGTCGCCGAGCCGGCCGACGAACAACAGCTTGAGCGGGCGCGGGGAGCTCGGGGCGCCGGCGTGGAGCTTGGCCGGCGCGGCCGAGAACACGTTGGTCGGCACGCCGTTCGGGATGATCGCGAGCGGCCGCTTCCATGCGGCCGAGGCGTAGGTCGCGGCCGCATCGCTGACCGCGATCGCGCGCTGGAACCACGGGAACATCGTGCGTCCCCACAGCTGGCGCGCGAGCGTGAACGCCTTGGTCTCGGCCTCGGCGTAGGCGTGGAACGTCGCGACGTGCGCGATCGAGCGCGTCGCCCATACCGACCAGTACGACAGCGCCGGTTGCGCGGGCTCGTGGATGTGGATCACGTCGAACGCGCGGCGCCGGAAGAAGCGCGCGACCTGCCACGGCTGGACGAACAGCCCGAGTTGGTTGTCGGAGCCGTTCGCGGGGATGTTCATCACGCCGGAGAAGCCGTGCGTGTACGGCTCGTCGATCGGCTTGGATGTTGGGCCGATGATGGTGACGTGATCCCCGCCGCGGCGGAGCGCGACCGCGAGCTGCTGCGCGTGGTGCTTCACCCCGCCACCCGGCGCCGCGAGGTCGTACGTGACCATCATGCAGATACGCAGAGGTCGTGGGTTCGCGGGATCGAGCCGGTGAGGGCGCGTCAAGCCTTCGGCGTGAGCCACCATCTCTGTATGTGCCCGCTCGTGCGATGAACCTTCGCGACAATCGGGGTGCGCCGGATCTCGCCGGTGGTTGCCACGATCGTTCGGGTGGGCCTACTCGATCACGGCCTGCGGCGCACGCCGACCGTGCCGCGAGCACGGGCGACGTTCACGTCGACGACCTCTCGACGTTCAAGGGCACGCGTCGCAAGACGGCCACATCACGCTCGCGATCAAGGGCGCCGATCAGGCGATCCACGTGATCGGCAGCTACGAGCACGCGTTCGGCTGGCGCTGACCACGCCGGGGAGTCGTCCGCGAAGGTGGCTCCAAAGCCGAGCAACCTGCCGGCGCGGAGGTAGGATCGCGGGATGCCGACGCTCCCCCCCGCCAAGGGCCCACCCGCCAAGGGCTTGCCTCCCACCGCCGCGATCACCGGAGGAGCGCAGACCGCCGCGCGCAGCCCCGCGTCGAAGCTCGCGACGCTCGCGATCGACATCGGCGGCACCGGCCTCAAGGCGTTGCTGCTGGCGCCCGACGGCACGGCGGAGACCGAGCGCGTCCGCGTGCCGACGCCGGAGCCGGCCACCACGACCGCGGTGCTCGACGCGCTCGTCACGCTCGTCACGCCGCTGACCTTCGATCGCGTGAGCGTCGGCTTTCCCGGCGTCGTGGTCGACGGCGTGATCAAGACCGCGCCGAACCTCGATCCGAGCTGGACCGACTTCGATCTCGCGAGCGAGCTCGGGCGCCGGCTGCACCGCACCGTGCGCGTGCTCAACGACGCCGGCGTGCAGGGCTACGGCGTGATCCAGGGGCACGGCGTCGAGATGGTGCTGACGCTCGGCACGGGCATGGGCTGCGCGCTCTATCACGATGGCGTCTACGTGCCGAACCTCGAGCTCGCGCACCATCCGTTTCGCCACGGCAAGACCTACGAGGAGTACGTCGGCAAGGCGGCGCTCGCCAAGGTCGGCAAGAAGAAGTGGAACAAGCGGGTCAAGCGCGTCATCGAGCAGGTGCTGCCGATCTGGAACCCCCGCAGGCTGTACCTCGGCGGCGGCAACGCGAAGCACCTCAAGATCGAGCTTCCGGCCGGTGTCGAGATCACGTCGAACGTCGCCGGCTTGTTGGGTGGCATCGCGCTGTGGGAAGAACCGTAAGGCCCTCCGCGAGCGACCTCGCGGCCGCGGTGTCCAAGGGCACGCCCGATCTGATCGTGCCCGGGCTCGGCGTGCTGTTCTGCGGGATCAACCCGGGGCTGTACAGCGCCGCGGTCGGTCATCACTTCGCGCGGCCCGGCAATCGGTTCTGGCCCGCGTTGTTCGCCGCGGGGTTCACGCCGCGGCTGTTCACGGGGTTCGATGACCGCGAGCTGCTCGGCCTGGGCTGCGGCCTCACGAACCTGGTCAAGCGCAGCTCGGCGCGCGCCGACGAGGTCACCCGCGACGAGCTGCGTGCCGGCGCGCGGAGCTTGCGCAAGCGGCTCGCGCGGTCTCGCCCGCGCTTCCTCGCGGTCGTCGGGTTCGGGGCCTATCGCATGGCGTTCGATCGGCCGCGCGCGGTCGCCGGCCCGCAGCCCGAACGGATCGCTGACACGAAGGTGTGGCTGCTGCCGAACACGAGCGGGCTCAACGCCCACCACTTGCCCGCGCAGCTCGCGCGGCTGTTCGAGGATCTGCGGATCGCGGCGGGGATGGCGCGCCGGTGACGCTCTACACGATCGGCCACTCGACGCGCAGCTACGCCGAGCTGGTCGAGGTGCTGCGGGCGTGGCAGGTGACCCGGCTGATCGATATCCGCTCGATCACGAGGTCGCGTACCAACCCGCAGTTCAACGCGCCGCGCCTGGTCCGCCAGCTCCCGACCCGGGCGATCGCGTACGAGGGGATGGTCGACCTGGGCGGACGGCGGTCGCGCTCGAAGACCGCGGATCCGGATCGCAACGCGGGCTGGCGCGTGCAGGCGTTCCACAACTACGCCGACTACGCGGAGACGCCGGCGTTCGCGCGGGGGCTGGCGCGGTTACTCGCGCGCAGCGCGAAGGAGACGTGCGCGATCATGTGCGCCGAGGCCGTGTGGTGGCGGTGTCATCGGCGGATCGTCGCGGACTACGCCCTCGCGCGCGGCGCGAAGGTCGCGCACATCTTCACCGCGACGAAGGCCGAGCGCGCGACGCGCACGCCGTTTGGCAAGCTCGATCGCCGGACCCGGACGCTCCGCTATCCGCCAGTGCTATAGCTGCCCATGGCCCGCATCCTGCGCCTCGTCGAGATCGCGCGCGCGAAGGACCGGATCGCGGCGAGGTGTGCGATCGACGATCTGACGTTCACGTTCTCGATCTGGTACCAGGACATCGACCTCGACGCGCTCCATCGCACGCACGGCGAGCTCGTCGATCGGATCGCGTTTCACATCGCGATGTTCCAGATCAACGCGGTCGCCAGCCTGCGCCCCGACGCGATCGAGCTCGGGCGTTACGCGAAGTACGCGTCCCCGGCGTTCGTCGAGCTGTGGCGGACCGTGTTCGAGCGGGTGTGGGCGCAGTGGCGGTGGGAGCATCAGCTTCCGGCCTACGTACCGGGGTTCCTCGACGCGACCGGGACCTCGGCGGCGCCGGGGCAGGTGCCCGCGGGCCCGGTCGAGTTGCTCGCGTTCTGCGGCGGCGGCAAGGACAGCCTCGTCGCGCTGAAGCTGCTCGAGCGCGCGGGCCTGCCGTTCGCGACGCTCGGCTATGCCCACTCGATCTACGGCGCCGCGGCCGCGCAACACGCGCTGCTCGATCGGGTCGGCGACCGCACCGCGCGCGTGCGCGCCGAGCGCCAGTGGATCCTCGATGACTTCCTCGATGCGCCGGTGCTCGAGCTCCGCCCGGAGCTCGGCGTGCGCACGCTCACCGCGGCCGAGACGCCGGCCTCGGTGTTCGCGGCGCTGCCGATCGCGCTCGCGCGGGGCTATCGCCACCTGGTGCTCGCGCACGAGGCGAGCGCGAACCGCGGCAACCTGACCTGGAGCGCGACCGGCGAGCAGGTCAACCACCAGTGGGGCAAGAGCTGGGAGGCCGAGCGGCTGCTCGGCGCGTACCTGCAGCGCGAGTTGCTCGACGTCGGCTACTGGAGCGTGTTGCAGCCGATCCACGACGAGGTGATCTTCGAGTTGCTGGCGCGCGACGCCGCGCTCGCGCCACTCACCCATTCGTGCAACGTCGCGAAGCCGTGGTGCGGGACCTGCGCGAAGTGCGCGTACGTGTGGTTGCAGATGGCGGCGCACCTGCCGCCCGCGACCCTCGCCGCGACGTTCGGCCGCGACCTCGGCGAGTTGCCCGGCAACGAGCGCTGGTTTCGCGAGCTGCTCGGGCTCGCGGCGCACTCGCCGTTCGAGTGCGTCGGCTCGCCGGCCGAGGCGCGGCTCGCGCTGGCGCTGGTACCCGCGCGCGGCCCGCAGCTGGCGCGGCTCGCGGCGGAGTGCGGCCCGCTCGACGTCCACGCGCTCGCCCGCCCGTTCCTCGAGGTCAGCGAGCGCCACGCGATGCCGGCGCACGTCGCCGACCGCGTGATGCCGCTGCTGCGCGACGCGGCGCGGACCGCCGCGGCGCGGATCGCCGCGCGCTAGCGGCTCAGCGCGACCAGCCGTGGTGGCGCGCGGCGGAGGTGGAGGTGGCGAGCCACAGCCGCATTCGCCGCGCGGGATCGTCGAACGTGCGCGCGACCGCCCAGCCGCTGTCGCTCAGGATCTGCGCGAGCGCGGCGGGCGCGTGCTTGTAGCAGTGCTCAGTGACGATCGGCTCGCCCCGCGCGAACGTGACCGTGGCCCGTCCCACGCGCACGGTCTGGGCGCGCTTGCTGACCAGGTGCATCTCGATCCGCGACTTCGCCGCGTTCCACACCGCGCGGTGCATGAACTGGTCGAGGTCGAAGCTCGCATCGTGCGTACGGTTGATGTGCGCGAGCACGTTGAGGTCGAACGCGGCGGTCACGCCCTCGCGGTCGTCGTACGCGCGCAGCAACTCGTCACGGTTCGCGTTGGCGTCGGCGCCGAGCAGCAACATCGCGTCCGGGCCGGCGAGCGCGGCGAGCCCGGCGAGGAACTGGCGCGCGGCGTCGGGCTCGAAGTTGCCGATCGTCGAGCCCGGGAAGAACACGACGGTGCGTTGGTGGGGCCGCGCCGACCCCGGGAGCTCGATCGCCTGCGTGTAGTCGCCGCGCACCGGCCGGACCTCGAGGCCGGGGAACTCGGCGCGCAGCGCGTCCGCGTTCGCGGCGAGCTGATCGGCCGAGACATCGATCGGCACATAGGTCGCGACGCGTTCGAGCGCGCCGAGTAGCATCCGAGTCTTCTTGCCGGCACCACTGCCGGGCTCGATCACCCGCGCGTGCGACCCGACGAGCTGCGCGATCGCCGGCAACTCGGCAGCGAGTAGCGCGTGCTCGGCGCGGGTCAGGTAATAGTCCTCGACCTCGGTGATCCGCTCGAACAGCTCGGCCCCGGCGGCGTCGTAGAGCAGCTTGCACGGGAGCTGCTTGATCGGCTGGCCGAGGCCGGTCAGGACCTCGTCGTAACGGGCGGCTTGGGGCTCGGCACGGCTCATCGATCGCCTCCATCTCGAGCGAGTCGCGCGCCGGTCATCTGCCAGCGCGCCGAGGGCGGGAAGAAGTTGCGGTACGACGCGCGCACGTGACCGCGCGGCGTGAGGCACGAGCCGCCGCGCAGCACCTGCTGCCCCGACATGAACTTGCCGTTGTACTCCGCGGCCGGACCGGGTAGCTCGCGAAAGCCCGGATACGGCACATAGCTCGAGCGGGTCCACTCCCACACGTCTCCAAACATCGCGCCTTCGCTGGGGGTAAGTCGCTCGTCGTCGGCAAAGTTGCCCGCGGTCGG
>JBDTEH010000060.1:0-52640 GCA_039922635.1 Kofleriaceae bacterium | reverse complement strand
GTCTCGTACGAGGTGCCGTGCGGCGGATCGTGGCCGTAGAACAACGTGACCGCGCCCTCCGCGGTCCCGTGATCGACCGCGTCGAACAGGCCCGGATCGTCCGGGGCGATCCGATCGAGACCGTAGGCGCCGACGTCGTGGCGCTGATCCCACGCGTAGGTGGGCTGCTCGACGAACTTGTTGTCGCCGCAGCCGGCGGCCAGCGCCGCGACGGCGAGCCACGCCACGGCGACGCCGCGGCCGTGGTCACGGCGGCCCGCGCACGGCCGCGTGAAGCCGCTACGGCGCATGACGCCTCGTGACCGTGAACGTGACCGCGTCGGCGAGCGCGGCCGGCAGCCGAGCGTCGTCGGTCTCGGGCACGCAGTCGGCGTCGCGATCGACGCTGGGCGGGCCGACGCCGGCCTCGTCGGTGGCGCGGCCGGTCTCGCCGGTCAGCGTGCGCTCGGCCATCTGCAGGCCGCCGAGCGCGACGTGGGTGCCATCGAAGCGCACGCACTCGCTGACGGTCGGCCGCTGATCGCGATCGCGATCGTCCCAGCCGTTGAGCACGAGCTTGTTCAGGCGCGCGATTCGCGCCTCGAGCGGCAACACGAGCGCTTCGCCGCCGGGGCGGGTCGCGACCAGCTCGTACATGTCGCGCAGCATACTCTGCACCAGCGCGAACCGCAGCGGCGTGTACGTCACGGTGTAGACCAGGTCCGCGGTGATCGGCTCGGTCCGGTAGACCCGCGCATCCACGTCGTAGAACGTCGCGTCGAGCCGCGCCCACACCGCGAGCGCGCGGTCGCGATACCTGGTGTCGCCGGTCGCGAGGTAGCTCGCGAACAATCCGCGGATCGCCGCGGTGTGCGCGTCGAGCGTATCGCTCTGATCGACTGGCTGTCCGGCCGCGGTGTCCCAGCCGGTAAAGGCGCGGCCGCTCGGGTCGGTGAGGTGGTCATAGAGCAACTCGGCCTGGGCGCGGACGAGGCGGCGGACCAGCGCGCCGAACGTCGCGGTCGGATCGCTCGGATCGTGGATCGGCAGCGGGTCCAGCGCGCCGGTCGTCGCGGCGTCCGGCGTGTTGTTCGAGTACAGCTCGAGCTGGCTGCCGAGCGAGCGCAGCACGGTGCGCAGCGCGATCACCGCGTAGGCGGTCGAGGTCGTCGCGACCGTGTGGCCGCGGGTGGCCGCCGTCCCCGTGAAGGCGATATGATCGACGAGCACGCCGTCGCCACCCGCGTGAAACCGCGCGAGGTCGATCACCGCGACGCGGATCATCGCGAGCGCGCGGTCGTGGACGGTGTCCTCGCCATCGGCGAGCTGGTCGTCGTCGGCGAACGGGTCGCCGTCGAAGTACGCGCGGACGGGCTGGCTGCCACCGACGTCCGCGTTCGCGTGGTCGGTGAGCGCGAAGAGCTCGGCGTAGCCCATCGCGAGGCCGAGCTGATCGAGCAGCTCGCTGTCGGCCGAGGCCAGCGCGTACGCCGGCACCGGAAAGCCGTCGGCGCCCGGGGTCTCGGTCACCGCGATCCGGCCGGGGAACCAGCGCGGCGCCGCCGGGAAGTCGTACGCGAGCGCCGCGGCCGTCGACGCGAACCCCGACAGCGTCACGCCATCGCCGGTCGACAGCCGCGCGAGCCAGTCATCGGCGCGCGCGTCGCTCTCGAGCACGAACATCGCGGCCTGGAAGCCCTCGATGAAGCTCGAGCCGAGCTCCACGCCGAACCCCGGCGTGCCGACCTTCACGACATCCGCGGCCGCGACCGCGTGGACGGGCGCCTCCTGATCGTCGTGCATGACCTGGAGGTAGTTGAGCGTCCACAGCCCATACTTCCAGGTCGCGAAGCCGTCGGCGCCGGGCGTGATCGTGGCGTCGATCTGCGCGGCGCGATCGACGAGGTGCAGCGTCGTGGCCTCGCACTCGTAGTCGCCGCACAGCTCGCGCGTGCCGGCGCCCTGCGGGCTATCGTCGGAGCTGATCGAGCACCCCTGCGCGACGTCGCTGGTCGGCGCGATCGCCGGATCGAAGCTCGCGAACAGGTGGGTCGTGGGCCAGATCCCGGGCCAGCCGAGCGGGTTGGTCGCTGGGTCGCCGTGGCCGCCCACGTTCGTGTTGCCGACCGGGTTGTTCGCCGGATACGTGCCCGCGGGGAACACCCACTTGCCGGCGGCGCCGGAGGCCTGCGCGAAGTGGTAGATCGCGCCCGCGAGGTCCGGTACGTGGGCGGCGTGCGATAGCGCCGTGCCCGCGCCGGATTCGAACGCGAGGAAGTTCATCGGCTGCTTGGAGTACTCGTACGACTCGACGGCGGTCGAGAACCCCGGCAGATCGATCCACGACACGCCGAGCGTGGCGTCGCTGTAGAGATCGGGCGGCAGCACGTCGCGGCTGTAGCCCGCGAGCGCGCGGCCCATCGCTTCGGCGAGCGGTTCGCCGCTGATCTGCATCTCGCCGCCCGCGAGCATGTGCTCGCGCACGACGAACCGCGTGCTGTCGACCGTCGCGGTGATCGCGATCGCGTACGCCGCGGCATCGCCGGGCGGTGCATCGCCGCCCGCGTCGGGCGTGGCCGGTGGCGGCGTGCCACACGCCGCGAGCACCGCGCCGGCGAGCGCGAGCCGGTTCAGAACACGACCTCGACGTGCTCGGCGAGCGGGCTGCCGCACGCGGAGAACATGGTCGCGCGCACCGGCTGATCGAGCTCGAGCGTGCCGTGGTCCGTGGTCGTGAGGTGCAGCGTGAAGCTGCCGTGCGGCACGACCTGATCGCCGGCATCGAGCACGCACGTGTCGTGACCGATCATCCGGGTCGCGGCCGCGCTCCACGCCGCGGCGGTCTCGGACGAGTAGTCGCCGGGGCCGGTCGCGCTCGCGAGCGTGATCGCGAGCGGTGCGATCAGGTTCGTCGAGGGGACCGTCACCACGAGCTGCGCGCCGGTGGCGGTCGCGCACGCCGCGGCGGTGGTCGCGACCTCGGCGAAGTTGCCGGTGAACGTCGCGGTGCACGCGACGAGCGCGACGAACCCATCTGGGTTGGCGTTCACGGCCGCGTCGGGGGCGCGCGCCGGATCGCCGCCGCATCCGCACGCCAGCGCGCACGCCAGTGCCCACGTCCAGGCCGAGACGGCGACGAGCGCTCGCAGCCTCACGGCTACAGCGACCTCAGGTACTCGACCAGCGCGTCCTCGTCGTCGGCCGACAGCGTCGTGGTGGCGGTGCCGAGCGAGATCTCGACCGCGTCGTGCAGGGTGGCGGCGCGGCCATCGTGGAAGTACGGCGGGGCCGACCACACGCCGTTGAGCGCAGGCGTATCGAACTGGCAGGCGGCGCGCGCGTGGCCGGCGACGTCGTCGTGAGCGACATCGGCGGGGTTGCACGTGCCCACGTCGTGCAGCACGACCGGGCCCGCGAGATCGAGCGTCGGGTTGCCGCTACCGGAGTCGGTGAAGTGCGGGCCGGGGTGACAGCTCGCACAGCCGACATCGGCGCGCGCGAACAGCGCCGCACCTCGCGCGACCTTCACGGCATCGGTCGCCGGTGGCACCGGCAGCGGGATCGCGTGATCGACGTACGCCTCGATCGCGTCGAGCAGCGCCGCCTGCGCCACCGGATCGAACGAGCCGCCTTGCTCGACGTTGATGGTGTGCCAGTAGTCCTGGACCTGCGTGCGATCCGCGGTCCGGAACAGGAAGCCCGTACCGAGCATGCCGCCCGCGTTCGAGGGCGTATCGCGCGGTCCCTGGCCGAATAGCCACGTGACCTCGTCACTGCGGCCCTCCATGTGGCAGGTCGCGCACGCGATCCAGTGGTTCTGGGTGACCGGATACTCGTCGCTGTTTGCCGAGTAGAACAGGTGCTGGCCGAACCGGAGCTGCGCGGGCATCGGGTCGACCGCGTAGCGCGCGATCGGCGGTGCTTGCGCGGCGAGCGAGATCCCGGTCGCCGTCCGCGTGATCCCGAGCACCGCGATGTCGCCGGTGTTGCGCTCGTCGAGATAGGCGAACTTGTCGTCGGGGGAGATCGCGATGCCCTCCGGCATGTGACCGGGCAGCGGCCGCACGAGCGCGGCCTCGACGCGGTTCGCGCCGACCACGAGGACGTCCTCGCTGTTGGTATCGACGACCAGCGCGTACGCGCCGTCGTGGGTGAACTCGAGCGCGTGGGGGCCCGACACGACATCGCCGAACGAGCCATCGATCCCTGCGACGTCCTGCGCGTCGGTCGACAGCGTCGGCGACACCGTCGGCGGCCCCGTGCCGTTCGCTACGACCGTGATCGCGGGGAACGCGGTGCGCTCGAAGTCGAGCGCGGGCTGCGGCGTATCGGTGCCGAGCAGCTCGTGCACCATCCACATCTCCTGGGTCCCGGGCCGCGTGACGAGGTCGTAGAACCCGCGCGGAACACCGTGCGCGAGCCGCGCATCGCCGCGCGGCGCGACCGCCGGGACATCCCAGTGGGTGCGGATCGCGAGCGTCGCGGGATCGAGCACGACCGCGCCGGGGCCGTAGAACAGCGACGCGACCAGGGCACCATCGGGCCCCCACGCGAGCCCCCACGGCGGTGACGCGAGCGGGGTGCGCGCGACCTCGGCGAGCGAGCCATCGAGCTTGACGACCGCGCGCTCGTTCGAGCACGCGACGTACACCGCGTCGCTCGCCGCGAGCACCCCGATCGGCTCGCTGCAGATCACGGCGCTCGCCGTCACGGTGTGATCGGCGAGGGCGACGCGATAGACCCGGCCGGAGCGTTCGCCGGTGACGAGCACGCTCGCGCCATCGGGGGCCAGCGCGAGCGCGCGCGGCATCACCGCCGGTGTGAACGCACCGCTCGCGTCGACGGTGGGGGGCGGCCCGAGCGCGATCTCGGTCGCGGCGCCGATCGCGACGCCGCCGGTGATCGCCACGATCGAGATCGAGTCGCTATCCGCGTTGACGACGACCAGCTGCGTGCCGTCCGCCGAGATCGCGATCGACGAGCTGTGGCCGCGCGCCACCTCGGGGGGAGACGCATCGCTGGCTCCCGGTGGCGCATCGGGAGCCGTGCTATGCGGGTCGTGGCCGCAGCCGACCACGAGCGCAACGCCGAGCCACGCCAGCGCTTTCACGCCAGAGCTATATCAGAACGTGAGGACGAGCCGCGATTGAATCGTGTGCGAGGTCCCCGCATCGCCGGTCGCGTTGGACTGACCGGCCGCGTCGGTGCCGTAGCCGAGCCCGGCGCCGCCGGTGTTCGCGACATCCGTGGCAGGGTGGGCCAGTGCGCTGAACGGCAACAGGATGCCGTACGAGATGCCGGCGAAGATGTGGTTGCCGTAGTAACCGATGTCACCATCGAACTCGGTGCCGTAGATCGAGCCGTTGCCGGGCGTCGAGACCGGCTTGAGTGCGAACGACGTCACGTTCGAGACCTTGAACATGATCGACTTGGTGATGTCGTACTGGAGGAACGGCTTGGCGTACGCCGCGTTCGTGACCGCGCCGTAGAGCTCGTGCCACAGGATCAGGTCGACCTGATAGTCACGGTTGAACATGAACTGGGTCAGCGTGCAGGAGTGCTGCGCGTTGCACACGGCCGGGTCGCCGAGCAGATTTGCGTACGCGATGTTGGTATCGCCGGGGACCGTGTTGTCCCACTGATCGCCGGTCGCGAAGCCGCCCTCGACGCCGAGCCGGAGCTTGCCCTCGACGCCCTTCCACGTGTAACGCCCGACGCCGCCGAACTTGCGCACCGAGGCGCTGCCGGTGATGCCCTGGTCGGTCAGCGTGCTGATCGTCCCGAGCTGGCCGACGACCTCGGCCTCGAGCGTGTGGTCGCCGAACGCGAGCTTGCCCCACAGATCGGGCGAGTACATCTTCATGCCGCGGGGCACGAACTTGGTCGGATCGAAGGCACCGCCGAGCGAGAACCCGGTGAGGTCGTAGTCCCAGTCCTGGGTCTTGTACTCGAAGTACGCGCCGTAGTTGAGGACGGTCTCGCCGCGGTCGACCGCGTCCTTGAAGTCCTGCGGGTCGTCCATCTTCGAGATCACGCCGACCCAGCCGTTCGCGTCGTCGTTGTCGTCGAGATCGAAGGGGTGGCCCTCGTGGCCGGTGTTGGCGGTGGTCTGGTTCGAGACCAGCCGGGTCGAGTCCCAGTCCGACGCGATCATCGCGCGCAGGCCGGTGCCCGGGATCTGCGCGGAGAAGCTGACGCGATCGACGCTGTCGCCGTAGTCGCCGTTGTAGTTGTAGTCGCCGCTGATCGGATCCTTGCCCCCGCCGTTGTGCTTGATCCCCATGCCCCAGTGGTTCGGCATGCGGCCGGCCTTCAACACGCCGAGCGGTACGCCGACCTCGGCCCACGCACGCTTGACGACGATCGCGTCGCGGTCGCTGTTGACGCCGTTGATCACGGGACCCTGGGTGCCATCGCCGAACGCGCCGAGCGGCGGCCGGTTCGTCGCGGTGTACGCGCCCGTCAGGCTCTGGCCGGTCGGCGTCGAGCCGAGCAGCAGGTTGTCGTAGACATCGGCCTGGATGTGGACCGAGGTGTCCTCGTCGATGTTGAACACCGGCTCGAGGCGCAACCGCATGTTCGCGCTCGACAGCGAGTCGTCGCACGGATGCCCGACCGCGGTCGCGTTGCACGACAGCGCGCGCGGGAACGGTGCGCCGCCGATCGCGTCTTCGTCGAGGAAGCCCTCGTTGAAGTTCTTGAACCAATCGGTCCGCATCCGGAAGTAGCCCCCGAGCTCGAACAGCTTCCAGCGCTTGCGCCGGCCTTTCGGCGGCGGCAAGGCCGGCGTGGTCGGCAGCAGGCCCGGGGTCTTGGGTGCGGCCTCCGCGACACCGTCCTTCTTCACATCACCAGAGGGCTGCATGCCGCCACCGCCGGGCGACCCGCCCATTGGCATACCTCCGCCCATCTGGGCGAAGGCGACGTCGCCCAGGACGACGACGCACACGATGCTTAGTAGTAACGTCTTGGCTAAGTAACGCATGAAAATATCGAGGTTTTTTGGTGCATCGGCGAAAGTGGGCGGACTATAGGCACCAGGCCAGAGTGGGGTCAATTCGCGGACATCCATAATTGGCGGCCACGCGATCTGACGAGCTATGGTGACTCGATGGCTGTAGACCGTGTGGCAGCGCGCCGCGTTGCCTGGGCTTTGCTGATCTGGCTCGCGAATGCGTGCGGACCGACGGTGAAGACCGGCGCGGCACCGCCGGCCGAGCCGGTCAGCGTGACGCGAATGGCGGTCACCCGGCCGCATGGCGGGGGCGGCCGCGAGGTGTTGCTGGGCGAGATGTGTCCGCAAGGGGCGGGTGGGCGGCCGGCGATCGCGCCGCTCGTGATGCGTGGCGTGGGCTGGACCGACAACGCGACGGACCTCACCGCCGCGGTCGAGCGTGGCAGCGTGCCGCGGTTCGTGGTGTTCGCCAGCGATGGCAAGCTCGCGGGCGCGTTCGACACGATGGGCGTCGTCGATGTCGGCCTGCCGCAGCAGGTCGCGGCCGGGGCGTACGCGGGTGCCTCGCCATGCACGGTCGCGGCGCCCGCGATCGCGAAGCCCCAACCGGGCACGCTCGCGATGCGCGCCCCGGATCCGAAGTGCAGCGCCGCGATGCACGATTGCGGCATCGCGGTCGGTGAGGTCGTGCACCCCGACGAACCGCCGGAGACTCCGACGTTTGTCACCGGTGGCGCGTGCGTGTCCGGCGACATGCTCGCGGTCGACATCGATGGCGACGGCCGGATCGAATCGTTCCCGCTCTCGGGGATCCTCGACGGCACGCGCGCCCCGGCCGCCGAGTGGAGCGCGGCGCCGACCGCGACCGCGGCGTGCACCCCGACGTTCACGGTGTACGGCATCAAGCTCCTGGCCGAGTCCGAGACCGGCAAGCCCGTCGATCCGAAATCGATCGTCACCGCCGACCTGCTCGGGGTGGTCGATCTCGACGGCGATGGCCGCCGCGAGCTGATCCTCGCGCTCGAGTTCGCGACGGTGCGATCGATCGTCGTGTTCACCGCGACCGCGCAGGCCCAGCGGCTCGAGCTGGCGGGCGAAGCGACGAGCTTTCCCCGGTAGCGCCAACGCCGATCGCGACGCGGAGCACACCTACATGTGCAAACCGGCATGGCGTGGGAGCCGCGCACGGGCACGAGGTTGGCAGTACGATCGGAGCATGAGGGCGATCGTCGGTCTGCTCGGCGTGGTCGGCATGGGCATGGTCGGCATGCTCGGGGCCGGATGTAGCGAACAAGGCGCGAACCTCGTGTTCTCCGCGCCGGCGGGACCGGCGACCGCGAGCTCGTACGAGATCGTGCTCGCGAGCACCGACCTGGTGCCGGTGATCGGGGACCAGCGGGTGTCGCCGACCGCGCTGACCTCGGAGACCGTGACGTATTACCTGCAGCGCGCGGCCGCGAACGCGTCCGGGTCGATCGACAAGGTCGAGGGGTTTCGCGTGCTGGTCGAACCGAACGCCACGGTCGCGGACACCGCGTTCATCCCGTTCGTGCTGTTGTACGACGATCAGGACAAGCTCGTCGGTGCGGGCACGTACCGCGCCGACGCGAGCGGGGCGCCCTCGCCGATCGTGATCCCGCACGGCGCGGTCGACGAGTATCCGATCACGATCGACGCGCTCGCCGAGGTCGTCGACACCCAACCGGTCGCGGCCGGCGACGCGATGCAGGTGACCTGTGACCGCGCGGATCAATCGACGTTTCGCTCCGGTGTGGTGTGGCGCGACGCCGCTGGAGCGGAGCTGCGCTTGATGCTGCCCGACGGGGACTCCGACGACGCGACGGCGCGCGCGCTCGATCTCGATTGCGATGGCGCGGTCGTCGCGGCGGCGACCTCGAGCGGCGATTGCGACGATACGCGCGCGCGGTTCCATGCCGGCGCGACCGAGGTGTGCAACGGCGAGGACACCCGCTGCGATGGCCTGCCGTACCTGGTCGTGCCGTGCACGCCCACGGGCGCGACCGGCACGTGTGCAAACGCCAACTCCGGCGTCGCGATCTGCGAGCAGGCGACGCAGATGACCACCGGATGCGTGCAAGCGAACGCGTGCGTGTGCGCGGCGTCGCCGGGCGACACCGCGTGCCGCCACTGCGTGGTGACGTTCGGCCATGGCACGACGGCGGGCTCGGTGATGCCGTGCCAGCCGGCGATCGACGCGACGGTCAACCTGGGCACCCAGTGCGCCGCCGCGTCGTGCACGGTCACCGTGCTCGGCACGCGCGATGGCTGGACGGCGGCGGTCGCGGCGAGCTTGCAGAGCTCGTTCGGGCCGGCCGCGACCGGCGTGACGGGCACGTTCGCGCTGCGGGTCGCGCGTCCCCCCGGCGACCTCGCGGGCGGCGCGGGCTCGCTCGTCGGTGCGGTCGACTTCGCGTTGACGGCGCCAGGCCAGCCTCCGAGGTTGTTCAGCTACGAGCTCGAGCTCGCGACCGACGGGGTCACGACGTGCACGGGCAACGGCCCGTACACGATGACCTGCACGCCGTAGTACGCTCGCGGCGTGCGCGAAGACGTCGGTCAACTCCTGTGGGTCGGCTTTGCGGGGACCGAGCTGCCGGCGGCGCTCGCGCGGCGGCTCGATGCCGGCGCGTATGGCGCGGCGATCTTGTTCCGGCGCAACCTCCGCTATACGTCGGTCGGCGAGACCGAGGTCGCGGATCTCGACGCGCTGGTCGCGCTCGATCGCGACCTTCACCGCAAGGCCCCCGATGGCACGCCGGTGCTCGTCGCGATCGATCAGGAAGGCGGGCGGGTCGCGCGCGTCCGGGCGCCCGCGACGCTGTGGCCGCCGATGATGGCGCACGATCGCCTCGCCGAGCCCGAGGACGTCCGCACCGCGGAGCAGGTCGGCCTCGCGATCGGGTGCGAGCTGCGCGCGCTCGGCATCGACATCGACTTCGCGCCGGTGCTCGATGTCCACACCAACCCGGCGAACCCGATCATCGGCGACCGCGCGTTCGGCCGCGACGCGGCCACGGTCACGCGCCGGGCGCTCGCGTTCGCGCGCGGCCTCGACGCGGCCGGCGTGCTCGCCTGCGGCAAGCACTTCCCCGGGCACGGCGATACCGACACGGACTCGCACCTCGCGCTGCCCCGGATCGACCACGCCTGGGCACGGCTCGACAGCGTCGAGCTCGCGCCGTTCAAGGCGGCGGCGGTAGCCGGCCTGCCGATGGTGATGACCGCGCACGTCGTGTTCGCGGCGCTCGATGCCGAGCGGCCGGCGACCCTGTCGGAGCCGGTGATCACGGGCCTGTTGCGCGGCCGGCTCGGCTATCGCGGCGTGATCGTCTCGGACGATCTCGACATGAAGGCGATCGCCGATCACATGGGCGTCGATCACGCCGCGGTCGGTGCGATCCGCGCGGGCTGCGACGTGTTGCTGTTGTGCTGCGACGAAGGCCATCAACAGCTCGCCGAGGAGGCGCTCGTCAAGACCGCCGAGGCCGACTCCGAGCTGCGCCGGCGGATCGGCGAGAGCGCCGCGCGCGTGCGAGCGATGAAGCGCGCGCACGTCGCGAATCAAGCGAGCCATCCCGCCCCCGCGCGCGAGATCGTCGGCGGGGTCGAGCACCAGCGCCTGGCCGCGCGCCTCGCGTCGGCGAGCTGACCGGCCCTGGCGAGCTGACCCGCGCTCACCGAGAGCCGCGCGTCGCTAGCTGCGAGCGCGTTTGAGAAACTAGACAGTAGGACTTTCTACTTCTCGGAGGCATGGTAGCCGCCGGAGGAACCATGCGCCTGCTCGCCTGCGCCGTGCTCGTTGCCTGCGGAAACCACACCTCGACCGTCGCGACGCCGGACACGCCGAGCGGCACGATCGCCGGGTGCGACGGGGCGGCACTACTGAGCAACCCGAGCGATTTCTCCGCCGCCGGTCCGTGGCCGGTGGGGGTCCAGACCGTGATGGTCGGCGGCCTGCGGACCGAGGTCTGGTATCCGGCGACGCCGGGATCGCAGGCCGGCACGACCCCCGCGCGCTACGACATCCGCGCCGAGCTCTCGCCGACCGAGGCGGCGAAGATCTCCGACACCGACAATCCGTGGCAGGACTGCGATTGCACGCGTGGCCTCCCGCTCGACGCCGCGCACGGGCCGTATCCCGTGGTGCTGTTCGTCCACGGCACCGCCTCGTTCCGCCACCAGTCGCTGCACATCGTCACCCACTGGGCGAGCCGCGGGTTCGTCGTCGTCGCCGCGGATCACCCCGGCCTCGAGCTCGGCGATCTGCTCGCGATGGCCTGCGGCGGCACCGCGCCCGCGCAAGATCTGTCGGGCAACCTCGATACGCTGATCGCGGCGCTGCAGGCGCCCGCTGGTGATCTCGGGTTTCTCGCCGGTCACGTCGACGCGACGCGGATCGCGGTCACCGGTCACTCTGCCGGTGGAGGCGCCGCGGCGGCCGCATCGAACAAGCCCGGCGTGCGGGTCGTGATCTCGATGGCAGGCGTCGGCTCGACCGCGGCGTCGTCGACGCTCGAGTCGACGCTGTACATGGGCGGCAGCCTCGATTCGATCGCGAGCTTCGGCCAGGTCAAGACCGCGTATCAGGGCTCGGCCAAGCCGCACAGGCTCGTCGGCGTGAAGGACGCCGGCCACCTCAACTTCTCCGACCTGTGCGACACCAAGAACGCCGCCGGTCAGGATCTGCTGACCATCGCGAACAACGACGGCGTGTGCGGTGCGAACCTCGCCGGCTTCCTGTTCGACTGCGACCCTTCGCACGTCGCCGGGCCGATCGGCTGGTCCGTGATCAACTACGCGACCTCCGCGGTGCTCGAGCGAGTGCTGCAGTGCCAGCCGCCCACCGACCTCGCCGCGCACGAGGCCGCCGATCCCCACGTGTCCGAGTACGACGAAGACCTCTGAGCGGACGTGGTCCGCCGACTCCATGTGGCCACCAACCGGCTGCAACCACGAACAGAACCCCAAGCTCGCGTGTGCCTCGAGCCACCACGGCTCGTCGAAACTGTGGGTCTGCTCGCCTAGAGCACCGACCGGTTCGAAACCATCGCGATCATGCGGCCCTGGCCGTGGTGCTGGCAGCGGCGGCTGACGCCTCGAGCCGCCGCTGAATGACTTCGAAATTGCTGATGGCGCTGGCTCGTCGCAGATCGAACTCGTTCTTGCGGCTGCCGAGATAGCGGGCGTGCCGACCCTGTCGACGACACGTGTGCGCTTGGCGATGCTCGACGGGCACGCGTTCTCGGAGTTCTTGACGGCCTGCGGACGTCGCAGCTTGCTTGCGTAGCCGATGCTGGAGAAGTTCGTTCTCGGCGATAGCGACGGAGCGACCACGCTCGGGGCCGGCATCAGTGCACTTCGCTCGTAACGAACACACGCGGCAGGTCTCGGCAGGGAATTCGACCTTGGTGCCGAGGACGATGGGCTGTTGCTCGCCAGCCGGACACGTGATCGTGCGGTCGCGCATGTTGAGTTTGAAGGCGCGCTTGCCGAAGTGGCTGCCGTTTTGGGCGAGCCAGGGACGGCAGATCACGGCGCCGCGGCGCGCGAGAATCTCGTCGACGATTGGGGCATTGATGTAGCCGCGGTCGATGTAGAGCGATCCGATCGTCAGACCCTGCGCGGTGATATCCGTGACCAGACTGGGTGCAGCCTCCTCCTCGGGCCGATTCGCCGGCAACACCGCAACTGCGAGGATGAGCACGGTATCGAGATCGATCCCAATGTGGCGCTTGTAGCCGTTGAAGCGCTTCGACTTGGTCTTGCGACCATGGCGCATGTCCTTGTCCTCGATCGAGATGCGACGGTCCTCCGCGACGCCGTGACGGATGCGCATGCGGCCACTCCCATCGGGATCCGGCTCGAGATCCTGGCCGATGATCTGCCGCAGCGTTGCGACATGCTCGTCGAGCGGCGGGCGAGTCAGCTCGTCAGAAAGGCGCTTGGTGACCCAGTGTTCCAAACTGGTGAGTTGCTCGATGACAGTAGGGATGGCGCTGGCTTTCTCATCGGGATCACTCCAATCGAGATCGAGCCCGGCCTTCGTACTCGACGCGAGCAGCAACGGGCAGCTGGCCTCGCGGCATACGCGATCTTCGGTCCAGCCCAGCAGCTGAGCGGCACACGCGACGATCTTGCGACCCGCGTGGCCCAGCAGATTGATCGTGTCCTCGACGCGCCCGGCGCCTTCGAGCGGACTGGAGTCCATCGCGACCCGCAGCGTCTTAGGCAGCTTCTTGGGATCGAACGCCTTGGTTTGATACGCGAGCTCGCGGCTCCGCTCGAGGAGGCGGCGGTCAAGATCCGCGGCGATCATGCGCTGACGAAAGTCGAATAGCGCACCTTGCGAGAACACTGGCTCGGTCGTGCCGAGGCAGTCGAGAACCATTTGCCAGCGCAGATCGAGCAACGACAACTCCACCGCGGTCGCATCGGACGCCCCGGCGTACGATTGGAGCAACACCACCATGGCCATCAGCGCCGGCGGATGTGCGTCCTTGCCGGCACCGGTGTCGCGATACATTCCCTCGAGCTCGAGCTGGAACGCGTCGTCGAACAGCTGGTCACGATGCTGCCGAAGGAACGCGTAGATCTTTCCGTTTCGCTTGAGCCGCCCCAGGATGAACTTTTCCTGGCGGCTGATGATCTGACTCGGACTCCAGCGCTGGATGGCCATCGTGAAGCAAGAGGATCACGAACCGCGACGGGCTGTCGATCGCTCACGCTAACCGATCGATTTTGCTACGGCGTCAATCTGATCGGTGCTCTAGCGGGTGAAGTCGGCCTGGTACGACTGGGTCTCGCCGGTCTTGATGTCGATCGAGTAGGACTTCTCGGACGGCGGAGTCTCGGCGTCGAACAGCAGCCGGATGTCGTGGTGACCGGCCCGCACCTGGATCGTCAGCGGCGTCTGGCCCTTCTGGGGCTTGCCGTCGATGAACACCTTCGCCCACGGATTCGCGCCGAGGTTGAGCGTCGCGGTGCCGGTGACCGCGGCCACCGCGTCGGGCCGTACGAACCCGACGCTGGCATCGCGTATCGCGAACGCGATCGCGGCATCGCGCGGGACCAGCGCGATCGCGGCGTCGCGCGTCTTGCGCCGGCCCGCGTCGATCACGATCCGGGCATCTGGCGTGGCGCCGGAGGCCTGCGCATCGGCCTCGGGCGCATCGACCACGGGCGCATCGGGCATGGGTGCATCGGCCGCGCCAGGTGCCACCCCGAACTCGGTGTCGGGTGGCTCGGCATAGAGCCTGCCGTGCAGCACCGCGTCGCGGCGATCGTAGTAGGTGTAGACTGCGGCGGCGGTCAGCGCGACCCCTCCGAGCCCCACGAGCACGAGCAGGGCGCGGCTCGGCGGGCGGGTGATGTCGATCGGCGGTCGCTCGGGGCGCGGGATCGGGCGATCGTCGTCGAACGGGATCTCGGTCGACGGCCGGCGCGGCAGCTTGGTCGGCAGCGGGGTCGGATCGTAGCGCTCGTCGGTGATCACCGAGCCGATCATCCCGGACGGGCGGTCGGCCGGTTGGTCGCTCGGGGAGCCGTCGTCACCGTCGCTGCGTCCGAGCAGGTCGCGGAGCTCGACGTGCGTCGCGAACGTCTGCGCGCGCTTGGGCCGCTTGCCCGCCGCGGCGGCGTCGCGCGGGATCACCGCGGTGCTCGGCCCGTCCTTGGGAGACGCCGGTGGAGCCTCGCCGGCCTCCATCAGCTGCGCCGTCGGTAGCCGCCGGGTCTCGGGCGCGCAGAAGTGCGCGACCAGCGCCGCGACCTCGCGCGGACCGGGCGTCGCGTCGAGCGAGTAGAGGTACTTGTTGAGCGCGGCGAGCATGTCGCCCGCGGTCGCCCAGCGCGCGCCCTCATCGCGCTCGAGCGCGCGCATCACCAGGTCATCGAGCCGTGCCGGGATCTCTCTTCGCCGCGACGAGGGCTTCGAGATCGGCTCGGTCACCACCGCCGCGAGCGTCGCCTCGGGATCGGGCCGCGCGAACAGCCGCTCGCCGGTCAGCATCTCCCAGAACAACACGCCCACCGTGAACAGGTCGGTCCTCGGGGTCAGCGCCTGGCGGCGGACCTGCTCCGGAGACATGTACGGGAACGAGCCGGTCGGCGCCGACTGATGCGACTCGTCGCTGCCGTCGTCGCCGAGCGTGACCGCGATGCCAAAGTCGACGAGCTTGACCTCGCCGTCGCGCGACAACATGACGTTGCGCGGCGACAGGTCACGGTGGATCACGCCTTCGCCCTTGCGGTGCGCGTAGTCGAGCCCATCCAGCATCCGGGCGGCGATCCACGCGGCGACCGCAGGTGCCATCCGCTCCTCGCGCCGCGCCATCGCCTCGGTGAGCCGGTACAGCGTCGGCCCGTCGATATAGTCCATCGCGATGAAGTAGGTGTCGTCGACGACGCCGAGCTCGTAGACCGGCACGATGTTGCCGTGGGCGAGCGTGACCAGCGTCTTGGCCTCGGCGACGAACAGATCGACGAAGTGTCGCTGCCCCGACAGCTTCGGCAAGATCTGCTTGATGACGACGTGCTTCTCGAACCCGCCCGGACCGATCAGCTTCGCGAGGTAGATCTCGGCCATGCCCCCGGTCGCGAGCTTCTCGGTCAGATAGTACTTGCCGAACGTCGTCGGCAACTCCGGCATCGGCTGGAGAGTATCATGTGGGCGGTGACTGTTCGGGCGGAGCTCGTCGTCCTTGCCGCGCTGGCCGCGCTGGCCGCGCTGGCGGCGTGCAGCGATCCGGCGGCACGGGTCTCGCTCGTGCCGATCGATTTCGGCCGCGACCCGTGTGGTCAACCCGATATGTCCAAGACCCCGGTCAGCGAGGTCCGGGTCACCGCCTATGGCCCGACCGGAGACACCCGCCGCACCGACGGTGTGATCGATGACTTCCCGGCCAGCACCGAGCAACTCGGCGTCGAGGTGTTCGGCGGCGCGGTCGTGCTCGCGGCCGGCAACACCGTGCCGCTCGACTACAACGACCTCGCGGACCACGCCGAGATCCCGGTCGCGATGGTGCCGCTCGACGGCTTCTGCCCGCTACGCGACATGACCGCGCCTCGGGTCCAACCGCTGGTCGCACACGCGGGCGCGGGGGTGTTGATCGTCGGCGGCAACGTCGCGCCGATCGCGAGTCAGATCGTGCCGTCCGCCGAGTACTACGATCCCGCGACCGCGACGTTCACTCAGATCTCGTTGCCGATGGCGCTCGCCGAGACCGCGACGTCGCTGGTCGGCGCCTCGATCGCCGAGCTCGGTGACGGCCGCGTCGTGGTGTGGAGCGGCGCCGCGCTCACCGTGTTCGACCCGGCGAAGATGGCGTTCACGAACCCGGTGTTCGTCGAGGCGCGCAACGAGCAGGCGATGTTCGGGCTCGACGCTTCGCACCTGCTCGTCACCGGCGGCTGCCAGTTTGGCAGCACGCTCGACTGCTCGGGCGACGCGACGGTGCGGCGCTCGACGCTCGCCTACGAGCTCGACGCCGAGGGTGCGCTGGTCGGCAACGGCGTCGCGAAGCCTCCGCTGCCCGCGACCAGCGTGCGGTTCGGCGGCCGGCTGTTCGATATCGGCATCACCGCCGACGGTAGGCGCCGGTTGACGCTCGCGGGCGCGGTCTCCGATCCGAGCAGCGCCGACCAGATCCCGTACTCCGAGCCCGACGACGGTGGCACCGTGACGGTCGCGCAGCACCTGTTCTCGCAGGTCGCAGAGCTCGATGGCGGCGCGCTGTTGACCGCGTTCGACCCCGACGGGACCGCGACGCCGTCCGGACCGGCGACGATCGTGCCCGCCGAGGGTGGCGACGGGATCGACGTCGCGATCGCGCCGGCGATCACCGGCGCGCGCCTGATCACCCTCGAGGACGGCACGGCGATCGCGATCGGCGGCGATGCCGGCATCTCACGCTACCAACCGACGACGAACACCTGGACGCCGCTCGCGCCGCGCGCGGACCAGGTCACGCAGTGGCCCGGCGCGATCACCGCGCCGTCGTTGATCCGGCTCGCCGATGGCACGGTGCTCGTGCTCGGCGGCGGTACCGCGGCGGCCCCGACCGCCTCGGCGTGGCTGTATCGGCCGTCGCTCGTCGGCCCGCGGATCGGCACGGTGACGGCGTTCGCGACCGCGTCGGGCGCGGTGTTGACGCCGACCTCGCCGGCGACGGTCACGCACGGCCCCAACCAGTTCACGCTGACCGCGCCCGACGACAACCTCACCGCGCGGGCGCTGGTCGGCGGGCCGCGGCTCGCGGTCGGCACGCTCGATGCTTCGCTCGCGAACGTCACCGCGGGGGTCGCGCTGATCGCGCAGGAGACCGGCCCGAGCAGGGCGCTCGTCGCGCGCCTGGTGATCGGCGAGGCCGCGCGCATCGATCGCTACACCGGCGCGACGCGCACGACGCTGTGCAGCGGCGCGACCGTGACGGCCGATGACTTCTCCGCGCTCCACCTCGCGGTCACCGCCGACAGCGTGACCGCCTCCGCGGGCATGGTCCCGAAGGTCAGCTGCGACTTCACCAAGGACCCGATCGCCCCGGAGGCCGGCTCGTGGGGCATCGCGGCGGTCGCGAACGGCAGCCTCGACGTCGTGACGCTCGCGGTGAGCCGGTGATACCGTTGGCGTGATGTCGCGTGGCGCGTGCATGGCGATCGCGCTCGCGGTCACGCTCGCGCCGGTGCCGGCGCACGCCTACGAGTTCTGGCTGCGCGCGCAGACCGTCGGCCAGGCCTACCAGCTGCGCGACTACCAGCTCGTCGGCCCCGACCTGTTCCTGGGCCGGCGCAGGGTCACCCAGACGCTCGCGCTGCGGATCACCGACGTCGGCGACCTCGCGGCGGCCCGCCGGCTCGCCCGGCTCCCCGACCACGGCCTGCGGATCTCGTGGCAGAGCTACCTGCGCGTCGATCACGACTTCGGCGACTTCACGAGCGGGTCGCTGACCTTGGCAGGCCCGATCCGGCGCGACGCGCTCGACGTCATCCCCGAGCTCGCCGATTCGGTCGCCGGGCTCGACCTGATGTACGGCTTCCTGCAGCTCGACGGCCTCGCCGACGATCGCCTGATGGTCCAGCTCGGCCGCGTGCTCGCCGACGACGGCTGGGGCACGACCGGCATCGACGGCGGCACCGCGCGCTATCAGATGCCCGACGCGGTCGTGCCGATCGCGATTGCCGCCTCGGCGGGACTCCGCGTGCGCGCCAGCTCGCCGCTCGGCGTGACGTCGTACGAGCTCGACGGCACCTCGGGTGCGGGGTGCCAGGAGTACGTCGAGGGTCCGACGCCGGGCACCGGCTCGTGGCAGCTGATCGATCGCAACCGGATGATCGCGAATTCGGCGCTGTCGAGCGACTACGAGTACTGCCCGCAGCGCGACGTCAGCCAGCCGACCGTCGGGGTCACGCTCGCGACCACGCACACCAAGCACTTCGGCGCCGAGGTGGGCTATCGCCGGACCTGGAGCGAGACCGTCGGGCTGATCGGCGACGTCAACCGGCTGAACAACCCCGACCTCGGCCTGTATCCGGACGAGCTCGGTCAGGCGCCGGCGACCGGTGTCGACGAGGAGCGGCTGTACGCGCGCGCGCACGCTGCCTTCACCGCCGGCGACCTCGCGATCGAGCCGTACGGCGACGCGCGCTACTCGATCCTGCACGCCGCGTTCGATCGCGCCGATGCCGGCGTGCGGCTGCGCAGCGGCGAGCACGTGCTCGAGCCCGCGGTCGAGTACTACTACCCGACGTTCGACGGCGACTCGATCTTCAACGCGTTCTCGCTCGAGCCGACGACCGACGCCCGGCTCGGCTATCGCTACGGCGACAAGGGCGCCTGGCGCGCGACCGCCGATGCGTGGTTGCGCCGCTACGCGCACGAGGACGACACCACCTCGTTCGCGGGCGGCGGCGAGGCCGGCGTGCAGCGCGTGCTCGGCGCGGGCTGGCGTGGTGGCCTCGACGCGCTCGCCGATACCGGCTACGGCGGTCGACGGATCGGTGGCACCGCGCAGGCCCAGTGGCGCGGCACCGAGCAGGTGTGGCTGCGCGGTCGCGTGATCGTGCTCGCGGTCGCCGAGGATCCGACCTCGACCGTGCTCGCCGCGCGCTACGTGACGACCTCCGCGAACTTCTCGACCACGTGGCGGGTCGCCGACTCGGTCGCGATCCACCTGATCGCCGAGGGCGATCACGACGCCATCCACGCCCTGCAAACCCGCGCGATCGCCGTGTTCGATCTCGCCTTCCTCCCGGAGCCCTGAGCGATGAAGGCGAGGATCGTGCTGTTGTGGTTGATCGGCTTGTGCGTGGTCGTCGCCGCGCAGCCGGCACCACCCCCACCGGACGATGCCGACTGGTCACCGGTGGTCTATCCGCTGCAGCGCCTGCCGCTGATCTTCTCGCACCAGAAGCACCTCGCGCGTGGCGCCGCGTGCTCCGCGTGTCATCCGGACGCGAGCTCGTCGCAATCCGCGGTCGACAACCTGCTCCCGACCGAGACCCAGTGCCGTGCGTGCCACCCGATCGATCGCGCGGATCCGGCGAAGCAGGTGACCCCGACTGCCGCGTGCGCCGCATGTCACCCGGGCTGGACCGCCGGTGCGGTCGTGCAACAGACCTACCTGACGCCGCCACCGCTCAAGTTCGCCCACGCGCAGCACGCGCAGACCACGTGCGAGACCTGCCACCGCGTGCGCGACGTCGATCTCGCGACGACCAAGCAGCTGCCGACGATGGCGTCGTGCCTGACCTGCCACAAGGATGGTGAGGAGGAGCGCCACTGCACCGACTGTCACCTCGCGAAGCTCGGCGGCCTGCTCGAGACCCGGTTCGAGCAAGGCAGCCTGGTCCCCGGCCGCGACGGCCTCGGCGATCAGCACGGCCCCGGCTTCGCGACCGCCCACACGCAGGAAGCGCGGCAGGCGGGCAACACGTGCACTGCGTGCCACGACCGCTCGGAGTGCGTCGCGTGTCACCAGGGCGTCATCAAGCCGGCGGACTTTCACCCCGGCAACTACCTCGCGCTCCACGTGATCGACGCCAAGCGCGGCAAGGACTGCTCCGCGTGCCACCGCTCGGAGTCGTTCTGCGTCGCGTGTCACGAGCGCTCCGGCGTCGGCACGCGCGCCGGCTCGCAGTTCAACGAGATCGATCCGAGCAAGCGCTTCCATCCGATCGGTTGGGCGTCGCCGAACGCGGGCCCGAACCTCCACGCGCAGGAGGCGCGCCGCAACATCACGACGTGTACGTCGTGCCACCGCGAAGAGGATTGCCTGACGTGTCACAGCGCCCAGCCGGGGAGCGCGCACGCGTCGCCGCACCCGGTCGGCTGGCGCGGCTCGTCGCGCTGCCGGGCCCTCGATCGCGGCAATCGCCGGATGTGCCTGCGCTGTCACATCACCCAGGACGAGCTCGGCTGCGACTGGTCGAAGCACTGACCCATCGATCAGCGATGTCGCGACGTGCGCCCGGCCGCTCGCGAATCACGCGCGTGGATCCGGGGTTTCCGTGGTCTCCACACCGGATCGCGGAGGCTGCGCTCGTGGCTTCCTGAGGAATTTCAGGCCGAATGCGGAGAACACCAGGACGATCCCGACGTTCATCACGAGCCGTTCCCAGAACCGGTTCCTGAACCAGAGCACGTCCACGCTGACCACGACGGCGATCAGCGCGAGCGCGTAGAGCACGGTGGCTGCTCGTCGTCGCATGCTTGGGTTCTACCGCGCGACCGCGATCGGGACAAACGGGCGTGCGGCGAGGCCGAACGCACCATCCCGTGGCTGGCAGCGCTCAGCTGTTCGGGAACTCGACGCGGCCGGTGCGGGTCGAGACCGCGAGCCGCGAGTTGCGGGTCAGCATGTCGATCGCCTCGGTATCGCCGACGGCGAGCGCCTCGCCGAGCAGCCACGTGAAGATCGCGTGCGACAGCGCGTACTCGTTGCGCGTGTTCCACAGCCACGCGGACATGCTGTTGCCCATCTTGTACGCGTGCGGGAACGCGAGCCGGCGCAGGTCGAGGCCGCCCGCGGTGACCGCGGCGTCGTACTGCGCGCGGAGCGCGATCCACTCGCGCCACTCGTCGATCGGCGGCAGCGCCTGGCCGCTGGTGCTGCGTGCCTCCCAGCGCGAGAAGCCTTGCTCGAGCGCGTCGAGCCTGCCGTGGCGCAGCCGGCGGGCGAGCTCGCCGCCGACCCGGCCGCGGCCGCTCGGAGCGCCGAGCTTCGCGCCATCCGCGATCGTGGCGAGCTCGTCGGTGACCGCGCGGGTGACGTCGACGAGCGCGCGCTCGGCGGCGCCGAGTGGCGCGTCGAGCTCGAGCGCCCGGCGGGCGATCCACGTGCGGGTCGCGGCGTCGGCGAGCGCGGCGTCCCAGGCGCCGACGGCGTCGGCGAGCTCGCCGGCCGTGGCCTTGCGCGCGAGGTGGAGGTGGGCGGCGACGGCGCGCGGCAGCGGCGCGCGCTCCGGGGCGGGTTCGCCGGTCTCGACGACGGTCTCGACCCTCTGGACGGCCGCGGCCGGCGCGGGCGCGAGCCATTGCGCGGTGGCGCGGCGATGCGGGGCGAAGATCCAGCGCGCGTAGAGCGCGACGGCGCTCGGGGCACTGGGCGCGGCAGTGCGCTGTGCGGCGACGCCCTCGAGCAAGAACGTCAGCGCGGTCGCCGGAAACCGCGCGGCGGCCGCATCGGCCGCGAGCTCGTGCCACGCGCCGCGCTCGGCGTCATCGCAGGCGAGCCATTCCCCGGCGAGCTCGCGGACGGCGGGGTGGACCTCGACGAGATCGAGCGTCGACCGCATCAACTGGCGCGCACCGGCGGCATCACCGCGCGCGGAGGCGAGCAGGGCGGTGGTGACGACCTCGGCATCGCCGAGCGGGCGGCGGCGATCGCGGCGCGCGGCGATCCACACCTCGCCCGCGGTCGAGGGCCGGTGCGACAGCGCCCATGCCGCGAACACGAGGGCCATCGCGTCGCTGTCCTCGATCGACGTGAAGTGGCCGACCCAGAACGCGGTCTTGTACAGGCCGAGCGGCACGAGTGCGTGGCGGGTGATCAGCGAGCCGGCGACCGGGATCGCGAACAGCGCGACGAGCGGGATCGCGAGCCACCACAGGCCGGTCGCGAACAACACGACCGTCGCGAACAGCAGGCAGCCGATCAGCAGGGCCGCGATCACGCCCGAGACCGCCGACCAGCCGAGGAACTTCCACGTGCGGTCCTTGCGGCGCGCGTCCAGCGCCGCGCGGTGCAGCCGCATGAACACGATGAACGGCAGGGCGTACATGGCCTACGGCCTCCACCCCAGCGCGCGGCGGGCACCGTCGTGGCTGACGTCCGGCGAGGTCTCGGGCTCGACCGGCACGTAGGTCGTCGCCGGCGCGTGGCGCGCCCACAGCTCGGCGACGAGGCGCTGATACGGATCGCGGAGCGCGGCGACCGCGGCGCGCACGGACTCGGTGGTGCGCGGGCGGGGCCCCAGCGGGGTCGCGTAGCTCTTCGCGCCGGCGAAGTCGAGCTCGAGCATGCCGAGCAGCTTGGTGGCCTCGCGCTCGATCTCGATCCGGCTCGCGTCGACGGAGATCGCGAGCACGAAGAACGGATTCTCGGCGATCTGGTTCACCGCACCCCCGAATCGAAGCCGCGCTTGCGCGACTCGCTGTCCTCGGGGAGCAGGTTCCACAGCGCCTTGACGATCTTGCGCAGCGACTCGGTATCGCCGCGATCGACGGCTTGCTTGCCCTCGGTGACGAGCTTGTGCGCGCGCGGCAGATCGGTCGCGCTCGACACCTCCGATGCGGCGCTCTCGAAGTACCACTCCCACGCCTCGGCGGTGCGGTTGAACGCCGCCGACGACAGTCGCTGCGCGAGCCGCATCTGGCGCTCGAGCTCGGCCGCATCCTTGTCTCGGCGCGCCTTGTCGATCGCGGCCAGCACCTCCTGGAGCAACGCGCGCTCGGCATCGCTGCCGTGCAAGCCGACCGTCGACGACGCCGCGATCGCGAGCGAGCGGGCCTCGGCCTCGAGCTCGGGCCACTTGCGCGCGAGATCCGCCTCCGCCATCGTCGCGTCGACGTCGAGCAGTGCGCGGCGGGCACGTTGCGCCGCATCGGCATCGCCGCCGTGCGCCGCATCGATATCGCGCTCGGCCTCCGACAACCGGGCCTCGAGGTGGTCGAGCTTCTCGATCACGTGGGTGAGCCCGTGGCGGAACGCGTCGGTGCGCAGGTCCATCAGCTGGCGGCGGAGGTCGCGGATCGAGGCGTCGAGCGCCTCGGGGGCGGCATCTGGCACCAGCAGGTGCGCGACGTGCTCGAACACCTGGTTGATCACCGGCACGAGCGCGCGCGCGGCGAGCCGGCCGCCGCGATCGAGCTCGATCGTGACCTCGACCGCCGAGCCGGTCGGCACGGTCTCGGTCACGACATCGCCGCCGATGTCGAGCGTGCCGACGAGGCGGCACAGGTGCGCCTGGCTCATCTCACCCTGGACGATCGGGATGCGCAACACGCTATCCTTCGAGCCGCGCGCGACGGTCTCGACGGTGTGATGGGTGAACGTGCGCCGCGCCGGCAGCGGTGCGCCGCGCTCGAGGTAGGTCTGGACGTGGCCGTTCGCGAGCGCGACGCCGAGCGTGCGCGACAGCGGCGGGTCGCCGATCGTCAGGCCCTGCACGATCGTGATCGCGGGCGGCGAGACCGCGATCCGCTCGCCACCGTGGGTCGCGACGAGCTCGAACGTGCACGCGCGCCGCGGCAACAGCGTCACGCTCATCACGAACGTGCCGTCGGGCGCGACCGTCGCCTCGGGAGAGCTCCACGTGCCGTCGGTGCGCACGAGCTTGATCCGCGACGGCGTAGCGTTCAGGTCTCCTTGGCCGTGCGGCCCGATGACCTTGCCGACCACGTGCGGCGTGAGATCCGACGACACCGCCGGATACTGCAGCCACACCTGGCAACCGGTAGGCGGAGCCACTCCGGCGGCGCGGCCGTCGAGCGAGGCGGTCGCCGCGTACAGCGCGGCGCCCTGGGCGACCAGCGTCATCGGATCGTGGCCCTCCGCGATCGGCGCCTCGAGCCTGGCGGCGACCCGCTGGCGCACGATCGGCATCACCGTCGGACCACCGACGAGCACGAGCTTCGCGAGCTTGCCGGGCCCGAGGCCGTTGGCCTGCAGCAGCCGCACGCACACCTCGAGCGCGCGATCGACGAGCGGCGTACACAGCCGCTCTACCGTCGCGCGCGACAGCTCGAGATCGACCTCGACGTCCTGACCGTCGATCACGAGGGGCTGGGCGAGCGTGACCTGGGCCCGATCGCCACGCGAGAGCTCGATCTTGGCGTCCTCGGCGGCGAGCCGGAGCGCGCGCAGCGCCCCCGCGTGCTCGGCGTTCTTGCGGCTCGGGACGACCGAGAGCTGCGCGGCGAGGTGCTCCGTGATCACCCAGTCGAAGTCGCGGCCGCCGAGGAAGTTGTCGCCGTCGTGGCCGACGACGCGGAGCAGGCCGTCGCGGGTCTCGAGCAACGATGCGTCGAACGTGCCGCCGCCGAGATCGAACACCAGCCACGTCCCGCCGCCGTCATCGTCGGCGCTCCAGCCGGCCGCGAGCGCCGAGGCGATCGGCTCCTGCAGCAGTTCGACCCGCTGGAACCCCGCGAGCCGGGCGGCCTCCGAGGTCGCCGCGCTCTGCGGCAGCTCGAACAGCGCCGGGACCGAGATCACCGCGCGCTCGACGGTGACCCCGAGCTGGTCCTGGATGTCCTGGCGGAGCGCCTTCAAGATCTCCGCCGACAGCTCCTCGGGCTTCTTGCGGGTGGCCGCGGCCGGAAACTCGATCGCGCGGTCCGTGCCCATCAGGCGCTTGAACTCGGCGGCGGTGTTGGTGGGATCTTGCTCGATGAACCGGCGCGCGCGCGTGCCGACCGTCGTGCGGCCCTGCTTGTCGATGCGGACGACCGACGGCGTGACCGTGGCGCCTTGCGCGTTACGAACGACCGATACGCGTTCGCCGTCGAATACGGCCGCGGCGGAGTTGGTCGTTCCGAGATCGATTCCGACGTAGAGCGGCCCGAGCGGGGGAGGCGCCATCTACCCGGAAGCTTAGCAGCTAGCGCTGGCGGTACACGATGAACCCGCGGGTCGGATCGTACGGCGACACCGCGACGGTCACGCGATCGCCCAGGACGACGCGGATGCGGTGCCGGCGAACCTTCCCGGCGAGCTTCGCGAGCACCTCGTGGCCGTTGTCGAGCTTGACCCGAAAGTTACCGCCTTTCGCAATCAAGATGACCTCGCCGTCGAGATGGACTAGCTCTTCCTTGCTCAAATGGACCTCGTTTAGGGCCCCTTGGTTAGCATCAACCGGGCGCCAGGAAAAGCGCTCCCGCCCGATAGGTGATCTACTGTCGGGCCGTGGACCGCCAGCCGCCTCGCGCTACGAGCGACGAGATCGACCTTTACATCCGTACCTATTATTCGCTCTTGCGCGCTTCGGGGGACGTTCGCGTCCGCGCGTTCGAGGAGGCGCACCTGTACTCGCGCTCGAGCCTGCACCTCGGTGCCGAGGAGCCCGAGCCGGATCTCGCGGCGTTCGCGTACTCGGCGGGCCGGCTCCCGGACTGTATGCCGAGCATCCGGCGGATCGTCCTAGGGCAGAGCCTCGCGCAGTTCGCCGAGGCCGGCTATCCGATCGGGTCGTGGCAGGTCGTCCGTACCCGCGGTCGCCGCCGCCCGCTGCGCTGGGATGGCAAGCAGACCCTCGCCGTGTTCATCGCCTCGGGCTCGGATATCGACGATCTGGTGCCGATCGTCACCGCGTATCAGATCGAGTGGAACAAGCTCCGCGACCGGCTGCTGATCAACCGCACCAAGGACGTCACCGACGACGCCGGCCTCGCCGCGGCGCTCGGCACGGACGACGCCGGGGTCGCACGCCTGCGCGGCGCGCTCGGGCCGAGCTCGAGCGCGATCCTCGGCGACATGATCAGTCACGACTGCGACCTGTTCGTTCGCCTGCTCGATGGCTCGCAGCGCGAGTACCAGCGGCAAGCGGCCCGGTGGTGGCAGGCGATCGCCCCGCGCGTGCCGCCCGGGCGCCCGATCTACTTCGTGTCGTCGAACAGCCACTCGCTGGCGAACATGTTCGGCGGCTACGCGCTCGCCCACCGCGAGGAGATCGTCGAGTTCCTGCGCCGCCGCAACTTCGAGAACCTCGCGCCGCGCTACGACGAAGCGATCGCCGCCCACGACGAATCGCTCGCGACGAACATCTTGTACTTCGCGCTGCGCGCGTTCATCCACGAGCCCGCGGGCGGGCGCGACACCACGGGGCACGAGGCGGTCCCCGCCAAGGATCGCATGGACGATGTCCAGGCGTGGGATCTCGCCTCCGGGCTGCACTCGATCATGTCGCCCGGCAAGATCGACGTCGACGCGCAGGTCATCGAGCTCGGCAAGCTGAAACCGGAGCGCCTCGATCCGCGCGTGCGCGTGCCCGGCATCGAGCGGATCGTGAACAGCGACGCGGTGATCATCAACATCGACTACCCGCTCGGGATGGCCGCGTTCCACCACCTGTCGTCGGTCGCGCTCGGCGTCGACGAGCTGCGTGGCATCTACATCATGGGCAAGGCCGCGACCCTCAACGGGCGCGTCGGTGACGTCATGATCTCGAAGGTCGTGCACGACGAGCACTCGTCGAACACCTACCTGTTCCACAACGCGCTCACCGCGGCGGACGTCCAGCCGTTCATGCGTCACGGCACGGTGCTCGATAACCAGAAGGCGCTGACGGTGCGCTCGGCGTTCTTGCAGAATCGCGACTACATGGACGTGTTCTATCGCGAGGGCTACACGGTGATGGAGATGGAGGGCGGCCCGTACCTGTCGGCCGCCTACGAGATCACCGAGCCGAAGCGCCATCCGACCGACGAGATCGTGTCGCTCGTCGATCACACGTCGCGCACGCTCGAGCTCGGTGTCATCCACTACGCGTCGGATACGCCGTACTCGCGGCGCCAGAGCCTGTTGTCGAAGTCGCTGTCGTACTTCGGCATGGAGAGCACGTACGGCTGCGCGATCGCGATCGCCCGGAGGATCCTGACGAGCGAGCTCGCGAGGCTGAAGTGACCCTGCGCGCCGACGTCGTCTGCATCGGCGCCGGCGTGTCGGGCCTGGGGTTCGCGAACTACTGGCGCGCGCGCGATCCGGCGGCGCGCGTGATCGTGCTCGAGCGCGAGGCGGAGCCGGGCGGCTACTGCCGCACCGTCGAGCAGGCCGGCTTCGTGTGGGACTACTCGGGCCACTTCTTTCACTTCAAGCACCCCGACATCGAGCAGTGGCTGCGCGACCGCATGCCCGGCGAGGAGGTCCGCACCGTCGAGCGGGTCGCGAAGATCCGCTATGCCGGCCGCGATCTCGATTTTCCGTTCCAGAAGCACATCCACCAGCTGCCCCTGCCCGAGTTCCTCGAGTGCCTGACCGAGCTGTTCTTCTTGCCCGCAGGCGAGCCGGCCGCACCGCCGCGTTCGTTCGGGGAGATGCTGTACGCGCGGCTCGGCAAGGGGATCACGGACAAGTTCCTGCGCCCGTACAACGAGAAGCTCTACGCGACCGAGCTCGACTCGCTCGATGCCGACGCGATGGGACGGTTCTTCCCGCACGCCGACCTCGCCGACATCATCGCGAACATGCGCCCGGGCACGCGCGCGCACGGCTACAACGCGACGTTCACGTATCCCGCCGGCGGCGCTATCCGCTACATCCACGCGCTGCTCCGCGACCTGCCGGCCGATTCGGTCGCCTGCGGCGAGCCGGTGACCGCGATCGATCTCGACGCGCGGACCGTGACGACCCCCAAGCGGGTGATCGAGTTCGGCCGACTCGTCAGCTCCGCGCCGCTGCCGGCGCTCGCGCAGCTGTGCGGGATCGCGCACGACGCGGCGGCGTTCACGTCGAACCGCGTGCTGGTGTTCAACCTCGGCTTCGACGCGAAGGGTCGCGACGACGTCCACTGGATGTACTTCCCCGATCGCGCCGACGTGTTCTACCGCGTCGGCTGGTACGACAACATTCTCGGCACCGAGCGCGGCCGCATGAGCCTCTACGTCGAGATCGGCGCCGCGAACACCACGACGTTCGATGTCGACGCGGTCCGGGCGCGCGTGCTCGACGACCTGCGCCGCGAAGGCATCATCACCACGCAACACCTGATCGCGCATCACCACGTCGTGCTCGATCCGGCCTACGTCCACATCACCCGGCGCTCGCTCGCCGAGACCGCCCGCCTCAAAGCGCTGCTGTCATCCCATGACGTGCACTCGGTCGGTCGCTACGGCGGCTGGACCTACTGCTCGATCGAGGACAACCTCCTCGAGACCCGCGCACTCGCCTCGTCGCTCTGACCGATCGCTGCCTCCCGTGCGGCTACGTCGCGGGGATCCGGATCACGACGAACCCCTTCGCGCCGCGCGCCAGCACATCGATCACCTTGCCATCGGTCATCGCCATCGCCGGCCACTCCTGCGCCATCACCGGATCTGCCACCTCGGGCAATCCGAAAAATTCGACGCCGGCGCCCTCGCGCCAGACCCCGAGGACCCCACCATGCGACGCGATCGCGACGAGCTTCCCGCCGACCGCGGTCGCGGTCGCGAGCGCCGGCGCACCGGTCGGCAGGTTCACGGTCCGGCAGTCATCGGTGCACACCAGGAACGGTTTGTTCGGATCGAGGGAGCGCAACAGCACCGCGTCGTTCGTGCAGCCCATCAAGACGAAGAACGGATTCGCGCGCATCACGAGCGGCTTGCCGCCGCCAAACGCCAACACGCCGGTGCCGGTCGACATCCACGCCCGGTCGTCGGTCAGGCAGATCGCGCCGAGCGCGTTGTCGCCGAGCTCGACCGCGGGCGTGCCGCTCGCCGCCGCGGGCGGCACGCCGGGTGCACCGCCGGCGACGATCCTGCCGTGCGCTTGCTTGTCATCGCGCCACACGATCGCGGCGCGGCCATCGACATCGATCGCGGTCTCGATCGCGCTCGCCGCGATCGGCGGCTCCCACGTCGCGGCGAGCGTCCCCGGCGTGGCGCCGGCGCCGATCCGCCCGATCTCGAGCTGCTTGTCGGTGGTGTAGACGATCGCGCCGTGGGTGCGCGCGCCGACGATCGCGTCGATCTGCGCATTCGCGACCTGTTGCTCGGCGGGCGTCGTCATCACGCCGTTGTCGTCGATCGCGCCGAACTGGACGCGGTCCGCTGCCGCGACCGCACCCCACGTGACGTCGGGCACCGCGCGCAAGAGGCCGGTCGCGGGCGCGACGATCGGGGCCATGCCGGTGCGCAACACGATCTCGACATCGCGACCCTTGCGCGACGTACCGAACACGATCATGCCGTGCGCCGAGGGCTTGGTCTGGACCTCGAGCTTGTTGATCGTCGCGTCGCCGTCGGTGATCGGGACGATCGTCGCGGCGCGCAGCGGCTTGCCGGCTTGCTCGAGCCCGGGCATCCCGGCGGCCTCGCGCAGCGCGGTGCGCGCGGCGTCGAGCTCGTCGAGCGCGGCGGGCAGCGGATCTTGTTTGAGCGTCGTCGCGCTCATGACGTGAGTCGCGAACGCGGAGGCAGCTCTCCCCGCGGCCTTGTCGAGCTCGACCCACGCGACCTCGACCTCCTTGATCCCGGTATCGGGCTCGTCGCCGCGCGACAGCTTACCGATCAACGGCGTGCACGCGCTGCGGTTCCACGGATCGGGTGTCATCTCGCGGATCGCGAGCGCTTCGCTGGTCTTCTGCGAGCCCGGCGTGGGGCCGAGCAAGCAATCGCGCACCGCCGTGAAGCGCTGTTCCCAGCGCGTGATCTCTGCTCGCGCTGCCTGCCGGGTCTGCGCGGGGGAGTAGACCTTGAAGAAGTAGTACCCGCCACCCACCGCGAGCGCGGTGATCGCCACGAAGATCAAGACCACGCGCGACCGTTCGGAGCTCATAGGTGCGTTCATATCACTCGCGCGGTAGTAATCGTGGATGGAGCTCGCAGATGACGCCTACATCGCTGGCGCGTGGGTGCGGACCGAGAAGCGCTTCGCGGTCCATGATCCGTTCGACAACGCGCTGATCGCCGAGGTCTCGGACTGCGACGCGCCAACGGTCGATCGCGCGATCGCGGCGGCAGGCCGCGCGTTCGTCGCCTGGCGCGCGCGGCCGGCTCCGGAGCGCGGGCAATTCCTCGCGAAAGTCGCAGCCTTGATGGCGCGCGACGAGGCGCGGCTCGCAGAGCTCTGCACGCGCGAGAACGGCAAGGCGCTCAAGGAATCGGTCGCCGAGGTCAACTACGCGGCCAGCTTCCTGCATTGGTTCGCCGGCGAGGCCGAGCGGATCTACGGCGAGACCATTCCGTCGAGCCGCGCCGACGGCCGGATCACCGTGACCCGCGAGCCGGTCGGACCGTGCGCGTTGATCACGCCGTGGAACTTTCCGTACGCGATGTTGACCCGCAAGCTCGGCGCCGCGCTCGCCGCCGGCTGCACCGTCGTGTGCAAGCCCGCGGCGCAGACCCCGCTGTCGGCGATCGCGATCGCGCAGCTCTGTCACGAGGCCGGCGTACCTGCGGGCGTCGTCAACGTCGTGACCGGTACCGAGCACCAGCGGATCGGCAATCAGTTCTTCGCCGCGAAGACGATCCGCAAGGTCAGCTTCACCGGCTCGACGCGGGTCGGTCAGGATCTCGTGCGCCAGTCGGCCGATGACCTCAAGCGCATTTCGCTGGAGCTCGGCGGCAACGCGCCGTTCGTCGTGCTGCGCGATGCCGACCTCGACGCCGCGGTCACCGGCGCGATGATCGCGAAGTTCCGCAACACCGGGCAGAGCTGCGTCGCCGCGAACCGGTTCATCGTCGAGGCGCCGGTAGCCGACGAGTTCGCGAAGCGGTTCATCGCCCAGATCGCGAAGTTGAAGACCGGCCGCGGCCTCGACGCCGCCACCGACCTCGGCCCCTTGATCGACGACAAGGCCGTCGCGAAGGTCGGCAAGCTCGTGGACGATGCGCTCGCGCAGGGCGCGAAGCTCCTCCACGGCGCGCGGCCGACCTCGCGCCTCGTCGCGCCGATCGTGCTCGCGAACATCACGCCCGAGATGGACATCTGGCGCGAAGAGATCTTTGGCCCGGTCGTCACGCTGCGCACCGGCAAGGATGCCGCCGAGTGCCTCGCGTTTGCGAACGACACCGACATGGGCCTGGTCGCGTACGTCTACACCCGCGACGGTGCCTCGCAGTCCCGCGCCGCCGAGACGCTCCAGGCCGGCATGATCGGCATGAACGAGGGCCTGGTCTCGACCGCGCAAGCCCCGTTCGGGGGCGTCAAGCACTCGGGCCTCGGCCGTGAGGGCTCGCGCCACGGGCTCGATGACTACACCAACTTCAAGTACGTCGCGACCAAGCTCATTTGAGCGCGCCGTGCGCCTTGCAGCTCGAGGTCAGGCCCTCGGCGAGAAAGTCGCGAACGAGCGCGACGCGGCGGGGCAGGTGGCGGGACGCGTGCGTCAGCACGTGCAGCGGCGACTCGGCGGAGTAGCGGGGCAGCAGTAGCTTCAACGCGCCGGCGGCGACGTGCGGCTCGGCGAAGAACGTGGCGAGCTGCGCGATGCCGAGGCCGGCGAGCGTCGCGTCGATCACGAGCTGGATGTGATCGCCGACGAGACGGGCGGGGATGTCGACGCGTTCGAGGCCCTTGGGGCCGAGCAGCTCCCAGCGCGCTTCACCCGCGATCGCGCGCATCACGACGCCATCGTGCTTCGCGAGGTCGGCGAGCACGCGCGGCGTGCCGTGCTCGGCGAGATAGCTCGGCGCCGCGTAGAGCTGATTGACCGCATTGCCGAGCCGGCGCGCGACCAGCGACGAGTCAGGCAGCTTGCCGCTCGCGAGTGCGAGGTCGACGACATCGCCGACGAGCTCGGCGCCGCTGTTCGTGAACGTGACCTCGAGACGGATCCGCGGGTAGGCGTGCGCGAACCGAGCGAACAACCAGCCGAGCTTCGCGGCGAAGTCGAGCGGCACCGCGACGCGGACGAGTCCGTGGACCTCGCGCGCGGCATCGAGCGCGAGCGCGTTCGCTTCTTCGAGCCCGGCGAGCGCATCACGTGCGCGCTCGAAGTAGGCGCGGCCGGCATCGGTCAGCGCGACCTTGCGCGTGGTCCGCTCGAGCAGCGTGATGCCGAGATCCTCCTCGAGCTTCGCGACGCTGCGGCTGACCGACGATGGCGGCAGGCCGAGCGTCTCGGCGGCGCGCGTGAAGCCGCCGCTCTCGACGACCTTCACGAACGTGGTGGCGCGGTTGAGGTCCATTGATGCTGTGCGGACAATAGCGCGTTGTCATCGTTGAGACTAGTGCATGTCGAGCAACAGTCCCATGGTGTGGGCATGCAACGGATTCCCGGCGTTCTCCGCACCCTTCTGGGCCTCGCCTTCGTGGTGTTCGGCCTCAACTACTTCCTCGGCTTTCTGCCGCAGCCCAAGAGCATGCCGCCGGAGGTGATCGCGTTCATGGGGCCGTTCATCGGCGCGAAGTACATGGGCCTGATCAAGACGATCGAGATCACCGGCGGCCTCCTGCTGATCGGCAACCGGCTCGTGCCGCTCGCGCTGACGCTCCTCGCGCCGATCCTCGTCGGCATCACGTGGTTCCACATCCAGCTCGAGCCGGCCGGGTTGCCGCTGCCGATCATCCTCGTCGGGCTCGAGGTCGCGCTCGCATACTTCTATCGCGATGCGTTCGCGCCGATGCTGCAGGCCCGGACCGAGCCGCGGCGGCCGAGCGAGCCGGCGCCGGCCCGCGTGGCGGTCGCCGCGAGGTAGAGTGGCCGTGTGACCACCGGACCCAGGACCGACCGTGCTCCCCGCGACCCTGCTCATCCTCTCCGCGGTGCTCGCGTGGTCGTCGGCGTGGCGGGTGGCATCGCGGCCTACAAGGCCGCCGAGCTGGTCCGGCTGTTCGATAAGGCGGGCGCGATCGTCGACGTCGCGATGACGCCGCGCGCGCAGCACTTCATCACGCCGATGACGTTCCAGGCGCTGACCCGGCGCCCGGTGTTCACCGATCTGTTCTCGCTCACCGACGAGGAGAAGATCGGCCACATCCAGCTCGCCGACGCCGCCGACCTCGTCGTGATCGCGCCCGCGACCGCGGATCTGTGCGCGCGCCTCGCCGCGGGCATGGCCGACGACGCGGTCGCCGCGATCGCGCTCGCGACCCGCGCGCCGGTGCTGCTCGCGCCCTCGATGAACGTCAACATGTGGAACCACGCGCTGACCCAGCGCAACCTGGCCACGCTGCGCGAGGTCGCGAGCTACCAGATCGTCGCGCCGGGCGAGGGCTTCCTCGCGTGCGGATGGACCGGTCCGGGCCGGCTCGCCGAGCCCGCCGACATCGCCGAGGCCGCCGCGCACGTGCTGTCCGCGCAGGACCTGGCCGGCGTGAAGATCGTCGTCACCGCCGGCCCGACCTACGAGCCGATCGACCCGGTCCGGTTCGTCGGTAATCGCAGCTCCGGCAAGATGGGCGCGGCGATCGCGGCCGCCGCGCAGCGCCGCGGCGCCGAGGTTCGGTTGATCTTCGGCCCGAGCGGCGTCGCGCCACCGGTCGGCGTGACGACCTCGCACGTCGAGAGCGCCGCCCAGCTCCAGTGGGCGCTCGACAGCGCGGTCAAGGACGCCGACGTCGTCGTGATGACCGCGGCGGTCGCCGACTATCGGCCCGCGAAGGTCGCCGACCACAAGATCAAGCGCGGCGCGACCGGCAAGACCATGCAGATCGATCTCGTCGCAAATCCCGATCTGCTCGCGACGCTCGGCGCCAGGCGCAAGGGCAGGACGCCGCTCCTGGTCGGGTTCGCCGCCGAGACCCACGACGTGATCGCGAACGCGCAGGCCAAGCTCGTCACCAAGCAGTGCGATCTGGTCGTCGCGAACGACGTCGCGGAGCCCGGCTCGGGGTTCGCGGTCGATACCAACCACGTCCATCTCGTCGACCGCGCCGGGGTCACCGAGGTGCCGGCCGGCGCCAAGGCCGAGGTCGCGCATCGCATCCTCGACAAGATCGTCGCGCTCCGCGCCAAGAAGGCCGCGCCTGCCAAGCAGCGCGCCGCGAAGCCGAAGTCGCGCCGCTAGATCAACAGGCCCGGCGCGGGGAACTTCGCGCACAGCTCGCGGACCTCGCCGGCGATCCTGGCCTGCACCGCGGTCTCCGCCGGCGCGGCCACGACCTGCGCCATCCATGCCGCGATCTGCTTCATCTCCGGCTCCTTCATGCCGCGGCTGGTGACCGCCGGGGTGCCGATCCGGATGCCCGAGGGATCGAACGGCTTGCGCGGGTCGAACGGGATCGAGTTGTAGTTGAGCTCGATGCCGGCGGCGTCGAGCGCCTTCGCGGCGACCTTGCCGGGAATGTTCTTCGAGGTCAGGTCCGCGAGGATCAGGTGGTTATCGGTGCCCCCGGTGATCAGCGTGAAGCCGTGCTCGATCATCGCCGCCGCGAGCGCCTTCGCGTTGGTCACGATCTGCGCGGCGTAGGTCTTGAACGTCGCCGCCGCGGCCTCGCGCAGCGCGACCGCGATGCCGGCGGTGGTGTGGTTGTGCGGGCCACCCTGCAGGCCGGGAAACACCGCGCGATCGATCGCCTTCTGGTGCGCCGCCTTGCACATCAGCATGCCGCCGCGCGGGCCGCGCAACGTCTTGTGGGTCGTCGTCGAGACCACGTCCGCGATCGCGACCGGCGAGGGATGCGCGCCGCCGGCGACCAGGCCCGCGATGTGCGCGATATCGGCGACCAGCACCGCGCCGACCTCCTGCGCGATCTCGCCGAACGCGGGGAAGTCGATCGTGCGTGGCACCGCGGTCCCGCCGCACCAGATCAGCTTCGGGCGCTCCTTGCGCGCGAGCTCGCGGACCTCGTCCATGTCGACGCGGTGGGTGTCCTTGCGGACCCCGTACTGGACCGCGCGGAAGTAGCTCCCGGAGATCGAGACGCTCCAGCCATGCGTCAGGTGGCCGCCGGCGGGCAGTCCGAGCCCCATCACGGTGTCGCCCGGCTTGAGGAACGCGAAGTAGACCGCGAGGTTGGCCGGGGATCCGGAGTAGGGCTGGACGTTCGCGTGGTCGGCGCCGAACAGCGCCTTCGCGCGGTCGATGCAGATCTGCTCGATCTGATCGATGAACTTCTGGCCCTCGTAGTAGCGCTTGGTCGGATACCCCTCGCTGTACTTGTTGGTCAGGATCGAGCCGGTCGCCGCGAGCACGGCCCCCGAGACGTAGTTCTCCGAGGCGATCAGCCGGATCGAGTCGCGCTGGCGGCGCTCCTCGTTCGCGATCAGCTCGGCGATTTCGGGGTCGACGTCGGCGAGCGTCTTGGCGAGGGAGGGGTGCATGCCCGATTCATACCGCGGTATAAACGCCGCGTGTATACGCCGAGTCGCGAGGAGTTCGTCGCGGCGGCCGCGCGCGGTAACCTGATCCCGGTCTACCGCGAGCTGCTCGCCGATGGCGATACGCCCGTCTCGGCGTACGCGGCGCTCGGAGCCGGCGAACACAGCTTCCTGCTCGAGTCCGTCGTCGGGGGCGCGACCTGGGCCGCGTATTCGTTCGTCGGGGTCGCGCCGCGCGCGGTCGTGACGTGGAGCGCCGGCACCGCGACCGCGACCTGGTACGACGTCGATGGCGATGGCCCGCCGCGCACCGCGTCGTGGCCGACCCCCGATCCGACCGGCGCGCTCGCCGAGGTGCTCGGCGACATGAAGCCGGTCGACGTGCCCGGCCTGCCGCGGTTCTGGGGCGGCGCGGTCGGCTGGATCGCGTACGACTGCGTCGCCTCGTTCGAGGAGGTGCCGGCGCGCGCCAAGCCCGGGCTCGGCCTGCCGCCGCTCGCGATGGTCATCACCGACACGCTGCTGATCTTCGACAACTTGCGCCAGACCTTGAAGGTCGTCGCGACGCCGTTCGTCGCGCGTCCCGAGAAGGCCGACCAGGCCTACGACCGCGCGTGCGCCCGGATCGACGCGATCGTCGCGACGCTGCGCGCACCGCGCCGCGCGCTGCCGGTGCTCGAGTTGCCGCGCGATCCGGTCGAGCTCGTACCGCCGTCGTCGTTCACCCAGGCCGACTACTGCGCCGCGGTCGATCGCGTGAAGGAGTACATCCTCGCCGGCGATGCCTTCCAGGTCGTGCTGTCGCAGCGGTTCGCCGAGCCCGCGGCCGGCGCCCGTCCGCTCGACGTCTATCGTGCGCTGCGGGTGATCAACCCGTCGCCGTACATGTTCCACCTCGAGTTCCCCGAGGCCCGCGTCACCGGCGCCTCGCCCGAGACCCTGGTCCGGCTCAGCGACGGCCGCGTCGAGGTCCGGCCGATCGCCGGCACGCGGCCGCGCGGCGCGACCACCGCCGAGGACGAGCGGCTCGCCGCGGAGCTGTTCGCCGATCCCAAGGAGCGCGCCGAGCACCTGATGCTGATCGATCTCGGCCGCAACGACGTCGGGCGCGTCGCGGCGACCGGGACGGTCAAGGTCGTCGAGCACATGGTGATCGAACGCTATTCGCACGTCATGCACATGACCTCGCACGTCACCGGCGAGCTCGCGCCCGGCAAGACCTGGCTCGACGTGCTGCGCGCGGCGTTCCCGGCGGGTACCTTGTCGGGCGCACCGAAGATCCGCGCCATGGAGATCATCGACGAGCTCGAGCCGTACCAGCGCGGCATCTACGGCGGCGCGGTCGGCTACGTCAGCTACACCGGCAACCTGGACCTGGCGATCGCGATCCGCACGCTGGTCTCGGCCGGCGATACGATCTACGTGCAGGCGGGTGCGGGCCTGGTCGCCGATTCGGTGCCCGAGCTCGAGTATCAGGAGTGCGTCAACAAGGCGCGCGCCGTGCTGCGCGCCGTCGCGATGGCTCGCACCGCCGAGCCCTGCTCGGGCGAGGTCCGCCCGTGAACGTCCTGCTCGTCGATAACTACGACTCGTTCACCTATAACCTCGCGCAGTACCTCGGCGAGCTCGGCGCTGACGTCACGGTCGAGCGCAACGACGCGATCACGATCGAGCAGATCCGCGAGCGGGCACCGCGCGCGATCGTGATCTCGCCGGGACCGTGCACGCCGAACGAGGCCGGGATCTCGATGGACGTGATCTCCGCGCTCGCCGGCACGGTGCCGATCCTCGGGGTCTGCCTCGGCCACCAGAGCATCGGTCAGGTGTTCGGCGGCCGGATCGTGCGCGCCGCGCGCGTGATGCACGGCAAGGTCTCGAAGATCTTCCACGACGAGAAGGGCCTGTTCGCCGGGGTCGAGAACCCATTCGTCGCGACGCGCTATCACTCGCTCGTGATCGCCCCCGAGTCGTTGCCGGACTGCCTCGAGGTCACGGCGAAGACCTGGGATGACGAGATCATGGGCGTGCGACACAAGCATCACCCGATCGAGGGCGTGCAGTTTCACCCCGAGTCGATCATGACCACCGCGGGCAAGCAGCTGCTCGCGAACTTCCTGCGGATGGCGTCGTGAGCGCGCCGACCCCGATCGTCAAGGCGATCGCGAAGGCGCTCGGCAAGCACGACCTCGCGCGCGACGAGATGGCCGAGGTCGTCGGTCAGATCATGGACGGCGAAGCGACGCCGGCGCAGATCGGCGGGTTCCTGGTCGCGCTGCGCGCGAAGGGCGAGGCGGTCGACGAGCTCGTCGGCGCCGCGACCGCGATGCGCGCGCGCGCGGTGCCGCTCCCCGGCGGCGACGACGCGATCGATACCTGCGGCACCGGCGGTGACGGCTCCGGCACGATCAACGTCTCGACCCTCGCGGCGATCTTGATCGCGGCGGCCGGCGGCAAGGTCGCGAAGCACGGCAACCGCGCGCTGTCGTCGCGGTGCGGTTCGGCCGACGTGCTCGAGGCGCTCGGCGTCGCGATCGATGCCGCACCCGAGGTCGTCGCGCGCTCGTTGCACGTCGCGCGGATCGGCTTCGCGTTCGCGCCGCGGTTCCACGCCGCGACGCGCCACGTCGGCGCCCCGCGCCGCGAGCTCGGCACCCGGACGATCTTCAACTTGCTCGGGCCGCTGACCAACCCCGCGCGCGTGCTGCACCAGATCGTCGGGGTGTACGCGCAGGAGTGGTGCGTGCCGGTCGCGTCGGCGCTCGGCGCGCTCGGGTTGCGCCGCGCGGCGGTCGTCCACGGCGCCGGTGACCTCGACGAGGTCGCGGTGCGCGGCGAGACCCATGTCGCGCTATGGGACGACGGCGAGCTGCGCACGCTGCTGCTCACCCCACGCACGTTCGGGGTCGACGAGCTCGATCCCGAAGGGCTCGTCGGTGGTGACGCGGCGTTCAACGCGGCGATCGTCAAGAAGGTGCTCGCCGGCCATCAGGTCGATCACGGGGAACGACTCGAGGCCGTGCTGCGCGCCGCCGCGATGACCGCCGCGCTCGGGCTCGAGCTGATCGAGCCCGTGTTCGACCTTCATCACCTGCCGATCCAGTACGAGCGCGCGGTCGCGACCACGCAGAGCGGCGCCGCGCGGCTCGCCCTGCACCTGTGGGCCGAGGTCAGCCAGCTGCCCCTCGATGCCGATCCCAGGGCGCTGCTCGCGCTGCGTCCTGCCGAGTTCGCGGGGGTCGAGTGATCGACCCCGCCAACATCCTGGCCCAGATCCTCGCGACCAAGCGCCGCGAGCTCGCCGACATCACGAACGAGCGCCGGCTCGCCGTGATCGAGGCGGCCGAGGCGATGCCGTACCCGCGTCCGTTTCGCGCCGCGCTCGCCCGGCCCGCCGGTGCGCCGGTGCGCGTGATCGCCGAGATCAAGCGAGCCTCGCCCTCGGCGGGGCCGATCCGGCCGAACGCGGACCCCGCCATGATCGCGCGCGAGTACGCGGCGGCCGGCGCGACCGCGATCAGCGTGCTGACCGACAAGACCTACTTCGATGGTGACCTCGCGTACCTCGGGTGCGCCCGGCGGGCGTGCGCGCTCCCGCTGCTGCGCAAGGACTTCATCATCGATCCGCTGCAGATCGCCGAGGCGCGCGCGGCCGGTGCGGATGCGGTGTTGTTGATCGCGGCGGCGTTCCCCGCCGGCGAGGTCGAGCTCGGCGCTTGCGTGCTGGTCGCCGCCGGGCTCGGGCTCGACGCGCTCGTCGAGGTCCACGACGAGGCCGAGCTCGATCGCGCGCTCGCCGCGCGGGCCACGTTGATCGGCGTCAACCACCGCGACCTGCGCACGTTCCAGATCGACATGACGCTGACCGAGCGGATCGCGAAGCGCGTGCCCGCGGGCACCGTGCTGGTCGCCGAGAGCGGGATCAAGACCGCCGCGGACGTCCGCCGGCTCGGTGACGCCGGTGCCGATGCGGTGCTGGTCGGCGAGCAGCTGATGCGCGCGGCTTCGCCCGGCGCGGCGCTCCAGGAGCTGCTCGCGTGACGCTGGTCAAGATCTGTGGGGTCACGCTGCCCGACGACGCGGCCTCGGTCGCGTCGGCCGGCGTCGACTTCATCGGCCTCAACTTCTGGCCCAGATCGAAGCGTTACCTCGCGCCGGAGCGCGCGCCGATGATCGCCGGCATCGTGCGCTCGACAGGCCCGGCCAAGCTGGTCGGCGTGTTCGTCGATGCCGAGCCCGACGAGATCCTCGCGATCGCGGGGCGCGTCGAGCTCGATATCATCCAGCTCCACGGCGACGAGGATCCCGACACGTGCCGCCGGATCGTCGAGGTGTTGTACCGCCCGGTGTGGAAGGCGATCGCGGTGCGGGACGCACGCGACCTCCTGGCGCTCGATCGCTACCCGGTCGACGCGATCCTGCTCGACGCGCCGGTGCCAGGGCGCGGCGGGGCAGGGACCACGTTCGATCACGCGCTCGCCCGCGAGGCGCGCACGCGCTTCCCACAGCTCAAGATCGTGCTCGCCGGCGGGCTCGCGCCGGCGACCGTCGCGGCCGCGGTCGCGCAGGTCCAACCGTGGGCCGTCGATGTCGCGAGTGGCGTCGAGGTCGCGCCGGGGATCAAAGATCGCGACAAGGTCGCGGCGTTCCTCGCCGCCGCGCGAGGAACTTCCGGAGGAGCTGGATGAAGGTCCACGATCTGCCGCAGCCCGTGCTCGGGCGCTTCGGTCCGTACGGCGGCCAGTACGTCGCCGAGACGCTGATGCCCGCGATCACCGAGCTCGAGGCCGCGTGGCGCACGGCGCGCGACGACGCCGCGTTCTGGACCGAGGTCGAGCAGCTGCTCGCCGACTACGTCGGCCGGCCGTCGCGGCTCTATCACGCGCGCCGGCTGTCGCAGCAGCTCGGCGCGGAGATCTATCTCAAGCGCGAGGACCTCAACCACACCGGCGCGCACAAGATCAACAACTGCATCGGCCAGGCGGTGCTCGCGCGCCGGATGGGCAAGACGCGGCTGATCGCGGAGACCGGTGCGGGCCAGCACGGCGTCGCGACCGCCACGGTCGGCGCGCTGTTCGGCATGCCGGTCGAGGTCTACATGGGGGCCGAGGATGTCGTGCGCCAGGCGCTCAACGTCGAGCGCATGAAGATGCTCGGCGCGCAGGTCCACCCCGTCACCAGCGGCACGCGCACGCTCAAGGACGCGATGAACGAGGCGCTGCGCGACTGGGTCACGAACGTGATGGATACGTTCTACCTGATCGGCTCGGTCGCCGGGCCGCACCCGTATCCGTGGCTCGTGCGCGACCTGCAATCCGTGATCGGCCGCGAGGCGAAGGACCAGATCATCGCCGCGACCGGCAAGCTCCCCGACGCGCTGATCGCATGCGTCGGCGGTGGCTCGAACGCCGCCGGCCTGTTCGCGCCGTTCATCGGTGACGGCGTCAAGATGTACGGGATCGAGGCCGCCGGCGACGGCATCGCGACCGGCCGTCACGCCGCGACGCTCGGGGCCGGTCGCGTCGGCGTGCTGCACGGCTCGAAGAGCTACGTGCTGTCGACGACCGACGGCCAGATCGCGCACGCGCACTCGATCAGCGCCGGGTTGGACTATCCGGGCGTCGGCCCCGAGCACGCGCACTGGAAGGACACCGGCGCGGTGACCTACCTCGCGCGCACCGACGCCGAAGCGCTCGCGGCGATCGAGCGGCTGGCGCGCACCGAGGGCATTCTGTGCGCGCTCGAGACCGCGCACGCGATCGCCGCGCTCGAGGAGGTCGTCGCCGCGGGTGCGAACACCGTCATCGTCGGGCTGTCGGGTCGCGGCGACAAGGACATGACGACGATCGCGGCGCACCGCAGCGCCACGGCGCACCGGAGCGAACCGTGACCGAACCGCGCCCGCCGATCGGAGCCTGCTCGTGAGCCGGCTGCGCGCCGCGTTCGACCGCGCGGCCGCCGAGCAGCGCGCCGCGCTCGTCGCGTACCTCACGTTCGCGGATCCGAGCCCTGCCGCCTCGATCGAGGTCGTCGAGGCCGCGTGCCGCGCCGGTGCCGACGTGATCGAGCTCGGCGTGCCGTTCTCGGATCCGTCCGCGGATGGGCCTTCGATCCAGCGCGCGATGGAGCGCGCGCTCGCGGCCGGTGGCGGGCTTCCGGGGGCGCTCGACGGTGTCCACGAGCTGCGCGCGCGCGGCATCACCACGCCGATCGTGGTGTTTGGTTACTACAATCCGGTGTTCGTGATGGGTCCGGACGCGTTCGCCGGCCGCGCCGCCGCCGCTGGCGTCGATGCCGTGCTCACGGTCGACCTGCCGATCGACGAGCTCGCGGAGCTCGCGACGCCGCTGGCCGCCCACGACGTCGCCGTGATCCCGCTCGTCGCGCCGACCTCGACCCCCGATCGGATCGATCGCCTCGCGCAGTTCGCGCCGCCGTTCGTCTATTACATCTCGCTCGTCGGCGTCACCGGGGTGCGCACCGCGGCGCCGGTCGATCCCGAGCGCCTCGCGCTGATCCGCCGGGCCGCGGACGCGCCGGTCGCGGTCGGCTTCGGCATCCGCACCGCGGCCGATGCGCACCGCTTCGCCGAGGTCGCCGACGGCGTCGTCGTCGGCAGCGCGATCGTCGATCGGGTGGCCGCGGGCGCGGCCGCGGTCGGAGACTTCGTCGCCGAGCTCGCCGCCGCGATGCGCCGCTAGGGCTCAGCCGACGACGCGCGCGGCCGGGATCTCGAACTGCTCCGCGATCACCTGCACGCACCTGGAGTGGTTGCGGGTGACGATCGGGCCGAACTGCACGACCTTCGAGGTGCAGCCGATCGTGACGTGCGAACCACCGCGCGCGCCGGCGCGGATGACCACCGGATAGAAGAACCCCCACGAGCCGAACGACACCGGGGATGACAAGATCACGACGCTGTCATCCCGCGAGGCGTCGACCCGAAACGGGCGCGGCAACCGCATCACCGCCGCGAACACCTCGGCCGGCGTCGCGGCGAGCTCGAGGACCCGGCGGCGCGCCGGCATCCGCATGTGCGCGTTCCCCTTGCGCGTGAAGCCAACCACGAACGCGACGAGGATCGCGAGCACGAGCACGATCCAGTAGGTCCCGATCGCCGAGTTCATCGAGGGAGCCTACTTGGGGTTGTCCTGCAAGTCGACCTCAAGGTGCGCTGCCCGCCGCCTAGAGTTGTTTGTAGCAATACGGGTTCGTGGTGTCGGCGCCGGCCTCGGGGCTCATCGGGCCCAGGCCGCCGTAGGTCTGGCGCTGCGCGGTCGTCAGCGTGCGGGTCCTGGCGATCTCCCCGAGCACGGTCGCGCCCTCGTTCGGGGTCCGCGCGTACGAGCTCGGATCCACCGAATACAGGCCGAAGTGCGGACCGAAGCCCTCGGCCCACTCGAAGTTATCGGTCAGGCTCCAGTGGTAGTAGCCGCGGATATCGACGCCTTCCTTGCGGGTCTGCTCGATCGCCTCGAGCACGCGCACGACGGTCTCCGCGTGGCGCTTGCCGACGTTGCTCGCGATGCCCGATTCGGTGATCACGAGCGGCAGCTTCGGATAGCGATCCGCGAACCCGTGGATCACGGTGCGGATGCCATCGGGCCACGCCTCGTAGCCCATTCGCGGCGAGCAGTACGTTGGATCCGGTGCGGGCAGGCACGCGCCGTTGTCGATGCCGGTCGTGCACGGCGTGACGCCGACCAGGATCGGGCGATCGGCCGACACGCCGGCGCGGAAGTAGTACTGCAGGCCGAGCCAGTCGATCGTGCCGGCCCACTCGGGGTGCATCTCATCGGGCACGCCATCGAGGTCGGTGTCGAACCCGCCGGTCACGGCCGCATCGACGAACATGTAGTGGAACAGGTAGACCAGGCGATCGCGCGCCGCGATGTCGGCCGGATCCGTCGACGGCATGTTCTTGCGCGACGGCTCCCAGTCCGCGACCGACATCGTGAAGCCGACCGCCGCGGCGACGCCATCCCCGTCGGCATCGATCGTGTCGTTCGCCTTGATCGCCTTGTACATCGCGGCCTGCGCGGCGATGTAGTCGCGCAGCGGTGGCACCAGCTGCGCGATCGGGTTCGCGAGCGCGTTCTTGCCCGGAGGGAAGTAGCCGACGCCATACGCCGCGAACATCCAGATCAGCGGCTCGTTGACCGTACCCCACTCGTCGACCAGATCGCCGAACCGTTGCGCGAGCAGCGCCGCGTGATCCGCCATGGCCTGGACGAGCTGGGCGCCGCCGGGCCCTCCGAACCCGCACAGGTTGGTATCGCTCGGGCCGTTCGTGCAGCCGAGGTCGTGGAGGTCGTACGTCCAGATCGGGTTCGAGAAGTGATGGATCGTGACGAGCGGGCGGATCCCTTTCGCGCGCAGGGCCTCGAGCTCGGCGCGGTAGTGCGCGATCGCGTCCTCGTCGATCACGCCGCGCTGCGGCTCGATCCGCGCCCACTCGATCGAGAATCGATACGAATCGACGCCGAGGTCGCCGACCAGGCCGACGTCCTCGAGATCGAGCGAGTAGCCGTGGACCGCATCGCCGACGAAGTCGGTGCCCTTGCCGAGCCCGCCTTGCGCGGTCGGCGCGGTGAACACGTACCAGTCCGTGTTCGGGTTCATATCCTCGATCTGGGTCGCGGCGCTCGCCACGCCGAACCGCCAGCTGCCCTTGCCGGCGTCGCCGACGAGCGGGCCGATCGTGCCGTAGTCGATCGGCGAGGTATCGATGCTGGGGCTGTCGCCACACGCCGCGCCGAACACGCACGTCAGAGCCACGCAGACCCGCTTCATGCGGCCATCGTACTCGGCTTGACAGCTCGAGGCGCGACCCTATAGTGCGCACCCGTGGCGAAAGAACAGCTCGGCCCCTACGTCGTCCTCGTGCGCGATCTGCCGGTGCAGCGCTCGTTCGACATCCCCGGCACCCAGGTCGCCGCGTGGCTCGCGGGCATGCCGATGCGCGAGGCGCTCGGTGCGCCCGAAGGCGATCCGGATGCCGGGACCGGCCACGCAGAGCTCGAGCTTCATGCCGACGGCGACCACGCGTTCGCGACGGGCAGGTTCAAGGGACACCTCCACGTCGCGTGCAGCCGCTGTGTCGGCGGCGTCCAGCTCGATCTCGACGAGAAGCTCCACGTCACGTTCATGCCGCCGGGGGAAATTCCGGCCGATGACGCCGACGAGAAAGCCGGCGAAGACGGCGCCGAGGTGGCCACCGAGGACCTCGATCTGTTCCCGTTCGACGGCGACAAGATCGACCTCGAACCGCTGTTTCGCGAGCAATTCGTGCTCGCGGTCCCGTACTCGCCGCTGTGCCGCGAAGACTGTAAAGGCTTGTGTTCGCAGTGCGGGATCGACCTGAATTCAGGCACCTGCGCGTGCGAAAAGCCGATCGACCCACGCCTCGCCGCACTCAAAGGCTTGAAATTGCCTTCGTGATCGGGCATTAACGCCGTTCTTCGGAGTCTGTCATGGCACTACAAAAGCGACGCCGCGGGCCTTCCCGCACTGGTCATCAACGCTCGGCGTGGAGCAAGAAGTCGGGCGAGAACCGTCCCACCGTTCAGGCGTGCCCGAGCTGCGGCGCGCCGCGCGTTCCGCACCGCGTGTGCATGACGTGCGGTCAGTACAACGGCGAACAAGTCCTCGCGAAGAAGGCCGCGGAAGAGTAAGCCGCCCGGGCATCGACTAAGCTCGGCACGTGAGTGCTCGAGTCGTTGTCGATGCAATGGGCAGCGATCGTGCGCCCGCGCCGGAGGTCGAAGGCGCGCTCCGCGCGGTGCGTGAAGGCGACGTCTCCGTCACGTTGGTCGGCGATCGTACGCGGCTCGAGTCGTTACTCGGACCGAGTGACTCGCGCGATCCGCGGATCTCGGTCGTGCACGCGACCGAGGTCGTGACGATGCACGACCACCCCGCGCAGGCGTTCCGTGCGAAGCCTGATTCGTCGCTGCGCGTCGCGGTCCAGCGCGTCGCTGCTGGCGACGGGGATGCCGTCGTGTCCGCCGGCAACTCCGGCGCGATGCTCGTGACCTCGTTGTTCGTGCTCGGCCGGATCGCCGGCGTCGAGCGCCCCGCGATCGTGACCGTCTTGCCCACGCCGTCCGGCCCGCTCGTGTTGTGCGACGCCGGCGCGAACACCGAGCCCAAGGCCACGCAACTCGCGCAGTTCGGCGTGCTCGGCGCCGCCTACGATCGCGTCGTCCACGGCCGCGCGTGCCCGCGCCTCGGCCTGCTCTCCAACGGCGTCGAGCCCGGCAAGGGCACGCCGCTGACGCGCGAGGCGCACGCGCTGCTCGGCGCGATGACCGGTGCGTTCCAGTTCGTCGGCTACGTCGAGGGCAGCGATCTGTTCCGCGGCGCCGTCGACGTCATCGCGACCGATGGCTTCACCGGCAACGTCGTGTTGAAGACCTGCGAGGGCATCGCCGAGGGCCTGTTCGGCCTGGTCAAGCAGGAGCTCGAGAGTACGCTGCTCGCGCGGCTAGGGTCGGCGCTCGTCGCGCCCGCGCTGCGCGATCTCGCGAAGCGGATCGACTACACCGAGATCGGGGGCGCGCTCCTCGTCGGCGTCAAGGCGCCCGCCGTGATCGCGCATGGCCGCAGCGACGCCACCGCGATCGCGTCCGCGATCCGCGCCGCCGCGCGCTTCGCGGATGATCGGCTGGTCGCGCAGCTCGAACATTCTCTCGTCGCGATCTGAGAAATCGCTCGCGCATCGATCGGGTGATCGCTATCGTGATCCCGTGATGGCCAAGGCGAGCAAGGCGATCAAGGTATGCCTGACCAACGGCGGCGACGACGTCGAGACGCCGTGGGCGCACGATCTCGGTCCGGCGCCCGGACTCAAAGGCGCGCGCAAGGTACGGCTCGTCAACGTGCCGTTCATGCACGCCAAGCCCACGTGGGGCGACGTCGTGATCGTCGCGCCCGTCAAGGACGGCTTCCCGACCTGGGACCGCACCGGCGTCGCGTGGTCCGAGATCGCGTCGCGGATCCACGAGGACGGCGGTCGTTGGGCGATGATCGTCGACTACGTGCCAGGCACGCACGTCGAGGTCGACGACGAGGATGCGTGCTTCGACGAGCTCGCACACGCGTGCGCCGAGCTCGACATCGTGTGCGAGGGCGCGTGGTCGCCGCGCGGCCGCCCCTCGGGGCGGGTCTACCTCGCGGTCCAGAACGGCACCACCGACAAGGCCGTGATGAACCACCTCACGCGCGCCAAGCTGCCATGCACGCTGGCGCAGATCCATCCGGCGCCGGCGCCAGCCGTGCCCGCGCGCAAGCCCACCAAGCGTGCCGCCGCCAGGAAGCCGGCGAAGAAGCGCGTCGCGGTGCGTAGATAGCGCGTCACGCCCACAGCGCGAGCGCGGCGCTGGTCGCCGCTGCCGTCGCGATAGTGACCTCGGCCGAAAGCTCGCCATAGATCAGCCGGGCGTCGCGGCCGGTGACGTAGAGGCGATGCGGGGCGTAGATCTCGAGCAGCTCGCCGATCACGCGATGGACGCGCTTGTTCCACTTCTTGCGGCCGTGCTTCGCATACGCGGCGGCGGACAGATACTCGGCGTAGGTCTCCCGCTTGCGGAACCGCGCGCGCTCGAGTGCGAACGTTGGAGCGCGCGCGCCATGCAGGAACAGCGAGGATCGAAACGTCTCGTCGAGCGTGAGCACGAGCTCGACCCCGGTGTGCTCGATCGCCACCGCGAGCTCTGCGAGGCTCGCGACGCGCGCGGGCCGAAAGCTCTCGCGCTGTAACGCCGCCGCGAGCCCGTGCTCGTCCCAGCGATCGCAGCCGGCGCTGATCCGATCGAAGTCGCCGAGCCGCTCGACGAGCTCCCACAAGACGCGCAGCGCGGGCTCGAGATCGTCGGGGATCGCGACCCGCTCCGCCGCGTGCACCGCGCCATCGGGTCCGACGATCGCCGCGTCGAGCCGCGGCGGTGCGAGCGTCACGACGAGCGTGCGCGGACGCGAGGCGAGCACGGGCCGGTTCACGGCGGCCATCATAGAGTGATCACGAGCCCGATCTTCAACGTGGTGTCGTAGGTCTTGATGCCCTGCGGCGGTCGCGAGTCGTAGTCGACCAGCAAGCCGTCGGTGAGGGCGATCCGCTTGGACAGCTTGACCTCGACCGCGGTATCCCCGAGCAGCCGGTAGTTCGCCCAGTGGGTGATCTCGGGTTGGGCATAGATCGTCTGGACCAGCGCGACCTGGGGCGTGAGCTGTTCGCGGCCGGTCAGGTAGAACGACGCGCGCGATTCATCGATGTGCGCCCCCGCGTCGGTCGTCCCGGCACGTTCATCGAGTCGCTCGTAGTCGAGCATGTAGGCGGCCCCGGCGAGCAGCGCGACCTCGGGCTCGTTCAGGATCTGCAGCGCGGGTCCGGTCCCGATCAGCGTGCGCAGCGAGAGCCGGCGGAATTGATCGTACTCGTGCTGCGCGAACGCCTCCCAGCGCCACAGGCAGCTCAGCGTGACGCGCTCGCGGACATGCTCGAACGTCTTGTACGTGTTGACGACGCCGAGCGCGGTGCCGTACTCGGCGCGCGCCTGGGCGAGCGACAGGAACCGGTCGTGCTTCCACACGATCGACCCGGCGCCGCCGAGGTCGAACATCGGCGCGTTGCCCTCGGCCCAGCTCAGCTTGGCTTCGAGTTGACCATCGACCTCGTTTCCGGCCGGCGGCTTGGCGATCGAGCCCTGGACATTCACGATCTGCGCGCTGGCGACACTCGACCACAGCAACATCACCATCAACGAGGCGCGCATCAACCGGACGTACCAAACGCGACGCACCGCGGCAACCCGATGGGCGCGAACACCGGGTTGCGGTGCATAGCGCGCAACGCGGCGGGATCCCCCCGGTTCCGCTTCACTTCCCGTCGGTGGCGTGCGAAACACGCGGCGATGCAGACGGCGCTCCTGTTCCCCGGCCAAGGCTCGCAGCGAGTCGGGATGGGCCGTGACCTCGCGATCGAGTATCCGCTCGCGAAGCAGACCTACGACGAGGCCGACGAGGTCCTCGGCTTCGCGCTTTCGAAGTTGTGCTGGGACGGTCCGGAAGACGACCTCACGCTGACGATGCACACGCAGCCGGCGATCCTGACGACCTCGATCGCGGTGTTCCGCGTGCTCCGCGAGCGCGGCCTGGCGATGGACATCGTCGCCGGGCACTCGCTCGGCGAGTGGAGCGCGCTCGTCGCTGCCGGCGCGTTGTCGCTGCGCGACGCCGTGCGGTTGACGCACCTGCGCGGCCAGTTCATGCAAGAAGCCGTGCCCGTCGGGCAGGGGACGATGGCCGCGTTGATCGGGCTCGATCTCGACCAGGCGCGGGCGCTGTGCGAACAGTGTTCGGCGCCCGGCGAACCGGTCGAGCCCGCGAACCTCAACGGCGCCGGCCAGATCGTGATCAGCGGGCACGTCAACGCGATCGATCGCGCGATCGCGGCGAGCCGGCCCGCGGGTGCCAAGCTCGCGAAGAAGCTGCCGGTCAGCGCTCCGTTCCATTGTTCGCTGATGAAGCCGGCGGCGGAGCGTCTGAGCGCCGCGATGGCGGGCCTCGCGATCTCGCCGCCAAGCGTGCCGGTGGTCGCGAATGTCACCGCCGAGCCGACCCAGGATCCGGCGCAGATCCAGCGCCTGTTGATCCAGCAGGTCACCGCGCCGGTGCGCTGGGAAGAATCGGTGCAGGCGATCGCGAAGCTCGGCGTCACCAAGGCGTACGAGCTCGGCTCGGGTGCAGTGCTCAAAGGGCTCGTCAAGCGCATCGCCCCGACGATCGACGTGGTCACCATCGGCGAGCCCCACGAAGTGGCGGCGTTCCGATGATCCTCGACAAGGCACTCCAAGGTCGGACGGCGCTCGTCACCGGTGGATCGCGTGGCATCGGCCGCGCGATCGCGATCGCGCTCGGCGCGCGCGGTGCGAACGTGATCGTCAACTTCGCCTCGAACGAACAAGCCGCACGCGACACCGCCGCGGCCGTCGAGGCGGCCGGCGGCACCAGCACGATCAGCGGCTTCGACGTCGCCAACTCCACCGCCGTCACCGACGCGATCAGGGCGCTCGGCAAGGAGCACGGCGGCCTCGACATCCTCGTCAATAACGCGGGCGTCGCGATCAACGGCCTGCTCATGCGGTTCTCCGACGAGCAGTGGGACCGCACGATGAAGACGAACCTCGGCGGCGCGTTCCACTGCGTGCGCGCGGCCTCGACGTTGCTGCTGCGCGCCAAGGAGCACGGCCGTATCATCAACATCACGTCGGTCGTCGGCGAACAGGGCAACGCCGGCCAGGCCGCGTACTCGGCGTCGAAGGCGGGCCTGATCGGCTTCACGATGTCGACCGCCCGCGAGCTGGCCTCGCGCGGCGTGACCTGCAACGCCGTCGCGCCGGGCTTCATCGAGACCGACATGACGGCCAAGGAATTACCGGAGGCCGCCCGGGGCAAGCTCCTGGAGCAGATCCCACTGTCTCGGATCGGCCGTCCCGACGACGTCGCCGACACTGTTGCGTTTTTGGCCGGTCCGGAAGCTGCCTACATTACTGGGCAGGTCATCCGGGTTAACGGCGGCCTGTTGATGTAGGCGGGGTTCTGGTCTATCTAAGCCGCGAGGTTCTGCATGTCGCCTGATGAAATCGAGAGCAAGGTCAAGGAAATCATCTGCAACCAGCTCGAGGTGTCCCCCGAGCAGCTCCGCCCCGAGGCGTCGTTCATCGACGATCTCAAGGCGGACTCCCTCGCCGTCGTGGAGCTCGTGCTCGCGTTCGAGCAGGAGTTCAAGATCACGATCCCCGAGGAGGATACCGAGCAGATCAAGACCGTGAAGGACGCGGTCAACTACATCAAGTCGCACGCGAAGTGATCGCGCGCGCCTCGCGCTAGGAGCTGAAGTATGCAGCGTCGCGTCGTCATCACGGGCATCGGCCTCATCACTCCCATCGGCAACGATCTGGAGACCACGTGGGCGTCGCTGCTCGCCGGTAAGAACGGCGCGGGGCCGACGACCCTGTTCGATGTCACCGAGTTCGCGACGAAGTTCTCGTGCGAGGTGAAGAACTGGGACCCGTCGAAGTTCTTCGACAAGCGCGAGGTCAAGCACCTCGATCGGTTCCTGCAGTTCGGCGTCGCGGCGGGCGTCATGGCCGTCGCCGACGCCGGCTTCGGCAGCCGCGTGCCCGAAGGCCAAGAGCATCGCTGGGGGACCTTCATCGGCGCGGGCCTCGGTGGCGTGCGCACGATCGAGGACACCTACGCCGCGTCGAAGGTCAAAGGTCCGCGCTACGGCATCTCGCCGTACTTCGTCACCGACATCATCATCAACGAGCTGCCCGGGATGGTCTCGATCCGGACCGGCGCGACCGGCCCGAATATCTCGCACGTCTCGGCGTGCTCGACGGGCGCGCACTCGATCGGTGAAGCGTTCCGCACGATCCGCCACGGCTACGCCGACGGCATGATCTGCGGTGGCGCCGAGGCGACGATCTCGATCCTCGGGGTCGGCGGCTTCAACTCGATGCGCGCGATGTCGACGCGCAACGACGCGCCCGAGAAGGCGAGCCGCCCGTTCGAGAAGGACCGCGACGGCTTCGTGATCGGCGAGGGCGCCGGCGTCGTCGTGCTCGAGGAGCTCGAGGCGGCCAAGCGACGCGGTGCGCGGATCTATGCCGAGCTCGTCGGCTACGGCGCGAACAGCGACGCGAACCACGTCGCGGCCCCCGCGCCGGAGCACCGCGGCGCGCAGGCCTGCTTCAAGGTCGCGCTCGACGACGCCAAGGTCGATCCGTCGCAGATCATGTACATCAACGCGCACGGCACCTCGACCGATCTCAACGACAAGAACGAGACGATCGCGGTCAAGAAGGTGTTCGGCGATCACGCGCACGAGCTCGCGATGTCGTCGACCAAGTCGATGACCGGCCACATGCTCGGCGCCGCCGGCGGGGTCGAGGCCGGCATCACCGCGCTCGCGATCCTGCGCGGCGTGCTACCGCCGACGACGAACTACGAGACTCCCGATCCGAACTGCGATCTCGACTACATTCCGAACATCGCTCGCGAGCAGCGCGTCGACTTCGCGATGTCGAATAGCTTCGGGTTCGGCGGCACGAACGCGGCTCTGGTGATCGCCCGCTACAAGGGTGACTGATGGCCGAAGCGCGGCCGGGTCACACGAAGTGGGTCGCAGGGTCCGATCACGCGGGGCTCGAGCTCAAGCGCGCGCTGATCGCGAAGCTGCAGGACCTCGGGGACGAGGTGCTCGACATCGGCACCCACGACACCGCCTCGGTCGACTACCCGACGTTCGGTGCCGAGGTCGGCGGGCGCGTCGCGGCCGACCCGACGTTGCGCGGCCTCGTCGTGTGCGGCAGCGGCATCGGCATCTCGATCGCCGCGAACAAGGTACAGGGCGTGCGCTGCGCGCTCGTCCACGATCACCTCACCGCGCAGCTCGCGCGCCAGCACAACGACGCGAACGTCGTCGCGCTCGGTGCGCGCACGACCGGCGTCGATGTCGCGGTCGACGCGCTGCTCGCGTTTCGCTCGACCGAGTTCGCCGGCGGGCGCCACGCCAAGCGCGTCGCCATGCTCGACGAGCTCGGCGCGGCGGGGACGAAGTGACCTAGGTGCGTTGTCCGTTCTGCGCAGTCGACGAGAAGGACAAGGTCATCGAGACCCGCGTCTCGAAGGACGGTCGCGAGATTCGCCGCCGCCGGGAGTGCGAGGCGTGTACGCGCCGGTTCACGACCTACGAGCGGATCGAGGAGTCGATGCCGCTCGTGATCAAGGCGGACGGCCGGCGCGAGCCGTTCGATCGCAACAAGATCGAGCACGGGATCCATGCCGCCGTCGCGAAGCGACCGGTGTCTCGCGATCAGGTCTCGATGCTCGCGCTCGAGGTCGAACGCGAGATCGGCGAGCTCAACCTGAGCGAGATCGCGGCGCGTGCCGTCGGCGAGCGCGTGCTGCCCAAGCTCAAGGCGCTCGATCAAGTGGCCTACGTCCGGTTCGCTTCGATCTATCGCGACTTCCGCGACCTCGATGGCTTCGCGAAGGAGCTCGACGCGCTGCGCCTGGAAGACACCGGCGAGGGCAGCCCGCTGGCCGATTCGACCGACGAACATCCGCCGGTCGCCGCCGGCAAGTTCGAGTGACGGCGCGCGCCCGGCACGACGACGATACCTTCATGCAGCGGGCGCTGCAGCTCGCGGCCAGGTACGCGGGGCGAACGTCTCCAAACCCGATGGTCGGATGCGTGATCGTCGACCGCCATGGCGAGGTGATCGCC
>JBDTEH010000059.1:0-4042 GCA_039922635.1 Kofleriaceae bacterium | reverse complement strand
TCCGCAGCCTCACCGTGTAGTGGCTTGGGTACGCCCGTTTGCACATCGCACGAGAACGGCACGAGATCGGCACGAGACAGGGCACGTGTTGCTCGAAGGGGCCAGCACCACCAGCACCACGAACGCCAAATGTGGGCCGGCCAGTTCCTCTGTGGGAGATCCGAGATTGCTTGGTGTTCGTGCGAATACCCGCCGTAATTACGGTTCTTACGAGTCCGCAACAAAGGGTACTCAGATCGCCGGTCGCCCGATCATCGTCGGCTGAGGACCTTCAACCACGACGCGTATTCGCGCAGGTACCAGCACGTCGCGCGGCGGTGATCGCGATACTCGAGGCTGTCGGCGATGTGCCAGGCGCGCGCGTCGAGGCCGGCGGCCCGGAACAGGTACTCGGCGCGCCTCGCGTGGAACGGCTGCGTCACGAGCCACACGCGTGCTGCCCGGTCGTGCGCCGCGACCAGGGCGGCGGTCAACCGCGCGTTGTCGTGCGTCGTCTGCGCGCGATCCTCGACGACGATCACCTCGCGCGGCACGCCGGCGGCGACGAGCGCGTCGGCGATCACGTCGGCCTCGGCACGGTGGGCACGGCCGGTAACACCACCGGTCGCGATCAAGCATGGGGCTGCACCCGCCGCAAACAGCAAGGCCGCGGCCGCGACGCGCTCGGCGAGGACCGGCGTCAACGCATCGCGGGGACCGAGCGTCGCCCCGAGCACGACGATCGCGTCGCGCGCGTCGCATGCGTCGCGCTCGCGATCGGCGATCGCGAACGGCCGGCCGAGCACGCGCGCGGCCCAGCGCCACGCCACCGCCGGCATCACGGCGCGTCGACGCGGCCGGGCAGATCCGCGACGACGTACGCGAGCACCGCCACCGCCGCGACGTCGTCGGAGATCAGCTGCGGGTCGACCTTGTCGAGCGTGTCCGCGTCGGTGTGGTGGTAGTCGAAGTACGTGCTCATGTCGACCCACAGGCCGACCTGCGGCACGCCCGCGGCCTGCATCGGCGCGATGTCGGTGCCGCCCTCGCTCTCGCGCACGCGGGTCGCGTGGAGCGGTTGCAACAGCGACGCGATCTCCGCGATCCGCGCGACCATGCGCTGCGCGGCGGCCTTGTCGCGGTGCTCGGCGCGGAAGCCCTGCGGGGCGAATCCGCCGGTGTCGTGCTCGACCGCGAGCACGGTGTTCGCGAGCTCGGTCTTGTGCGCCTCGGCGTAGGCCTTCGCGCCGCGCGCGCCGTTCTCCTCGTTGACCCAGAACACGACGCGGATCGTGCGGTGAGGCTGGAGCCCGAGCTTGTGGATCAACGCCGCCGCGCCGAGCATCGTGACCATCCCCGCGCCGTCGTCGTGCGCGCCCTGACCGACATCCCACGAGTCGAGGTGGCCACCGATCACGACGAGCTCGTCGGGCTTGTCCTTGCCGACGAGGTCGCCGATCACGTTCGCCGACTCGACGTCGGGCAGCAGCTGGTCGTCGAGGCGGAGGTGGATCGTGACCGGCCCGCGCCGGACCATTCGATCGAGCAGCTCCGCGTCCTCGACCGTGACCGCGGCCGCCGGGATTTTCGGCGCGTCGGCGGCGTAGCCCATCGCACCCGCGTGGAGCGTGCCGAGCGATCGCGCGGTGACCGAGCGCATCAGCACCGCGACCGCGCCGCGCTTGGCGGCCTCGCTCGCGCCGCGAAAGCGATACGCGACGGTCCGGCCATAGCCGGTCGCGTCCTCGGTCGCGTGCGGATCGAACGCGGGCATCGCCACGTCGTAGAGCACGATCGCGCCCTGGACCCGGTCCTTCTGCGCCTCGAGCTCCTTCCAGTCGTGGACCACGACGAGCGGCGCGGTCACGCCGCCCTTGACCGTGCCGACGCTGCCGCCGAGCCCGAGCACGCGCAGCGGGTGCTCGTGGGGGGTGACGATCGCGGCCTCTTCGACACCGCGCGCCCAGTGCGGCACCATCACCTTCTCGGTGTGCACGTTCGTGAGGCCCTCCGCCTTCATCGCCGCGACGCCCCACAGCACCGCGCGGTCGAGCTCCGGCGAGCCGGCGAGCCGATGGCCGACGGTGACGGTCAGATCCGCGAGGTGCTGGTACGCGCTGCGATCGCCGTGCGCGGCCGCGAGGATCTGCTGCGCGACCCCGCGATAGCGATCGGCGATCGCGGTCGACTGCGAGGTGTTCTGGCCAAACGTGCTGGTATCGGAGATCCACGCCGCCGGCGCCTGCGGAGCGGCCGCCGGGGCCGAGCACGCGGCGAACAGCGCGAGCCAGGCGAAGCGATTCATCGGTTCTCCTGCGTCACGACGCGCCCTCCGGCAGCGCCGGTAGATCGTCGAGCGAGCTCGGCGCCGCCGCCTGCGCCTCGACGCCGCACGCCGCGATATCGGCGAGCAGCTCGATGACCGCGACGAGCCGCTCCGGCGCGACCGGGCGGCCGAGCGCGAGATCCGACAGCGGCAACGGATGATCGAGCGGCGCGCCGCGGCCGGGGTACACCCGGTAGCGCAGCCCCTCGCGCTCCCAGTACGCGAGCCAACCGTCGAGCGTCGCGGTCGCGCGCGCACGCAGCTCGGTCGCGAACAACTTCTGGAACGCCTGCGCGTTGCCGCGGCAGCGGAACCGATCGTCGAACCCGGCGTCGCCGGACTTGAACGTCGGCGCCGCGGGCGGCCCGCTCGGGTTGATGCCGAGCCCGCGCGGAGCGATCGCCCACAGGCACAGCGTCGCGCCGCGGACCTCGTCGATCTCGCGACCGACGACGACGTCGAACGCGATCACGCTGCCCTCGATCCGCTCGATCCGGATCCGCACCGGCAGCCCGTCCTTGTCGCCGACCAGCATCGTGGTCGCGAGGCCGCCCTCGCCGCGCGTCGTCACCGTGTGGACGTCGCCGATCAGCCTCTCGAGCGCCGCCTTGACGGTCGCGATGTAGCTCGCCCACGTGACATCGGAGACCGGCGGGGTGTCCGCCGAGATCGGCATGCCCGCGAGCTCCTCGTCGCGGACCCGGCGGCCGGCGTCCACGATCAGCGCGACGCCGAGCAGCGGCAGCACGTAGTGGTGGGTCCACGCGAACGCGTAGCCGCCGAGCACGACCAGCGCGATGCCGGCGCCGATCTGGCGGCGCGCGGGCGTCCCGGCGAGCGCGCACGACGCGAGCGTCCAGGTCAGCGTCGCGAACGCGAGCAGGTAGATCGCGAGCCGCGGATCGGCCTGATCCTGATCGAGCGTGACCCCGATCGCGAGCTCGGCCGCGCGCGCGAGCTGCGGGTACCACAGCCGCGCCGACACCGCGCCGATCGCCGCGATCGCCATCGCGATCACCACCGGCCCCGGCCGGGTCACCGCGCGCGCGAACGGCCGCGGCGCGAACACGTACGGCGACACCAGCGCCGCCACGCACAGCGCCATCACGCCGGCGTGCTCGATCGCGACGATCTTGCCGTCGTACGCGGTCTCCGGCCACAGCCAGCGCACGGCGACGACGTCGAACGTGTGGATCAACAAGGGCACCGCGATCGCGACGATGCCGAGCTGGACCCCGAGATCGCGGTCGCGCGCGAACGCCGCGGCGACCTGGGCGATCACCGCGACCGCGAACGCGAGCTCGAGCGCCACCACGACCGTCTCGGGCGGGCGCATCACCAGCGCGACCGCCGCGAGCGCCGCCGCGCCGATCGACGCGACGTGCGCGAACCCATCGCGCTTGCCGCGGCGCTCGAGGATCGCCTCGATCGAGCGGTGGACCAGGATCGCGACCGACAGCGTCCCCGCGAAGTACTGCAGGAACAGCCCGGCGTAGTCGAGCGCGACGTGCCACGTCGGCGGCACCCCCGTCGCGGGCCTCGACAGCGGCACGGCGATCCGATCGATCGCGACCTCGAGGGCGGCGACGATCAGCAAGATCCGCGTGGGGGTGAGTCCCTCTGAGAGCCGCCTGCGAGCCAAGTCCGAAAACCGTAGCGTTGTGAAACAGTTGCGTCAACCACGACGTAGCCCTGTGTCATCGATCGGGTCGCTTTGTCGCCGAAAACTAGGCTCCC
>JBDTEH010000058.1:0-3213 GCA_039922635.1 Kofleriaceae bacterium | reverse complement strand
GATTTCTTGCGTACTGTCATCGGCACGAACGCTCTGTGCGATCTTTTCGTCGAACACGAGCCGCTTGTACAGCCGGCTCGACTTGCCATCGCCGAGGATCGAGGCGGCGGTATCGAGCGCGGCCTCGTCCGCGCTGAACGCCGCGGGCCCTCGCCACGTCAGGTAGACGCGCGGGACCTGGACCTCGTCGGTCGACTCGACCACGATCTCCTTGGTCAGCGGAGCGGGGGTCTTGTAGTGCGGCCGCGCGGGCGTCGGCGCCCTCGGGATCCAGCCGAAGTACTTCTCGACGAGCGCCTTGACGTCGGCCGGCTTGACGTCACCGGCGATCACCATGGTCGCGTTGTTCGGCACGTAGTACTTCGCGAAGAACGCCTTGACGTCGGGGACGGTGGCGGCCGCGAGGTCCGCGACGTAGCCGATCGTGTCCCAGTGGTAGCCGAACTCCTTGGGCCACAGGTGCTCGGCGATGATCAGCTGCGCGAGCCCGTACGGCTGGTTCTCGTAGCTCTGGCGGCGCTCGTTGAACACGACATCGCGCTGGTTATCGAGCTTCTTCTGATCGAGCGTGTCGGTCAGGCCGGCGAGGCGATCTGCCTCGATCCACAGCATCTGCTCGAGGAAGTTCGAGCCCGCGACGTTCTGGTACACGGTCTGATCGCTCGACGTGAACGCGTTGGACCAGCCGCCCGCGGCCTCGAGCAGCTTGTCCATCAGGCCATCCGGCAGGTGCGCCGAGCCCTTGAACATCAGGTGCTCGAACAGGTGCGCGAACCCGGTCCGGTGCGCGACCTCGTCCTTGGACCCGACCTTCATCCACATCACCTCGTAGACGGTGGGGGCCTTGTGGTCCTCGATGACGTAGACCTCGAGCCCGTTGGGCAGCTCGAACCTCGTGTAGTCGATCTTGGGCTCGTCGGCGTGGGCCACAGGCGCCGCGAGGGCGAGCAACACTAGAGGGATCAGCCGTCTCATTGAGCGCGGACGCTAACATGGAAGGTTGCAAGCCCACGCCGGACCCTTTAGGGTGCGCGCACAGTCGTTGTCGTTCCCGTCCGCTCATCCCGCCCTCGCGCGCGCCCTCGCCGCCCGAAAATACCTCGAGCCCACTCCGGTCCAGGCCGCCGTGCTCGCCGAAGGCGCGACCGAGCGCGACCTCCTGGTATCCGCGCAGACCGGCTCGGGCAAGACCGTCGCGTTCGGGCTCGCGCTCGCGCCGCGGTTGCTCGGCGCGGCCGAACGGATCGGGCCCGCGGGTCCGCCGCGCGCGCTGGTCGTGACCCCGACCCGCGAGCTCGCGTTACAGGTCCACCGCGAGCTCGAGTGGCTCTATGCCGAGACCGGCGCGCGGATCACGACCTGCGTCGGCGGCATGGATCCGCGGCGCGAGCAGCAACTGCTGGGGCGCGGCGTCCACATCGTGGTCGGCACGCCGGGCCGGCTGTGCGACCACCTCGAGCGCGGCGCGCTCGTGCTCGCGAAGCTCGAGGCGATCGTGCTCGACGAGGCCGACGAGATGCTCGACATGGGCTTCCGCGAGGATCTCGAGCGCCTGCTCGACGCCGCACCGTCCGAACGACGGACCCTGATGTTCTCGGCGACGATCCCCAAGCCGATCGCCCAGATGGCGAAGCGCTACCAGAAGGACGCGCTGCGGATCGCGACCACCTCCGAGGGCGACCACCACCGTGACATCGAGTATCACGCGGTGCCGATCGTGCCGCGCGAGCGCGACCTGGTCGTCGTCAACCTCCTGCGCTACTACGACGCGCCCGGCGCGCTCGTGTTCTGCGCGACCCGCGATGGCGTCACCCACCTCGCCGCGAACCTCGGCGAGCGCGGGTTCTCGGTCGCCTCGCTATCCGGCGAGCTCAGCCAGCGCGAGCGCAACACCGCGCTACAAGCGCTGCGCGACCGCCGAGCGCGCTTGTGCGTCGCGACCGATGTCGCCGCGCGCGGCCTCGACCTCCCCGATCTCGGCCTCGTGATCCACGCCGACCTGCCGCAGAACGCCCAGGTGCTGGTCCACCGCAGCGGCCGCACCGGTCGTGCCGGCAAGCACGGCCTCGCGGTGCTGGTCGTGCCCGATCCGGCGCGCCGCTACGTCGAGCGCATGCTGGCCACCGCGCACATCAAGCCGACCTGGCAGCTGCCACCGACGTCGGAGCAGATCGCGGTCAAGGATCGCGAGCAACTCGGGACCGAGATCCGCGCGATGGTGACCGAGAACACCGACGAGGATCGCGAGGTCGCCGCGGCGCTGCTGCGCGACGTCTCGGCCGGCGATCTGGCGGCCGCGCTCGTGCGGTTACGGCGCACGGCACGCCCCGCGCCGGAAGAGCTGACGATGCCGCCCTCGATGCGACCGCGCCGGGACGAGTCCCGGCTGCCCGTCGCGTTACGCGGGACCCGCCCCCATCCCGAGCCACGCGCCACGCCCGTGCCGCGGGACACGCACGCGCCGCGGGACACGCACGCGCCGCGCGACATGCACGCGCCGCGCGATGCGCAGGGACCGAATGCACCCCGCCAGGCTCGCACCCAACAACCGGCCGGCGATGGCGTGTGGTTCACGGTCAACGTCGGGCGCTCCAAGAACGCCGATCCGAAATGGCTGATCCCGTTCTTGTGCCGGCGCGGTGATGTCACGAAGCGCTCGATCGGCAAGATCCAGATCCTCGCGCGCGAGACCCGCGTCGAGATCGCACCGAACGACGCGCCGCACTTCGCGGAGGCGATCCGCCGGCCGGATGCGAAGGACAAGAACCTTCATGTCGAGCCGGTCGAGCCCGAGACCTAGATCGACCTAGATCCGAGGCCTGGAGCAGCGATCGGTTTGATAACTCGTAGGATCGATCAGCTAGCCGCGTCGAACCTCATCGCTGCAGGTTCGTGACAAAGGCTTGCGTCGACGCCGCTCGCGTGGGGCGTCACCACGTCGACTCGCGGCCCGCGCACGCCGAACGCGCGGCCGCAGCAGCGCTCCGGAGGGTCGGTTGCGCGCGCCATTGCCCTTGACGCTGCGCCTGCCCACCCACGACGGTCCATCGTGTACGGGATCCAGCGTCATCCCCAGGCATGACCACGTCGCAGCGATCTCGTGCACGAAACGGCGGAGCTGTGGGGTTGTGGACAGCCGCGCCCGAACCAACGTTCCACGCGAGGCGACGCTCACCATCGACTCGCTGTCCGGAGGCCGGACAGCGAGGATTG
>JBDTEH010000057.1:0-7668 GCA_039922635.1 Kofleriaceae bacterium | reverse complement strand
ACCGCGTGCGGCCCGCGATCGGCCCGCGATCGGCCCGCGATCGGCCCGCGATCGGCCCGCGATCGGCCCGCGATCGAACGTTCCGGCATCCAACGCCTTTGCGTCGTCGGAGCTTCGGTCGAGCTAGCCGCGCACGGCGCGGTTGCGGCCGCCGTGCTTGGCGGCGTACAGCGCCTTGTCGGCGCGCTCGATCAGCGCGGTAGGCGCGTCGTCCTTCTGCCAGCCGACGACGCCGATGCTGATCGTGAAGCGCAGCTTCTTGGCGTGATCGATCGTCCAGTCGGTGGTCTCGAGCTCGCCGACCAGCGCCTTGGCCTTCGCGAACGCGGCGCGCGCCGAGGCCTTCGGCAGCAGGACGGCAAATTCCTCGCCACCCCAGCGCGCGATCGTGTCGTCGCGGCGGACGCGATCGCGCAGGAACGTGACGAGCGACTGCAGGACCCGATCGCCGACCGGATGTCCGTGGGTGTCGTTGATCACCTTGAAGTGATCGATGTCGGCCAGGAGCAGCGCGAACGGCTCGCCGTTGGAGGCCGCGAGCGTGCAGCGCCGTGCGAGCTCGTCGTCGAACGCGCCGCGGTTCGCGGCACCGGTCAGCGCGTCGACGCGCGCGGCGTGGGTGGCGTGCTCGACCTTGACCCGTAGCGTCTCGATCTCGGCGCGCAGCGCGTCGGTGACCCGCGAGTCGGTGCGCTGGCGGTGCTCGACCGCGGTCCGCAGCGACTGGACCTCGGTCGTGATCGCCGCGCGGACGCGCTGGAGATCGGAGAGCCGCGTGGCGGCCTCGAACCGCGTGCCGCTGTCGAGGATCTGCTTGTGATACGCGGCCGCACCTCGCGTGATGCCGGTGAGGCCGTCGGTGAGGACCTGGATGATGCGGTGGAGCTCGGCGTCGCGGCGCGCGAGGTGGTCGCGCTCGGCCTCGGCGAACTCGAGCGCCTCGGCGCGAGCGCCCGCGAGGTGCTCGGCGACCCGCGCCGAATCGTCGCCGCCGCTGAGGCGGCCGCGCAACGCCGTCAGCGTCTCGCGCAGCGCGGGCGCGCCGATCTCGTCGAGGTCGAGGACCAGCGCGGTCACGCAATCGAGCATGCCGAGCGCGGCGTCTTCGAGCACCTGCACGCGGGTACGCGAGCCCTCGAGCTCGACCACCAGCGCGCCGCGCTCGCGCCGTTCGCGCAGACCCGCAATCAGGCTCACGCAGCGTGAATCGGCCGCGATCGGTCGGTGTCCAGACGGTTTCGGCGGTCCCCGTTCGGCGCAGATGATGTTCGCGATCCTGCCGTGCTTCGTGGCCGTAGCCGCGGCCGTGGCCGGGGCCGGGGTCGTGGCCGGGGTCGTGACCGGGGTCGTGACCGGGGTCGTGGCCGGGGTCGTAGCCGCGGCCGTGGCCGGGGTCGTGGCCGGGGCCGGGGCCGGGGTCGTGAACGTGGTCGCGCTGCGCGTTACTCGAGCGCGGGGCCGGGTAGGCCGCCCTTGATCAGCGCGTCCTCGAGCTCCTGGATCACTGCCCGCAGCGCCGCGCGTTGCGTATCGTCGAGCTCGAACACGATGCCCATGCCGGGCGGCTCGTCGTCTGCCGCGAGGATCGTGTGAGACACCTTGCCGACCAGCGACAGCGGGCTGGGCTTGCCGGGCACCGTGACGAGCATGTGGACCTGCGAGGTCTCCGGCAGCGGCTTGTCGGTGAACAGGAACAGGCCTTCTTCGTTGATGTCCTTGGTGAACGTGTTCGCGGGGCCCTCGATGGCGCCGTAGGTCACCGACAGCCGGATCGGGAGCCGGCGCTTCTCGCGCAGGTTGAGCAGGCCACCGCGCACGAACCCGTTGAGGTAGTTGATCTTCTCGCGCTCCGCGGCGCCGAGCGCGACGGTCACGCCCGCCGGATCCTCGCGCGTCGCGACCACGGTGCCGCGCAGCGTGACGAGCCAGCCGTCGACGTCGAGGTCGACGCGCAGGCTCGCGCCGTTGTCGATCGACTCCGTGGTCGGGACAAACACCGTCCAATCGCGTGGATCGAAGATCTTGATCCACTCCGAATGGCTGCCGAGCTTGAGCTCGAGCCGAACCGCTCCCACGGCGGCATCGTACCGCACGGCCTACTGGATCGATAGCCGCAGCGAGAGCGGCTTGCCGGCGCGCAGGACCTGGATCGTCGCGGCCGTCATCGAGCCGGCGCGCGCGTACAGGGTGGCCGCGTCATCGAGCGACCGCAGCGGTCGGTGGTTGATCGCGGTGATCGTGTCGCCGGCTTGCAGCCCGGCCTTCGCGAACAACGAGTCCGGCGCGACGGCGTCGAGGTGTGCGCCACCTGCGCCGAACGAGCCTCGCACCGCGGTCGCGAGCGCGCCGAAGTTGCCGAGCGCGGCGGTGACGTCCGCCTTCGCGAGCACCGTCACGGTCTCACCAGGGGCCGAGGCTGCAGCGGGGAGCGAGGTCTCGGCGCCGGCAGGCGTGCCGGTCGCCGAAACGCTCGGGATCACCTTGTCGGCCTTCGCTTGGCTCGACGTCGCCTTGGCCGGCTTCGGGTCGGTCATCGCACCGACGAGCGCGGCGGTCGTCGGATCGACGGGCGTGGTCGACCACGCCGCGCTCGACGAGGTATCGATCGGCGCCGCGGGCTCCGCCGACGGAGCTGCCACGGGTGCCGCGACCGGAGCCGCCGCCGAGATGATCGGCGGCAGGGTCGGCGCCGTCGGCGTGAACGCCGCGGTCGCCGCGGTCGGGATCGTCGAGCTCGGGATCGCCGCCTCGACGGTCACGTTCGCGGGCGCTCCCGGGGCTTCGGCGGTGCGGACGCCGCCTGATCCCGCGGTGCCCGCGGTGCCCGTGGTCGGTGCGGAGGCCGGCGCTTCGGCGGTGCGAACGCCGCCTTGTCCCGCGGTGATCGGCGCGGTCGCCGGCATCGCCGAGTCATCGCCGTACGGGCCGTACGGATCGACCGGCGTGGCGGCGGCGTACGGATCCTCGGGAGCCTGCACGATGGCCTTCGCCGGCTGCTGCGCGGCGTGGTGCTCGTGACCGCGCCAGCTCGGATCCGGACCCGCCAACACGATCTGCTGGCCGCCTTCGGCCGTCAGGGTCACCGTATCGTCGTCGATGTCCGTGACCGCGAACCCGTCGATCTGGGTGCCGACCTCGACCAGCACGTGGGTGCTCTTCGAGCGGTCGAACAGCAGCGCCTGCTGGGTGTCCGCGAGGACCCGGACCACGCGGAGCGGCAGCTTCTTGGCCGCCCGCGCCGGGCTGGGTGCGGCAGCCGCGGGTGCCGCCGGTGGGGCCGCGGCCTCCTCGGCAAACGCGGCAGATCCGAGCAACAGCACCGAAGCGACCGACCACGCGAAGCGCATGCGCGCGATCAGTGCAAACGCCGATCCTCGGCGCTGTCACGGCAACGCCCTGAAATTACTAGCCGAATGTCCGAGGCGTGGACAGTTATTCACAGCCCGCCGCCAGGACTGACGCGAAACCGCGCGGCTCGCGTTACGAGGGCTTCTTATCGGACTTGCTGCCGTCGACGTCCGAGAGGTCGAGGTCCTCGAGCTCCTTGAGATCCTCGGCCGACAACGACGGCCCGATCGGGCCCGACTTGTCCTCGCTCTTGTGCGCGCCGTCCGCTCCTACGGTTGCACCCGCCGCCGCGCTCGCCCCGGCTCCGGCCTGGAGCTGCTTCGCGTTGTCGCCCTTGGGCGCCTCGAGCAGGCCCATCTTGGACTTCAGCTCCGCGAGCGCGTCGTCGTCCGAGCCACCGGGGCCGGCCTCGAGCGCCATGAACTTCGACTCCAGCGTATCGCCCGAGAGCTCGCCCGCGAGCTCGGCGCCGGCCTCGGCCTCGGCCTCCATGAGCTGGATCCGCTCGGCCATGCGGTCGAACGTGTCGAACGCGCTGGTATCGCCGAGCCCCTGCATCGTGTTCGCGATCTGCGCCTGTGCCTCCGCGCGCTTCTTGCGCGCGATCAGGATGTTCTTCTTGCGCTTGGCTTCTTCGATCTTGTTGTTGAGCAGGCGGAGCGCGTCCTTGAGCTTCTCGACCGCTTGCTTTTGCGAGATCCACTGCTGCTGGAACTGCGTGGCGATCGTCTCGTGCTCCTGCTTGCGCGCGAGCGCCTGACGGGCGAGGTTGTCGTCGCCCGCGCGCACGGCGACCATGGCCTTGCGCTCCCACTCCTTCGACTTATCGGTCTCCGCCGTGTATTGCTTCTGGAGCTTCTTCTCGTCGGCGATCGCGATCGCGACGGCTTTCTTGGCCTCGATGAGCTGCTGTTGCATCTCGAGGAGGACCTGCGACAGCATCTTCTCCGGGTCCTCCGCTTTCGTGATGAGGTCGTTGAGGTTCGACTTGATCAGCGTGCCGAGTCTGGAAAAGATGCCCATGGCTTACATCGAGCCTACGAGATCAAGGGAGTACCCGCAACGATGACCGCGCCCGAGTTACCCGACGTCAGGCCACACCATGTGGGCATCATCATGGACGGCAACGGCCGGTGGGCACAGCTGCGCGGGGAGCCGCGGCTGGCCGGCCATCGTGCCGGTGCGGAGAGCGTTCGCGACATCACGCGCGCGTCGCGCGAGCTCGGGCTCGAAGCGCTCACCTTGTACGCGTTCTCGGCGCAGAACTGGGCGCGCCCACCCGACGAAGTGGCCGGACTCATGGAGCTCTTGCGCGAGTTCCTGATCGACGAGCGCAGCGAGATCCTCGACCACGGGATCCGGCTCGAGGCGCTCGGCGACATCGAGCGCTTGCCGGCTCTGGTCCGCGATCCGCTCGAGGAGCTACGTCTGGCGTCGGCAGCCAATTCCGGAATGGTGCTGACGTTGGCGCTGTCCTACGGAGGCCGTGAATCGATCACGCGCGCCGCACGTGCGGCACTCGCAGATGTCGCAGCTGGGACACTCCGGCCCGAGCAGCTCGACGCCGATCGGCTCGGCTCGTACCTGCCGACCGCGAAGCTGCCCGCGCTCGATCTGCTGATCCGGACCAGCGGCGAGCAGCGGATCTCGAACTTCATGCTGTGGGAGGTCGCGTACGCCGAGCTGATGTTCGTCGACGTGCTGTGGCCCGAGTTCCGGCGCGCGGACCTCTACGAGTGCCTGCGCGTCTATGGGCTGCGCGAGCGGCGATTCGGCCTCACGTCGGCACAGCTTGCCGAATCCTCGGACGTGTAGTTAGCTGGCCACCTCTTGGCCCTCGGCAATCTCGCGCAGCGCTTCCTCGTCGCCGTCGTCGCGGTGCCGATCCTCCTGTTGGTCCTGCACTATCACCGCTCGGAACCGACGTGGGCGTTGATCTTCGTCGCGTCGCTGCTCGCGATGCGCGAGTTCTTCGGGATGACGCTGCCCGTCGAGGATCGCCGCGCGGCGCTCGTGCTCGGCGGCATCGCGACGTTCCTGTTCTACTGGCTCGATCCGATCGCGCTGATGTACGTCGCGAACCGGGACGAGTATCCGCGCGCGCTGGTCAGCCTCTCGTTCGAGGGTGCCGGGCTCGCCGCCGCGTTCGCGGTCGTCGTGCCCGGGCTGTGGTTCCTGTTCAAGTTTCGCGATCTCCCGAGCGTCGCCTCGCGGTTCGCCGCGACCGTCACCGGCATCATCTACTGCGGCTTCCTCGCGACCTACCTCGCGAAGCTGAAGCTCCTCGATCCGGCGCAGGGCGGCGACACCGTGGTGCTCGTGCTGTTGATCGCGTGGGTCGCCGATACCGGCGGTTACTTCGCGGGCCGCTTCCTCGGCAAGGCGAAGCTCTACGAGGCCGTCTCGCCGAAGAAGACCTGGGCCGGCGCGTACGGCGGCATCGCCGGCTCGGTGCTCGGCGTCGTCGTGTTGAAGCTGTTGTTCGCGACCTGGCTGACCTGGTTCGACGTGTTCGCGCTCGCGATCCCCGGCGGGATGCTCGGCCAGCTCGGCGATCTCGCCGAGTCGCTGATCAAGCGCTCGGTCGGCGTCAAGGACTCGGGCTCGCTGCTCCCCGGCCACGGCGGCATCCTCGACCGCATCGACGCCGTGTTGTTCATCGCGCCGTACGTCTACGCCTACCTGCTCGCGCGGGGCATCGGGCCGACCGGGCTGCTGTAGACCGGAGGGCACGCCTGCGATCGCGCATGGTCTGCTTCGTCACCTCGACCGCTCGGTCTGCTCGCGGAGCTGGTCGCGCTGCTCAGGGAGCGAAGAACCGTTCGAGGAGCGCGACCGTCAGCGGTGGCGTCTCCTGCATCGGGTAGTGGCCGCTCTCCGCGATCGACGCGACCTCGAGCCGCGTGCACACCGCCGCGAGCATCGGCTCGACGGCGGCGCGCCGCATCGGTGGTGCGTCGAGCTCGCCCGTGATCGCTAGCACCGGCACGTCGATCGGCGTGGTCGGAGTGGGCAGGCCATCGCGCGCGAACGTCGCGAAGTAACCCGCCACCGCCGCCGGATCGGAGGTCGCGCACCAGCGCGCCGCCTTGAACCGCGCCCAGCCCGGCGATAGCCGCGCCGCGAACCGTTCGAGTAGATACGCGGTACGCCCGGCATCTCCCGAGTCCGCGAGCTCACGCGTGCGTTCGATCGCCGCCGCATCCGCGCCGAAGCCACCGATCGGCGCCGGCGTCACGACCGCGATGCGCTCGACCCGATCCGCATGGTGCTGGCCGAGGTGCAGCGCCACCAGCGTGCTCATCGAGTGACCGACCACCGCGCACCTCTCCCAGCCGAGCGCATCGACGACCTCGATCACGTCGTTTGCAGCCTCGGACACGGTGAACACGCCGGCGCGGCCGCGAGAGCGTCCATACCCCCGGAGGTCGACGAACGCATACCGGAACCGCTCGCGATCGAGGTAGGCCCGCGCCGAGTCCCACGTCGAGGTGTCGCACAGCCAGTCGTTCAGGACGACGACCCGCACGGCGCCCGCTCCGACCAGCTCGTGACCGAGAACACCCATCGCGCGATCGTAGCCGATGGCACGACATCGAGACACCCGAGCGCCGGGACACCTACAGCCGGCAGCTACCCGATCGCACGCCTTCGACGGCATCACGACGTGCCATGATAGTCGCCCATGTCGAACAGCTTTCGGTGGTTTGTCCTCGGGTTCGCGCTCGTCGGTTGCGCGACGCACGCGAACGATGATCAACCTGATCCGACAAGTGACGCTGTCCACCTCGAGGTCATCATCGATACGCCGACCCTGCACTGGGCCGACGGGGTCGCCGAAACCTCGACCGTTCACGCGATCCGCGTCGACGATACCGACGGCACGCAGACCGACGTCACCGATCAAGTCACGTTCTCGGTCTCGCCGATCGAGCTCGGCGGGGTTGCCGCGGCGACGCTCGCGCCGTCGGGTCAGATGGCCGGCGCGGGTCAGCTGACCGCGACGCTGTCGACCCTGCTCGGTGAGCGCGACTTCGCCGTGTTCGTCAGCGACACGATCCCCGGCACCGCGGATACGTCGGCGGGCTTGTTCGGCGCTGCGACGCTCGATCCTGCGACGTCGATCGAGCTCGCGTATCCGCCGGCGGGTGCGTTGATCCCGCCGAACATCGGCGAGATGGACGTTCACTGGCGCGATGCGACCAAGGATGTCTACGAGGTCCAGCTGTCGGGCGGGTTCGTCACGCTCAAGACCTACGTCACCACCCTGGGAGCCGCGACCTGGACGACCCTCGCGGACGAGCGCTGGCAGCAACTCTC
>JBDTEH010000056.1:0-27937 GCA_039922635.1 Kofleriaceae bacterium | reverse complement strand
CGAGAGCGACGATGGCGCCGTCGAGAACGGCGTGCTCGCGGCGCCGCGCGCAGGCGACGAGTTCCCGGTCTGGCGGGCGTTCTAGCGCGGGCCCGCAGCCAGGTCCGAACAAGTCGCACCCGATGCGCACCCCGGCGCCGGCGGCGTGCATCGAACGGGCATGATGGTGACCGCTGCCCCGATGGCTCGTTCGCGGCTGTGGCTCGCAACCGGCGCCGTGATCGTGGTGTGGGGCGGCGCCGGGACCGCCGTGCTGGCGACCCAGCGCGCGGCGCCGGTCGCGCTGGCCGCTGCGTTCGACTTCGTCGTCACCGCGAACCTCGCGCTGTGGTGGCTGGGGCGCCGCGCCGTCCCGCGCTGGATGTTCGGCGCGACGCTCGCGCTCGGCCTGGTGTTCGCGCGGCTCGCGATCGCGGGGGCTCACGGCGGTGGGCTCGCGATCGCGATCGCCGGCGGCGCGCTCGAGCTCGCGCTGGTGATCGCGGTGGCGATCCGGTTCCGGCGGGCGAGGGCGGCGTTCGGTTCGGCGCGAGCACGGGGCGAGGGTGGGTTCGCTTGCCTGATCGCGGCGCTCGAGGCGGCCCGGCTGCCGCGCGTGGTCGCCGGCGTGATCGCGGCCGAGCTCTACGTGTTCGCGATGGCGTTCGCGGGCTGGCGACGGCCGGCGCGGGCGTTCACGGTGCACCGCGCGAACGGCTTCTGCACGTACGCCGGCGTGTTCGCGTTCCTGATCGTCTCCGAGACACCGTGCGTGCACCTCGTGCTCGGGCTCGCGAGCCCGCTCGCCGCGTGGATCGCGACGGCGGCGTCGATCTACAGCCTGATCTGGCTCGCCGGATACAGCCACGCCGTGCGTCACGGCGGCGTGGTCGTGACCGAGCGCGAGCTCGAGCTCCGGATCGGCGTGCGGTGGCGGGCTCGCGTCCCGCGCAGCGCGATCGCGGCGATCGAGCCGCTCGGGCCGACCGCCGCGATGCCACCCGACCTGCACGACGTGCTCGATGCCTCGATCCTCGGTGCGAACACGGTGGTGCGGTTCGTGCGGCCGGTCCGGATCCACGGCCTGTTCGGACGTGTCCACGAGGTCACGGCCGTCGCGCTGTCGCTCGACGATCGCGCGGGGGTTCAGTCGGCCTTGGCCGAACCCTTGACGAGGGCATAGACCTGCTTCGCGAGTGCTTCACTGTAGGTCGAGCCCGGGGCCGAGAACGCTTCGAGCGGGCGCTGATCGAGGATCGAGTAGATCGCGCCGTCCTTGTTCAGGTAGTACGCGAAGTGCGCCTCGGGCTGGTACGTGTGGCCGTTGTCCTCGGTCTTCATCTGCATCGTGTAGATGAAGCCGTTGGGCTCCTCGCTGAGCACCTTGCCGTTGATATACGAGCTCGCGTTCGCGACCGTGAGCGACTTGTCGGACTGCTTGGCCTCGTCGATGCTCGCCACGGCGATCGCCCCGACGGTGAGCATGTAGGCGTCCGCGATCTTGATGTCGACGCCGCCGTTGCCGTTCTTCTCGAGCGTGGCGGCCCTGGGGACCTTCATCGAGACGTGGATCAGCGGCGCGACCGCGTGGAGATCTTTGACCACCCAGTCGGCTTCGTGGATCTGGATCGTCGACGCAGCGGGGGCGGCGGGGTTGGTGGGGTCGCTGGGCTCGGTGGATTTGCTCGCGTGATCGGCGGCATGGTCGCCATCGGCGCCCTTGTTGCCGCAGGCCGTGCCAACAAGCGGGAGCGAGAGCGCGAGGACGAGACAGGGTACGAGTCGGGTCATGCGGCGACGTCTTCCACGCAGCGTGCCAGCGCCCGAGCGCTCCATGGCTGCTCGAGGCGAGATCGGTGAGTCCTCGGTGGGTCCGATGACACCCGCATGGCGCCCGCACTGGGTCCGCGCGCGCTACAACGCGACGGTGGAACGGTCGTCCGGGCGCTCGCTCGCTCTCGCCCTCGCGCCCGGTACGCTGCTCGCGGGGATCGCGGGCGGCATCGTGTTCCCGATCTTTCCGCTCGTCGGCAAGGAGGTCGGCCTCTCGCTGCCGTTCATCGGCGTGATCCTCGCGGCGAATCGCGCGATGCGCGTCGTCACCGCGCCCGCGATCGGTGTGCTCGCGGATCGGATCGGAGGCCGGCGCACGCTGCTGCTCGGGCTCGCGATCCAGATCGTGGTGATGGGCCTGTACTTGCTCGGCGTCGTGATCCATCACGAGGGCGCGCTGTTCTTGCTCGGGCGCTTGCTGCACGGACCGGGCTCCGCGTGCGTGTTCGTCGCCGCCCAGGCGCTCGCGCTCGAGGCCGGCGGGCCGCAGCGCAGCGGCGCCAGCGTCGGCGCCGTGCGCGCCGCGATCGTGCTCGGGGTCCCGATCGGGTTCGTGATCGGCGGCTTGCTCGCCGAGGCGGTCGGCCACGTCGCGACGTTCGCGATCGCCGGCGTCGCCGTCACGCTGGCGCTGGTCGCCGCCTCGGTGACCGTGCCGGATCTGCGCACCAAGTTCTCGCGGCGGCCCGGGCTATCGGCGATCGTGGTCGCGGTGCGCGACCGGCGCTTGCTCGCGCTCGGCGGCCTCAACTTCGCGCTCAGCTTCGCGGCCGGTGGCATGGTGCTGACCACGCTCGCCCTGATCGTGGACAGTCGCCACCTGGTCGTGTTCGGCCGCGACGCGCTGGGCACCTCGGGGCTGCTGATGAGCATCCTGTCGATCGTCGACGCGGGGTTCACGCCGTTCGCCGGCCGGCTCGGCGATCACCTCCGCGCGCACGCCAAGATCGCCGCGGTCTCGCTCGCGCTCGTCGCCGCCGGCTTGCTCGCGATCGGGTTCGCGGCGGGCACGCTCGCGACCGCGGCCGGGGTCGCGCTCGTCGGGCTCGGCACCGCGGGGCTCGGGCCCTCGGTGCTCGTGCTGATGGGCTCGATCGTCCCGGCCGATCGGATCGGCACCGGCGCCGGCGTGCTCCAGGTCTGCGGCGACCTCGGCGGCATGCTCGGCCCCCTCGTCGGGACGGCGCTGTTCGCCGGCGCGATCGAGCTGCCTTACGTGCTGACGGCCGGGCTCGTCGCCGCGTTCATTCCGGTCGCGCTGTGGTTGCGGTCCGTCGAGCGGCGAGCCAGCTGACCACCGCGGCCTCGCGCGGCTGATAGCCCGCACCGGCCTTCGCGTAGGCGTCGCGCGCCGCGATCGCGAGCTGCGTCGCGCGCACCGCCTCGGTCGCGGGCAGCGCGCGGGCGAGCGCGAACCGGCTCTCCGCGAGATCGGTCGCATCGGACTGGGTCTTCTCGCGCATCGCGACGGCGCGCGCGAGCAACGTCGCCGCCTGATCCGCGTGGCCGCGCGCGAGCTCGACCTGACCGAGCCCGTTCCAGACGTGCGCGAGCAACGGATGATCCTCGCCGAGCGCCTTCGCGATGTTCGTGCGGGCTCGCTCGTACGCCGCCTGCGCCGCATCGAGGTTGCCTTGCGCGCGCCGCGCCTCGCCCAGGTTGATCAGCAGGACCGCGACATCGATCGATTGTGGGCCGTACGCCTTCTCGAAGATCGCGAGGGCACGCGGATAGTTCGCGTCGACGATGCTCCACTTGCCGAGGTTCTTCGCCTCGATCGCGACGTTGACCAGGCTCTGGCCGACATCGGGGTGGTCCGGCCCGAGCACCTTCTCGCGGATCGCGAGGACGTGGAGCGCATTGTCGAGCGCCTTCTGATAGGCGCCAGCGCGGTGATAGGTGCCGCCGATATCGTTGTACGCATCGGCGACCTCGGGGGCCTCGGGCCCGAGCCGCGCCGTGAAGATCTGGATCGCCTGATCGAAGTGGTGCTGCGCGTCCGCCGTGCGATCGAGCATGATCTCGACATTGCCGAGCGCCTCGGTCGTGTTCGCGACCTCGACCGAATCCGGACCGTACGCCGCGGTCCGGATCGCGAGGGCCGTCGCGAACAGCGGCAGTGCGTCGGCGTACTTGCCCTCGCGGAACACGACGGTGCCGAGATCGTGATCGACGCGGGCCACGATCGGGTGCTGAGCGCCGAGCCCGTCCCGCGCGAGCTGCACGGCGCGCTCGAGGTGCGCGCGCGCCTCGGGCAGCAAGTTCAACGCCGACTCCGCGCGGCCGACATCGACGAGCGCGCTCAGCTCGGCGGCGTGGCCCAGCGGCGTGGCCAGCGCGAGCTCGCGGCTGTACGCATCGCGCGCCGTCCTCCACTGCCCGGCACGCTCGGCGAGGTAGCCGGTCTCGCGTGCGATCGCGGCCTGCTTCTGCGGCCGTGGTCCGAGGTGTGCGAGCGTTCCTCGTGCGAGCTCGATCCAGCCCGTGCCGAGCGTGAACTCCGAGGTCAGCCGTGCCTCGAGGTCGGCGAGCTCGGTGTAGAGCGCGACGAGCGTGTCGGCATCGCCGGCCGCCGACGCCTCGGCCGCGGCGGCGAGCAGCGCGGCCCGCGCGTCCTTGCCGTGTCCGAGCTGGACCTGGAGGTTGGCGATGTCGCGGCGGACGCGCGCGATCAGCGGCGGCCAACCGAGCTGTTGCGCGGCCGCGAGCGGCGCGGCCGTGGCTGCGACCAGCTCCTTGGCGCGGTCGAGCGACGGTCCGACCTCGAGCGCCTGTTCGATCGTAGCGAGCAGCGCCTCGATCCGCGCGCGCTCCTTGGCGTCGCGTGGCGGTGGGAGGAGCCCGGCGAGCGCCGCTGGATCGCTGCACGCGTCGAGGTCGGGTAGGGCGAGCTGTGCCGCGCGCTCGACCAGGCCGCGATCCGCGTGGTCGAACGCGGCGAGCGTGGTCGCGAGGGCGTCGCGCTCGCGATCGAGGCATGCGGTCCGCAGATCGAGCGTGTGCTCGCTCTGGGTGTGCTGCACGTGTGTGGCGAGGCAGCTCTCGACGGCGGTGTGGCGCCACCGCGTGCTCCATGCATCGAGGGCGCGGGTCTCGGCCGCGGCGGCATCGCGCGCGAACACCGCCCCCGTCGCGTCGAACCCGTGCTCGAGCTCGAGCTTCGCAGCAGGTGTCCAGGCCTCGCCGATCGCGGCCGCCACGCATGCGTTACCGGCGCGGTGCTCGCCGCTGCTCTGGCCGATCGCGAACACCGCGGCGCCGGCCGCGACCGCACCGAGTGCCGCCGCCCCGATCACCACCTTGCGCGACGACAGCGCACGCTCGAGCACGGCGATCAGCGCGTTCATGCTCGGCCAGCGCGCGCTCGCGTCGGGGGCGAGGCCGCGCTGTAACGCGCGCTGGACCGCCCGCGGCACCGGGGACTTCGCGGGTGGCTTCGGCGCCGCGGTCCGCATCGCGGCCTTGCGCGCCTCGAAGCTCCCCGCGGCGAAGGGTTGCTCGCCATAGATGCCCTCCCACGCCGCGATGCACCACGAGCACTGATCGCTCCGTTCGTCGACGGGGTTACCGTCGATCTGCTCGACCGCCATGTAGGTGAGCGTGCCCATCACGGTGCCGGCGGCGGTGAGATCACTCGAGAACGCCGAGGCGGTCGCGATCGGGGACTGGGGTGCGGCGGCCTCGGTCGTGCCGTCGCCGGTGCGTCGCGCGAGGCCGAAGTCGGTGACCCGGACTCGGCCATCCTGGCCGACCAGCACGTTGTCGGGCTTGAAGTCGCGGTGCACGATGCCGGCCGCGTGGGCCGCCGCGAGCCCGCGTGCGGCCGCGAGGTACGTCGCGAGGACCTCGCGCCACGGCCGACCTTTCTGCCATTCGCGCAGCGTCGCGCCATCGACCAGCTCCATGGCGAGGTACATGTGGCCGTCGCGCTCGCCGACGTCGTGCACGGTGATCACGTTCGCGTGCGTGAGCTTCGCGAGCGCCTGGGCCTCGCGCTCCATGCGCGCCCGGCCGGAGCTCGCCTCGGCGTCGCCACCGCGCAGCAGCTTCACCGCGATCCGGCGATCGAGCACCGGGTCGTAGGCCGCGTACACCACCCCCATGCCGCCGCGGCCGATCCGGTCGAGCACGAGGTAGCGGCCGAGCTTGCCGCCGAAATCGAGCTCGGCATCCTCGCGAGGCTCGGCCGGGAGCGTCTCGAGCAGGTCGAGCTTGCCCAACGGGCGTGTGCTGGCTTCGTCGCTCAACCGAGCTCGGCAGCATACACCCGTGTCCACTGATCGCGGCGGTCGCGGATCGGGGGACTATGCGCACGCTCCTCGCGATCGTTCTGGCCGTCACGGCCTGTGCCTGCTCCGTGGTCCACGCTGGTCCCGATCCGTCGGAGACCAGCGAGCTCCGGGGAGTGGCGGCCTTCCACGCTCTCGAGATTCGAGCCGCGATCGATGTCGACGTCACGATCGGCACGCCGGGCGCGCTCGAGCTCCGCGGGCCGCCGGAGTGGCTCGCGAAGCTCGACACCCGGGTCGACAACGGGACCCTGACGATCGCGATGCGGGGCAGCCAGGACCACGCGCCACGGCTGCGCGCCGTGATCACGATGCCGACGCTCGACGGGATTCACGTCTCGGGGGTGTCTCACCTCCATGTCGCCGCCCTCGCCGAGAAGGTGCTCGAGGTCGGGGTCTCCGGCGTCGCGACGATCGACCTTCGCGGCCGCGCCGACACGCTCGTCGTCGCGCTCTCGGGCACCGGCGAGATCCGCGCGCGCGACCTCGCGACCCACGATGCGACCGTCGGCGTCAGCGGCAGCGGCAACGCGACCGTGCGCGCGACCGGCGATGTCGATGTCACGGTGTCGGGGGTCGGCACCGTCACCGTCGCCGGCAAGCCCAGCCACGTGACCAAGCACGTCAGCGGCGTCGGCCACGTTCGGGTCGAGAGCTGAAGGCCTTCAGCGCGCATGTAACCCGCCGACTTCACGTGAGATGGTTTTCGCGTCACGATGTCGAGCCCGCGCCGCCGGCTCCGACTCCTACGCGAAAGGACACCAACTCATGAAGTTCATGCTGATGATGAATAGCCCCGGCAAGGGGCCGTACCAGATCCGATCGTGGTCGCACGAAGCCCTCGAGGCGCACATCGCCTTCATGAAGGACTTCGCGAAGCAGCTCCAGAAGTCCGGCGAGCTCGTGGGCGCCGAGGGCCTCGCGGGCCCAGATCGCGCCAAGCTCGTCAAGGCGGGCAAGGACGGCGCGCCGATCACCGACGGCGTGTTTCCCGAGACCAAGGAGTTCCTCGCGGGCTACTGGATCGTCGATGTCGACAGCGCGGCGCGCGCCGACGCGATCGCGGCGGCCGCATCGCTGGCGCCCGGCCCGGGCGGCGCGCCGCTTTACCTGGGGATCGAGGTTCGCGAGGTGATGAGCGCTCCGCCGGCCCGCGACACGCCGTGAGGGAGCTCCGCGAGCTCGCACCGCAGGTGTTGTCGGCGGTCGTGCGCCGCTATCGCGACTTCGCGGCGTCCGAGGATGCGGTGCAGGAGGCGTTGCTGGCCGCGGCGCAGCAGTGGCCGGCGACCGGCGTACCCGACCATCCGTGCGCGTGGCTGATCCAGGTCGCCTCGCGGCGCATGGTCGACCACGTGCGCAGCGAGGCGGCGCGGCGCAAGCGCGAGGAGATCGTCGTCAGCCTCGTGCCGCCCGAGGACCAGCTCGCACTCCAGGCCGATGCCGAGGCGCACGACGATACGCTCGAGCTGCTATTCACGTGCTGTCACCCCGCGTTGTCACCGAGCTCGGCGATCGCGCTGACGCTGCGCGCGGTCGGCGGCCTGACGACCCTCGAGATCGCGAAGGCGTACCTCGTACCCGAGGCGACGATGGCCCAGCGGATCAGCCGCGCGAAGGCGACGATCAAGGCCTCGATCGTCGCGTTCCCTCGCCCGACCGAGCTCGAGATCACGGCGCGGCTCGGCGCGGTCGCGCACGTGCTGTACCTGATGTTCAACGAGGGCTACACCGCGAGCTCGGGCGCGGAGCTGGTCCGGACCGATCTCGCGAGCGAGGCGATCCGGGTCACCCGGATGCTGCTCCGCCAGGTGCCCGGCGATCCGGAGGTCGCCGGGCTACTCGCGTTGATGCTGCTGACGGATGCGCGGCGGACCGCCCGCAGCGGCCCGGCAGGTGAGCTCGTGGCCCTCGACGAGCAGGATCGCTCGCGCTGGGACCGCGCCCAGATCGTCGAGGGCACCGCGCTCGTCACCGCGGCGTTCGCACGCGGCACGGTCGGGCCGTATCAACTGCAGGCCGCGATCGCCGCCTGTCACGACGCGGCGACGAGCACGGCGGCGACCGACTGGCCGCAGATCGTCGCGCTGTACAGCGTGCTGCTCGCGATCGACGACAACCCGATGGTCGCGCTCAGCCTCGCGGTCGCCGAGGCGATGGTGCAGGGGCCGGCCGCCGGACTCGCGCGGGTCGCGGCGGTCGAGGCGCGTCTCGCCGGCCACTACCGGGTCGACGCGGTCCGCGCGCACCTCCTCGAGCGCGCCGGCGACCTTGCCGGCGCGCGGGCGCACTATGAACGCGCCGGGGCCCGTACCACGAGCCTCGCGGAACGCGACTACCTGTTCGCGCGCGCGAGCAAGCTCGGCCGCTGACCGCGGCTCGGCATCAGCCGAGTCGCGCCACCCACGCGGTGAAGGCCGCGCCGAACCTCGCGAACAACTTCTTCGCGCCCTCGTCGCGGACCGCGCCCTGGTCGTCGAGCAACTCGAGCGCCTTGTTGACGTACATCTCGGGCTGCTGCAGCACCGCGATGTCGAGGAACACCAGGGCCTGACGCAGGTGGTGGTTCGCGCCGAACCCGCCCAGCATGAACGGCGACACGCTGACGACCGCGCCCGGCTTGGCACCCGCGAACGCGCTCTTCCCGCCTGGCCGCGAGCCCACGTCGAGCGCGTTCTTGAGCGCGCCGGGGATCGTGCGGTTGTACTCCGGGGTCACGAACAGATAGCCGGTCGCCGCGCGCATGCGCTCGCGAAACGCGGTCCACTCGGCGGGCGGCGTGGCGTCGTCGAGGTCCTGGTTGTAGAGCGGGAGCTGCCCGATCTCGATGTGCTCGAACTGCAGGCCGGGCATGAACGGCTCGATCGCGCGAGCGATCTTGCGGGTGATCGATTCCTTGCGGAGGCTGCCGACGAGCACTGCGATGGTCATGCCGGACTCTAGCGCGGGAGCCGCACGGTCGCGACGAAGCGCCCTGCCTTGACCTCGACCGCGATCGTGCCACCGAGCAACTCGACCAGCTTCTCGGTCAGCGCCATGCCGATGCCGGAGTGGCCATCCGGCGAGCGCGAGGCCTCGGCGCGCCAGAACCGTTCGAATACGTGCCCGACCTGGTCGGGGGTCAGCGTGCAACCGGTGTTCGAGACGCACAGCTCGACGTCCGACAGCGTGACGCGGAGCTCGCCTCCGGTGTCGGCGTACGTCGTCGCGTTGTCGAGCAAGTTCGCGATCACGACGCGCAGCTTGTCGCGGTCGGTGGTCGACGTGACCGCCCGTAGCTCGGTGACGACCGTCAGCCCGCGCTCGGTCACGCGCGCATGGACCTTGTCGAGCCCGTCGCGCACGAGCTGGTCGATGTCGATGGGCATGACCTGCATCGAGGTCTGGCCGGCATCGAGCCGGGCGAGCGACAGCAGGGACTCGACGAGCCGTTCGGTGTCGCGCGTGATCGCGAGCGATTGCTCGAGTGCGCTGCGATAGCGCTCGGCGGGACGCTCGCGGTCGAGCGCGAGCTCGATCGTCGCGCGTAGCCCGGCGAGCGGCGTGCGTAGCTCGTGAGCGACCTCGGCCGTGAGATCGCGTTCGCGACTGAACGCGGCGCCGAGGCGCGCGAGCAGCTCGTCGAGACGATCTGCGACCGGGGTGAGCTCGACGGCGGTGGTCTGCGGGGCGAGACGGATCGTCAGATCGGTCGCGCGGATCGCGGCGATCGCGCCGGCGAGCTCGCGCATCGGCGCGAGCGCGCGACGGACAACCAGCAGCACGATCAGCGTGCACACCACCAGCCCCATGAGGCCAACGCCGCTGACGACCAACGTGATGTGGTCCGTGGCCGCATCGACCGCGGCGGTGGTGCGCGCCAGCACGAACACGATCGGCGCCGCGCCGCCGGGGTCGGCACCTTCGATGCGGGCCGCGCTGCGCAGCGTGTATTGCCGCGCCGGTTGTCCGCCGAGCGTGGTCTCGGTCACGCGCGAGCCGGCTGGTGCCGCGACGAGCTCGAGGTGCTCGTCGGACCTCGCGATCGACTTGCCGCGGATCCAAAATTCGTACGCCTCGTTGGCGGCGAGCGTGCGTGGATCGATCTCGTTCTCGAACTCGCCGTCGTGATCCTCGATCTGCGCCGCGAGCTCGAGCGTCTTCGCGCGCAAGCCGTCATCGAACTGATCGCGCAACGCGCCGCGCACGAGCGCCCCCACGATCAGTGTGATCGTGACGAACGCGAGTGCGACCGCGACCAGCGTGCCCGTGATCAAGCGCGTGCGAATCGAGTGGGTCATGGATCGTTGCCGAGTACGTAGCCGTAGCCCCGGCGAGTATGGATCATCGGCGGCTGGCCGAGCTTCTTGCGCAGGTAGCTCACGTAGACATCGACGACGTTCGACTGGGCCTCCGAGCGGAAGTCGTAGACGTGCTCCCAGATCTCGGTGCGGGTCACGACCTCGCCGGCGCGGATCGCGAGGTACTCGAGCAGGGCGTACTCGCGCGGGGAGAACGCGATCGGCGTGTCGCCACGCTTGACCGTGCGCTTGACGGTATCGATCCACAGATCAGAGACCCGGAGCACCGGGTCCTTCGCCGCATAGCCACGCCGGACCAAGGCGCGCACGCGCGCGAACAACTCGCTGAGCTCGAACGGCTTGACGAGATAGTCGTCGGCGCCGTGATCGAGTCCGCTGACCCGGTCGGCGACCGTGTCGCGCGCGGTCAGCAGCAGGATGCCGACCTGCGAGCCCTTCGCGCGCAGCCGCTTCACGATCTCGAGGCCGTCGACCTTCGGCAACATGATGTCGAGCACGATCGCGTCGTACGGGTTCTGTTCGGCGAGCCAGAGGCCATCCTCGCCGTTGCTGGCGACATCGACGGCGTAGCCTTGTTCCGCGAGCCCATCGCGAACGGCGATGCGGATGGGCGAGTAATCTTCGACGACGAGCACGCGCATGCTATGGGCGGGGAGCTTCGCCGGTTCGACATGAGAACCACATGAGAACAGGAGCTAGCATTGTGCCCCGCGGCAGCCTCACAACCAGCTCTTGCCGAGGTTGAACACGGCCCACTCGCGGAACCGCGTCCATGTCGAATCGTGCTCGAGCAGGTCGCGGGTGACGCGGGTCGCGCGATCGGCAGCGAAGTCTTGCTCGAACATCGCGTCGAAGCGCTGGCGCAGCGCGCGATCGTCGATCACCAGCACGCTCTCGCTGTTGAACTCGCCGGATTGTGCGTCGAGGTTCGCCGAGCCGATCACGACCGGCCCGCGCGTCCCGAACGACGCGACCTTGCAGTGGACCATGACCTCGCCGAGATCGGGGCGGGCGATGCGCTGGTAGAGCGCCGCGCTCGGATCGACATCGAGCAGCGCGTGATAGACGAACCAGGTCGCTTCCGCGACCGGCGCCGTGTCGCTGGTCTCGAGGTTCGAGATCACCGCGACCCGGGTGCCACGGCGCAACGCCGCGCGCAGGCGATCGCGCAACAGGTCCGAGGGGGCGAAGTACGCGGTCTCGATCCGGACCACGCCGGTCGGGGGAGTCGCGTCGACGAGCGCACCATAGCTCTCGTCGATCGCATGGGTGTTGTGGAACCGTGGGTGGTTGAACACGAACCGCACGCGCGCGTTGCCGGCGGGCGGCTGCGGCGGATTCCACCGGGTGTGATCGGCGGCGAGGCCGCGCTGCGCGTCGAGGACGTCGAAGTAGCGTGCGACGATGTCATGGACGACCGGACCCTCGACCTCGACATCGACGTCGTGCCAGCCTCGCGCGCCGGTGATGGCGTCCACGCGATCGGAACCACCGAACGCGTACTCGCTGCCGATGTTCATGCCGCCGATGATCGCGGTGAGCCGGCCGCGGTGCCCCGTGATCCAGTACTTCTCGTGATCGTGGAACTCCAGGCGGTGCGTGCGATCGAGCAGGATGCCGAGGTGCTCGATCGGATGCAGCACGGTGCGGGCGAGGCCGCCGGCGATCTCGTCGAGCTCGACCTTGCCGGCCGGGGCGTTCGTCGCGATCACGTCGATCCCGGCCGCACGGAGGCGCGAGATGATCGGCTTCTCGTTGCCGTTCGCGAGCATCGGGCCGACATCGCCCGGATCGTGGATCGAGCCGATCGCGTCGTACTGGACGACCACGTACGCGCCGGCCCTCGCGCGCTCGATCAGGAGATCGGCGACGGCGCGGCCGGTCTCGTCGTCGGTGAACGCGAACGTCTTGATCAGGATGACGTCGGCGTCGCGCGCGTTGTCGAGCCGGTGCGCGAAGCTCGCGGTGCCGTCGACCAGGAGCTCGACGCGGTTGCCGATCCGGGCGGTCGTTCCGGTGATGCGGTCGAGCTTCGCATCGGCGGCGACGAACGCAGCGCGATCGTCGGTCGCTGCGAGCAGCGGATCGCGAGGTGAGGGCGGGTGGGCTGCGGGCGTAGCACCGCCACAGCCGATCCCGGCGATCAAGCCGACCCACACCACGGCGCGAACCACGCAGCGACGATAGCGCCGAAACCTGGGGCGAAGGTCAGAGCGTGCGGACGAGGTTGTCGTACGGGCGTCAGCGCATCAGACTCCATCGCAGCCGCGCGCGTGCGCACAGCCGTTCACCCACCGCTACCTGAATCGAGGCAGTTACGGCTGGCACGCCTGCCGCAAGGTGAGGTTCACGAAAGAAAGGGTACTTCCATGCATCTCCTCTGGGCTCTCATCATCGGTCTCGTCATTGGTGCTCTCGCGAAGCTCGTCATGCCCGGTCGGGATGGCGGCGGCATCCTCATCACCATGCTGCTCGGCGTCGCGGGCTCGGTCGTCGCGAACCTGATCGGCCATTCGGCCGGTTGGTACGGCACGAACCAGAGCGCGGGCTTGGTGGCCTCGATCCTGGGCGCGGTCGTGCTGCTCGCGATCTACCGGTTCGCGACCCATCGCCGCGCGCTTCCCTGAAGCCACGTGCTTGGCTTTGCACATCCGGGTGTGAGCGATCGCGCCCGGATGTTCCGCGTCAGAGCTTGGTGGCGCGATCGAGGAGGAGCTGGCGTTCGCGCGCGTTGCCGGTGAGCTCGGCGGCTCGGGCCAGCTCGGCGCGGGCCTCGGCGGTGCGGCCGAGCTTCGCGAGCAGGTCGGCGCGCACGCTCGGCAGGAGGTAGTACGCGCCGAGGACGTCGGCGAGGCGATCTGCGATCGCGAGCCCGGCCGCCGGGCCTCGGGCCATGCCGACCGCGACGGCTCGGTTGAGCTCGACGATCGGCGACGGCGCGACCCGTGCGAGCTGGTCGTAGAGCGCCGCGATCGCGGGCCAGTCGGTGTCGCCCGGCTTGCCTGCGCGCGCGTGGCACGCGGCGATCGCGGCCTGCACCGTGTACACGCCGCCGATCGCCTGCGCCCGCGCGAGCGACTCGAGGCCGCGCCGGATCAGCAGTCGATCCCAGCGTGCGCGGTCCTGATCGAACAGGAGGATCGGCTCCCCGTTCGGCCCGAGGCGTGCGCGCAGCCGCGATGCCTGGAGCTCCATCAGCGCGACCAGTCCGTGGATCTCGCCGACCCCCGGCGCGAGGCCCGCGAGCACGCGGCCGAGCCGGAGCGCGTCTTCGCACAGCTCCGGGCGCACCCAGTCCTCGCCGGTGGTCGCGGTGTAGCCCTCGTTGAACACGAGGTAGATCACCTCGAGCACCGATGCCAGGCGGGGCACGAGCGCGTCGCCGCGCGGGACCTCGAACGGGACGTGCGCCTCGGCGAGCTGCTTCTTCGCGCGCACGATCCGCTGCTGGATGGTCTGGACCGGCACGAGGAGCGCGCGCGCGATCTCCTCGGTCGTCAAGCCCCCGACCAGCCGCAGCGTCAGCGCGACCCGCGCCTCGGGGGACAAGATCGGATGACAGGACGTGAACATCAGGCGCAGCAGATCATCGCCGAGCTCGTCGTCGAGCGCCTCGACGATCGCGTCCGCGGGATCCACGGGGATCCGGAGCTCGTGGCCGAGCTGCTCGTGCTTGCGCTCGAGCAGCCGGCCACGTCGCACGAAGTCGATCGCGCGGTGCTTCGCGGCCTGCATCAGCCACGCGCCCGGGCGGTCCGGAATGCCAGTGCGCGGCCACAGCTCGAGCGCGGTGACCAGCGCGTCTTGTGCGAGCTCCTCGGCGACGCCGACGTCGCGCGTGATCCGCGCGAGGCCGGCGATCAGCTTCGGTGACTCGATGCGGAACACCGCCTCGATGGTGTGATGCGCATCGCTCGGCATGGCGCCGGGCGATGATACTCGTTACTTCTTCGCGCTCGCGAACTGCTGCTCCATGTTCTTGACGGCGTCGGGGACCTCCGGGAAGTCGTCGAGCTCGAAGATCTGACGGATCTCGACCTCGCCGCCATCGCCGTGCGGGTTCGGGCAGCGCTTGATCCACTCGATGGCCTCCGCGAGCGACTTGCATTGCCAGATCCAGTAGCCGGCGACCAGCTCCTTGGCCTCGGCGAACGGGCCATCGACGACGCTGCGCCGGGTGCCGCTGAACGTGACCCGCGCACCCTTGCTGCTCGGCTGCAGGCCGTTGCCATCGAGCAGGACCCCCGCGTCGATCAGCTGCTGGTTGAACGTGCCCATCTGGCTCAGCATCTCGGCCGAGGGCAGGGCCCCGGCTTCGGACTCCGGGGTGGCTTTGACGAAGACCATGAAGCGCATATCGGTGACTCCTAGCGTGGGTTCATGGAGACGTCGATCGAGCGGCGGCCCGATCGACAAGCGACGCAACACGTTTTCGGGTAGAGATAACTCGGTGCCACGCTTCGTGAACTGGGCGCATACGGTCGCGACACGGCCGCGCGAGCGTCATGCGCCGAGCTCGGAGGCCGAGCTCTGCGAGCTGCTCGCACGGGCGCACGGGCGACGCGTGCGGGTCGTCGGAGGCGCGCACTCGTGGTCGCGGATCAACGCGCCAGAGGACATCTGGCTGACCCTCGACCAGCTCACCGGCGTGATCGCGCGGACCGCCGGCGAGGTCACCGTGCATGCCGGGACCCGGCTCGCGACGCTGCTCGCGGTGCTCGGCGATGCGACGCTGGCGATCGTCGGCTCGGTCAGCGCGCAGTCGGTCGGCGGCGTGATCGCGACCGGCACCCACGGCTCGTCACTCGTCCACGGCAACCTCGCGAGCCTGGTGACGCGCGTGCGGCTCGCGAAGGCCGACGGCACGGTGATCGAGCTCGACGCGCGCGATCCTCGGTTCGAAGGCGCGCGCGTGCACCTCGGCGCGCTCGGCGTGGTGACGGCGGTGACCCTCGCGATCGAGCCGCGGTTCCAGCTCGCCGAGACCGTCGAGCACGTGGCGATCGCCGCGTTGCCGGGGATGATCGAAGCGATCGCGGCGAGCGCCGAGTACGTCAAGGTGTGGTGGATGCCGCACCACGACCAGGCGCAGGTGTTTCGCTACGAGCGCACCAGCGAGCCGACCACCGGCCATCCGGTGCGCCGGCGCTGGCTCGACGACCACGTCATGCATCGCGTCGCGTTTCCGGTGGTCGCGCGGCTCGCGCGCGTGCCCGGGATGGCGCCGCGGATCAGCCGGCTCGTCGCGCGGTCGTTCGCCGGGCCGCGCCGGGTCGGACCGAGTGCGCTGATGCTGTCCACGCCGATGCCGTTTCGCCACCGCGAGACCGAGGCCGCGTTGCCGTTGCCGAAGGCGGGCGAAGCGCTCGAGCGGCTCGCCCGGGTGGTCGCCGGCGGCGACTTCCGCATCAACTTTCCGATGGAGATCCGGTTCGTCAAGGGCGATCGAGCGTGGCTGAGCCCCGCGTTCGGCGCCGACACCTGCCAGATCGGCGCGTACTGCCAGGGCCCGGCCGCGACGCCGTACTTCGCGGCGTTCTGGCGCGAGATGCGCGCGCTCGGCGCGCGGCCGCACTGGGGCAAGGAGCTCGACCACCACCGCGATGACGTGCGCGTGTTGTGGCCCGAGGCCCGCAGGTTCCTCGCGCTGCGCGACGAGCTCGATCCGGACCGCCGGTTCGCGAGCGACTTCCATACCCGGGTGCTCGGGCCGTGACGCGCTACGTGCAATGGGTCGTGCGCTGGCGCTGGGCGATCGTGATCGCGTCGATCGTGCTCGCCACGGCGGCGGGCCTGGTCGCGTCGCGGCTCTCGGTGCTCGCGGACTTCTCGTACCTGTTGCCGCAGTCGTCGCGATCGGTGCGGGACCTGCGCGCGATCGAGAAGCGCGCCCGTGTGGTCGGCAGCTCGCTGTTCGTCGTGCGGTCCGAGCATCCGGACAGCCGGCGCAAGGCAGCGATCCTCGCCCGCGACCGGATCGCCGCGCTCGGGCCGGCGTGGGTCGCGGACATCACGTTCGACCACCGCGTCGAGCATCAGTTCGCGTGGGCGAACCGGTGGCTCGGCGCGGACCTCGCGGACCTGGTCGCGGCGCGCGATGCGCTCCGGCGCGAGCTCGCCGCGGCCAAGCTCGCGGCGAACCCGTTGTACGTCTCGCTCGACGACGACAAGCCGGATACCAAGGCCTCCGATGATCTGAAGCACAAGCTCCACGCTGCCGAGCAGGAGCGCGATGACCCCGGCGAGTACGTCTCGAAGGACGGCCAGGTCCAGACGATGGTCCTCCACATCGCGTTCTCGACGGGCGAGGTCGACAAGGATCGCGAGCTGCTCGCGAAGCTCGAGGCGATCGGCGCGGCGATCCACGCCGAGCTGCCCGATGTCGAGGCGGGGGTCGCCGGCGACGTGCCGGTCTCGATCGCGGAGCACGATGCGATCCTCAACGGCATGCTGCGCGCGACGCTGGTCACCGTCGTGCTCGTGCTGCTCGCGCTGATCTGGTACTTCCGGTCGGCGCTGGCGATCGGTGCGCTGTCGTGGTCGCTCGTGGTCGGCACGATCGTGACGTTCGCCTTTGCGAAGCTGACGCTGGGCTATCTCAACGCGGCGACGGCGTTCCTGTCGTCGATCGTGATCGGCAACGGTATCAACGTCGGGATCATGGTGACCTCGCGCTACCTCGAGGAGCTGCGGGCGGGGAGGACGACCCACGAGGCGCTCGAAGCGGCGGTCGCGCGCACGATCGCGGGGACGTTCACGGCGGCGTTGACCGCGTCGGTCGCGTACGGGTCGCTCGTGATCACCGTGTTCCGCGGCTTCCGCCACTTCGGGATCATCGGCGGGGTCGGGATCCTGGTGTGCTGGGTCAGCGGCTACATCGTGCTGCCGGCCGCGCTCGCGGTCGCCGCGAAGCATATCAAGCCGCGCGCCGCGCCCGCGCAGTGGCTGGGCCGGCTCCTGCCGAAGCGCCTCGACCTCGTCGCGATCGTGACGGTCGTGGTGACGGTGGTCGCCGGCGTGATCGCGGCGCGGTTCTTGTTGCACGATCCGTTCGAGACGAACTTCCGCAACCTGCGCTCGCACAGCGAGGGCATCACGCTGGCGCAGAAGTGGATGACGGTCGTCGATCAGGCGTTCGGGCAGGGGCTCGACGGCGGGTTCGCGATCGTGGTGCCCGCGCGCGAGGACGTCCCCGCGATCGAGGCCAAGTTGCGCGCGGTCGATGCCGGCAAGCCGCCGCGCGAGCGCCTGTTCGATAGCGTGGTCTCGCTCGAGGACATCGTCCCGAAGGATCAGGCCGCGAAGATCGCGGTGCTCGCCGAGCTTCGCGCGCTGTTGACGAGCAAGGACATGGATCAGCTCGACGACGGCGAGCGCAAGCAACTCGAGCCGTTGATCCCGCCGGCGACCGTGCCGCAGCTCCGGGACACCGACATCCCCGACGCGATCGCGTGGCCGTTCATCGAGGCCGATCACTCGCGCGGCAAGATCCTGCTCGCGACGATGGGCAAGGGCTACGAGGTCTGGGACACCCGCGATACGGCGCGGTGGGTCGCCCAGGTCCGCGCCCTGGGGCTGCCCGACGCCGTCCACCTCGGCGGTGCATCGTTCGTGTTCGCCGACGTGATCGCCGGCGTGCTGCACGACGGCCCGCGCGCGACGCTCGCGGCGGCGCTCGGCGCGATCCTGATCGTCCTGCTCGTGATCGGACCCAATCGGTTTGGCGCGGTGACGATCGCGTGCGGGCTCTCGGGCACGCTCCTGATGCTCGGGATCTCGGCGCTGTTCGGGCTGAAGGTGAACTTCCTCGACTTCGTCGCGCTGCCGATCACGATCGGCATCGGGATCGAGTACGCGGTCAACATCGTGACCCGCGCCCGCCAGGAGGGGCTCGATCACGGGCGCGACGTGATCGGCTCGACCGGGGGAGCGGTCGTGCTGTGCTCCTACACGACGACTGTCGGCTACGGCTCGTTGTTGCTGTCGCAGAACCTCGGGATCCGGTCGTTCGGGATCGCGGCGATGCTGGGCGAGGTCACGTGCTTGGTGGTGGCGTTGTTCCTGGCGCCGGCGCTGCTCGGGTTGTGGAAGCCCAGGGGCTGAGCCCGCGCACGTAGCGGCCCAACGACAGCGGCAGCGCGGCGAGCGCGAACGCGAGCAGCAGCGCGAACGCGATCGGATACCCGATTGCCCAGGCCCAGGCGACCGCGGTGAAGTCGTTGCCGCGCCACGCGGCGATCACGAACGCGACCGGCAGCACGATCGCGGCGACCGCGTTGTAGACGAGCACGCGCGAGGTGTGGCCGAGCGCCGCGAGCAGCGGAGGGATCACGAACCCGAGCGCCCGCAGCGCGCCCACCACGCACAGGACCCGCGCGGCGACCGCCGCCTCCGCTGGCAGCGGGCCGTAGAGGAGCCGGAGCAGCCAGCCGCCGCCGACCGCGACGAACCCGAGGAACGGCACCAGCACGTACACGTTCTGGCGCGAGAACCGCAAGAACTGGCCGGCGAGGGCGTCGCGCGGGGTCTGCACGAACACCGGATAGGCGATCTCGGCGGTGATCATCGAGATCAGGCGCACGACATCGAGCACGAGCTCGTAGGCGAGCCGGTAGACGCCGACGGCCGCGGTCCCGAACGCCGCGCCGATCACGAGGTAGTCCGCGCTGGTGTACGCGAAGTACAGGAGCTCGCCCCCCGACAGCGCGGCGGTAAAGCCGAGGGCCTTGCGCGCCGCGGTGCGATCGAACGCCAGGCGAGGGCGCCAGGCGCAGCGCAGCTGGAGCGCGAGCGTCGTGAGCGCGGTGTTGACCACCGGGCCGATCGCGAAGCACCACACCCGGAGCTCGGGCCGGCCGTGTGCCCCGAGGTAGGCGAGCCCCAGCTTGGCCGCGAACTCGGCGGCGCCGGCGATCACGCGGATCACCGACAGCTCGCCGAACCGCAGCGCGCGGCGCAGCCGTGCCTCGGGAACGACCGAGCCGGTCTGGATCACGAGGCGCACCGCGTACGCGACGATCAGCGCGACCACGAGTGCGCCGGTCGCCGCGTATACCGCGAGCGCGACCACGAGCACGCTGGCCGCCGCGCACGCGTTGAGCCAGAACACCGTGTGCTCGAGCCGCGGCTTCGCGGCGCCGCCCGGCTCGCGCACGAGCACCGCGCCGAAGCCCATCCCGCCCAGCCGGTCGAGGATCGGAAACAGCGCGATCGCCAGCGTCGCCTCGCCGAAGTCCGCCGTCGTGACCCACAACCGGATGCACAGCAACGTCGACACCAGGTCGAGCACGCCGAGCATGCCGCTCGCCGCGCCGACCCACGCGGTGCTTCGCCCGACGCGGTCCACCCCAGGGACGGTAACAAACAACCCAAACCCGGATCTGCAGCCGCGTCGGCGCCGAACCGTCGGCTGCCGGTTCAATCATTCCGCGGCGTTCCAGATCGCAGTTTACGTACTTCGTGACCGTGCCCGTGTTAGAGAGCCGGGGCCATGGGCGAGCGGCGCATCACCGAGTCGACCACGCTCGCGATCGGGCTGGTCCTGATCTTTGGTGCGGTCTACGCGGTGTTGTCGCGGTGCGCGTTCGATGCGTTCCCGTACTCGGGCGACGAGTACTCGCTCGCGCTCCAGGCCGAGTTGCTCGCGAAGGGCTTGCTGAAGACGCCGGCGCCTCACCACCTGGAGTGGCTGCGCGTCGACCACGTGGTGATCGATACGTGGGTGCGTTCGAAGTATCCACCGGGAGGGCCGGCGCTGCTCGCGATCGGTGCGCGCTTCGGGCGGGCGTGGCTGGTGACGCCGATCGAGGGCATGGTCACGCTCGCGATCGTGTGGCACACGGTGCGGCGCTTGCTCGGTGCGCGTGGCGCGCTGGTCGCGCTCGTCACGCTCGGCGCGGCGCCGCTGTTCATGTTCGATGCGGCGTCGTTCTACATGCACACGCCGACGCTGCTGTTCCTCGCGATCGCGTTCGCCGCGGTCGCACAGTGGACCACGTGTGGGCGCTGGCCGTTCCTCGCGATCACCGGCGCCGCGCTCGGCTGTGCGTTCTTGGTGCGGCCGGTCGATGCGTTGCTATTCGGCGTCGCGCTGGTCGTGTTCCGGTCGTGGCGGGCGATCGTGATCCCCGCGCTGTGCGCGGTGCCGTTCGTCGCGTTCAACCTCTGGTACCAGGACCAGCTGTTCGGCGGCTGGCTGGTCGACGGCTACCACGCGTATCACTCGACCTTCATCGCGCTCTACGGCGCGAGCGCCGCCGAGAACCCGATCGGGTTCCAGCACCTGATCAGCCCGATCCAGTGGTGGAATCACATCGATCAGTTCGGCCAGATGTGCCTGCAGTGGACGTTGCCCGGCACGGTGATCGCGGCGCTGTTCGGGGGCTCCGCGATCGCGCCCGAGCACCCGGCGCGCAAGATGCGCACGTTCGCGCTCTCGCTGCTCGTCGTGTTCTGCGGCGCGTTGATGTTCATGGTCTCGAATCCGGACGACGGGCCGCACCCGCGCTACCTGTCGCCGCTGCTGATCCCGCTCGCGCTGCTCGCCGCCGCCGGGTTCGAGCCGCTGTGCAAGGCGATCGCGCGCCGGTTCGGCCGGCGCATGCAGATCATCTTCGTGTCCTGCGCGGTCGTGTTCGGGCTCGCGCAGTTCGGCTCGTTCTTGCAGGACCGGATCCCGAAGGTGTGGAAGCGCGAGGGCCTGTATCGGGCCGCGCACGACCTGCCGTACGGTGCGGTCGTGATCGTGCGCGCCCAGTATCCCTCGCGGTACGCCCGCAACGGCCCGTGGTTCGATGGGGTGCTGTATCTGTCCGCGCCCGCGACCACGACCGCGATCGAGGTCGCCGCGGCCTATCCGGATCGGCCGATCTACGAGGCCCGCGAAGGTGTGCCGTGGACGATCGAGCGCGTGCGATGATCGCGCGCAAGCACGCGATCGCGCTGCTCGTGCTGTGTACCGCGCTGCGGGTGATCTCGCTGGTGCGGCCGTGTCTCTCCGACGACGAGGCGACCTACTGCGTCGTCGGGCGCGAGATGCTGAGCGGCCACGCGCTGTACCGCGACGTCGTCGATCACAAGCCGCCGTTGATCTACGTGGTCAACGAGGCGTGCCAGGCGATCGGCGGCCCGGTCGGCGGCATGGTGCTCCTCCACGCGCTGCTGATCCTCGTGGTGTGGGGGACCGGCCTGCTGCTCGCGCGGATCGCGTCCCGCGTGGACCCACGCAGCGCGATCTACGCGGCCCTGCTGTGGATCGTGTTCACGACCACGCTGATCGACACCGACTCGCTCGCCGCGAACTGCGAGCTGTTCATGATGTTGCCGCTCGTCGCCTCGGTCGAGGCCTTCCTCGCCGGGCGCATGGTGCTGACCGGGGCGTTGGTCGGTGCGGCGATCTTGTTCAAGTACCAGGCCGGCATCCAGCTGCCGCTGTTCGGGCTCGCCGTGATCCTCGCCGATCGCAAGCGGCCGGCGAGGATCGTCGTACGCGGGCTCGCGATCGCCGTGGGCTGCGCGCTGCCGATCGCCGCGGCGGTCGCGTGGCTGTACGCGCGCGGCGCGTGGGATGCGGCGTGGTTCTGGTTTCGCTTCAACTTCGCGTACATCGATACCGGCTCGAGCACCGCGAAGCTCGCGCAGATGGCCGCGCGGATCGGCCTGGTCGTCGTCGCGGCGGCGCCGCTCTACTACTTTGCGGTGCGGTCGCTACGCGACGCGCGCCCGCACCGGGCGGTGATCCTCGGCTGGTTGGTGGCGAGCGCGCTCGCGATCCTCGTGGGCGGGCGGTTCTTCGGACATTACTTCCACCAGATCACCGCGCCGCTCGCCGTGCTGGCCGCACCGCGGGCCGCCGCGTTCGCAGCGCGGCATCGCCGCGGCTTCGTGACCGCGCTCGCGGTGCCCGCGGTGGTGTTCTTCGCCCTCGCGGCCGCCCACGATTGGATGATGAACGCGGCCGGCGAGCCGGATCCCGATTACGCGAGCGTCGCGGCCTGGCTCGACACGCACGGCGCTCCGAGCGACGGGCTGTGCATCTGGGGCAACTCCCCGGTGCTCTACTTCGAGGCGGCGCGCCCGCTCGGCTGCCGGTTCGTGTTCTCGAACTACATCACCGGCGCATCGCCGGCGACGCCGAGCCAGCAGGATCCCGCGGTCGATTCGGCGCGCAACGCGGTGCCGGTCGCGACCGATATGATGATCCGCGATCTCGCGGATCGCCGGCCCCGGTTCTTCGTCGATGGCTCGGCCGGCAACGTCTCGTTCTACGGCAAGTACCCGCCCGCGAAGTTCCCGTGGCTCGCGAAGATCCTGCGCTGCGACTACGCGCCCGCCGCCGAAATCGCCGGGATGCGGATCTACGTCCGCCTCGCGGTCGCGCGATGCAGCTAGACTGCGGGCAACCCATGGACCTCAATCCGCAGAATCACCAGATGGCCGACGAATCGATGGTGCGCAACCTCGCCGCGCAGGCCGAGGCGATCTGGCCGCAGGAGCGACCGCTGTTCGAGCGCTATGCACCGCGCGCGATCCTCGACATCGGCTGTGGCACCGGCGAGATCACCGCGCGGCTCGCCGCGCTGTTCCCGGCCGCGACCGCGATCGGGATCGACATCATCGATGCGCACCTCGCGCTCGCGCGGGATCGCTACGCCAGCCTCGGCGACCGGGTGCAGTTCACGCACGGCGATGCGTTCGAGCTCGCGTTCCCCGCGGCGTCGTTCGATCTCGCGGTGTGCCGCCACGTGCTGCAGGCCGTGCCCGAGCCCGAGCGGATCCTCGCCGAGATGGTGCGCGTCACGCGGCCGGGCGGCACGATCCACGTCCTCGCCGAGGACTACGGCATGATCGTCGCGCCATCGGCGAAGGTCGATACCGCGAAGTTCTGGTTCGAGGCACCGCTCGCGGTCGGTCGGTCGATGAACTGCGATAATCACATCGGTCGCCACATCCTGGGCCACCTCAAGCGGCTCCCCGTCGACGACATCCGCATCGATTACCTCCACGTCGATACGCTGCGTGCGCCGCCCGAGACGATCGCGCAGATCTTCACGGCGTGGCGCGACGGCTATTCGCCGGTGATCGTCGAGACCACCGGCATGTCCGAGGCGAAGGTCCGCGAGGCGTTCGATGCGACGATCGAGGCGGCCCGCACCGGTTACGCACTGTGGACGATCCCGGTCGCGTCCGCGCGGGTCCGGGAGTAGACGCGCATCCCGGCACCGAACACGCATGGTCGGAGGGGGCGGCAGGCGGTAAGTTCGCAGGATGCGAGTTCTCGTTACAGGAGCAAATCGCGGAATCGGGCTCGAGATCGCGCGCCAGCTGGTCGCGCGCGGCGACGAGGTCGACGCCGTGGCGCGGAGCCAGGCCGAGGTCATCTACGAGGATGGCGCTCAGCGCGCACCGGATCCGATCACCGGCTCGGTCGGCAACATGCGCGTGTATCGCTGCGACGTCACCGACGACGCGGCCGTGCACGCGCTCGCGCTCGAGCTCGGCGGTGCAGCGCTCGACATGGTGATCAACAACGCGGGGGTCGGCGGCGGCGAGCGCCAGAGTCAGACCCACATGGACTTCGCGCAGGCGTTGAAGACCTACGATGTCGACGCCCTCGGGCCGCTACGGATCTCGCTCGCGCTGTTGCCCCACCTGCGCCGCGGCCGGGTCAAGAAGCTGGTCCACTTGACCTCGGGGCTCGGCTCGATCGGGGACAACCGCAGCGGCGGGTTCTACGCGTATCGCATGGCGAAGGCCGCGCTGAACATGATGTCGAAGAACCTCGCGGTCGAGCTCCGCGGCGAAGGCATCGCGTCGTACGTGATCAACCCCGGGTGGGTGCAGACCGACATGGGCGGCGTGCACGCCACGCTCACCCCCGCCGAGTCGGTGCACGGGATCCTGTCGCGGATCGATAGTGCGACGCTCGAGCAATCGGGGGAGTTCCTCGACTGGAAGGGCGGGCGCTACCCGTACTAGCCTCGCGCCATGGTGCGCCTGAAATCGTACGAGGTGTTCACGCCGAGTGGATACCCGCCTCACACGTACGTCCGCCGCGACGAGCGCCATCAGGAGCGGCTGCTCGAGGACTGGGCGCAGCAGGCGACGCAGATCGCCTCGGTGACCGGTCCGTCCAAGGCCGGCAAGACCGTGCTCGTCCAGCGCGTGATCGGCGAGGACAACCTGGTCAAGGTGAGCGGCGCGACGGTCCGGACCGCCGACCAGCTGTGGGAGCGCGTGCTCGACTGGTACGGCGAGCCGCACGCGACGGTCGCGAGCACGGTGACCACGCACACCGATACGGCGAGCCGCGAGCACGCCGGCCAGATCGGGATCTCCGGGACGACCGGGTCCCACCGCCGCAACAAGGGCGAGATCGATGCGGAGGCTCGGACGATCCAGGCAACCGTGAATCGCCGCGGCATGCCACAGGTGGTCGCGGAGATCGCGAACACCAAGACGACGATCCTGCTCGACGACTTTCACTACGTGCCGGCCGCGATCCAGAGCGACGTCGCGCAGCAGTTGAAGGACGCGGCGAGCCGTGGCGTCCGGATCTGCGTGGCGTCGGTGCCGCATCGCGCCGACGATGTCGTGCGCGCCTTGCCCGAGCTGCGCGGTCGCGTCCTCTCGATCGACCTCGACTACTGGTCGCGCAAGGATCTGCTCGAGATCCCGCGGCTCGGCCTGCCGCTCCTCCGCCTCGAGATCGACCACAGCTCGCTCGCGATGTTCGCGATCGAGGCCGCCGGCTCGCCGCAGCTGATGCAGATGATCTGCCAGCAGACGTCGAATCACCTCGGTGTGCGCGAGACCGGCGAGCCCAAGGCGGTCTCGCTCGACGAGACGGCGCGCAAGGAGATCCTGTTCCTGTCGTCGTGTGTCGTCGATTTTCGCTCGCTCGTGCGCGCGTTGATCTCGGGGCCCAAGGTCAAGACCGGCGAACGCCGCAACTACATCCATCACGATGGCCGCACGGGCGACGTCTACCTCACGATCATGCGTGCGATCGCGATGGATCCGCCGAAGCTCGCGATATCGTACGCCGAGCTCCAGGAGCGGCTCGACAAGATGACCCAGGGCGCGTCACCCGATGGCGCGAGCATCGTCAACGCGTGCACGCGGATCTCGCAGATCGCGCAGGGCTTCGCGCCCGCCGGCGGTCCCGCACTCGAGTGGGACGAGCACGCCCAGTCGCTCGTGATCCACGATCCGTACTTGCTGTTCTATCTGCGCTGGAGCGTGATCCTCGAGCGCGAGGCCGACGCTCTCGGATAGCGGACTCTCGGGTAGCGGAGCGTGACGCTAGGTGACGATCATCACGAGCATCTGATGATTCTGGCGCGCGGCGTCCTTGTAGATCGCGACGAGCCGCTTCGTGATGATCTCGAGACCCTCGCACTCCTCGTCATCGGGCTGCGCGCCGAGCTTGCCGTGAACCTTGGCCGCAGCGAGGCTGGGGTAGCGATCCTTGACGTGGGTCGCGCCGAGGCCCTCGAGCTTCTTCGCGACCTCCGCGACGCGCTTGGCGTCGAGCACGCGCGCGCTCTGGAACGAGCCTTCGACCGCGAGCGGGCGCCCGCTACGGCCCAGGACGGCGTCGCCGAGCACGGCGTCCTTGCCGCGATCGGAGAGGATCACGTCGAGCGCGTCCCACGTGACCCCGAGATCGAGGAGGCCGGGGATCTCGGTCTCGTGACGTGCTTCGAGCACGTCTTCGAGGGTCTCGGGATCCGATTCGAGTTGCGTCAGCCGCTTCGGCGACAGCGTGATCATGACTCCGTACATGCCCATCAGAAGTTCGGTGTTTCTTTGTAGTGTTTGTCGACGAGCTTGCGGAGGTAGGTCCCGACCGCGAGGACATCGTCGTCTTCGGTATCGCGGGACACGTATACCGTGAAGATCGCGTGTTTGTCGCCCTCATCGTCGCCGGGCTCGCGCACGCGCAGCGTCACGGTGCCGTTATCGTCGTCCTTCTTACCGCCCTTTCGTGACGGGATATCGACCGCGTCGACCAGGTCCCACAGCTTGTCGCTCTCGGCCTGGGTCAGCGAGTGGGTGCCGCGGTCGTCGGTCTTGCCGTTCTTGTCGGTATAGGACACCCAGATCGAGGTGCCGCGGACCCGGATCTGCCAGTCGTCACCCTCGGGCTTGTCGGTCACGAAGTCGAACATCCGACCGTTGGTCTCGCCCTTGTCGACATCGCCGCCGACGATCGAGTTGCCGGCACCGGCGTAGACGCCACCGGGATGGCATGCGGCGAGAAAGACCGCGAACAGGAACAGCACCCGCACGGCGAGATGATAACACTGGGCCCGCCTTGCTGCGGTTCTACGACCAGGTGCTCGACGCCCCAGCGCGGATGCGCGACGGCACGCACCGCACGGCCTCGCTCGCGGCGACGTGGAAGCGGTTCGCGCCGGCGATGCGCCGGGCCGGCATCACGCGGATCGCCGACCTCACCGGTCTCGATGATCTCGGCATCCCGGTCGCGGCGGCGATCCGCCCGCTCGGCAAGTCGCTCGCGACCCAGCAGGGCAAGGGCCTGACGCTCGCGGCGGCGCGGGTCTCCGCCCTGATGGAGTCGCTCGAGACCTGGACCGCCGAGGAGCTCGCCGTGCCGCGGATCCGCGGTTCGGCGCGCGGGCTCGCGCGCCGCCACAACGTCGTGGATGTCGATCTGCTGGCGCGGCCGCACGCGGGCGCCGTCGATCGCGCCGCGCGCTGGGACTGGGTCGAGGGTTTCGATCTCGTCGCCGCGGAGCCCGTGCTCGTGCCCGTGCAGGCGGTCACGCTCGACACCACGTTCACCGTGCCCCCGGTGTTCGACATCTCGTCGAACGGGCTCGCGTCGGGCAACGTGCTGGTCGAGGCGATCGTCCACGGTCTATGCGAGGTGATCGAGCGCGATGCCGAGGCCGCGTGGCGGCGCAGCGGCGGCGATCGCCGGCTCGTGCTCGACACGATTCCGGATCCGGCGTGCCAGCGGCTGATCGATCAGATCACCCGGCGCGGCGCACGCGTGTTCGTGTGGGATCTCGCGAGCGATATCGGGCTGTGCGCGATCGGCTGCGCGATCGTCGAAGATCCGCGCGAGCCGGCGTGGCGGCCGCTCGGCTGCTATCAGGGCTTCGGCGCCCACCTCCGCCCGGAGATCGCGATCGCGCGTGCGCTCACCGAGGCCGCCCAGACGCGGCTGACCTACATCGCCGGCGGCCGCGACGACTTCTTCCCGGCCGACTACGCGCGCGCGACCGACCCGGAGGTGTTGCGCGAGCTATGGAGCCAGCTCGCGCGTCCGTGCGACGACCCGGCGACGTTCGACGACCTGCCGGCGTACGCGCCGCGCGGCCTCGGCGAAGCGCTCGCCATGGTCGTCGAGCTCGCGTCCACCGCGGGCTGCGAGCAGATCATCGCGGTCGACCTCACGCACCCTGCGTTGCGCGTGCCGGTGACGAAGGTCATCGTGCCGGGCCGCGCGATCGACGTCGAGGCGCTCGGATGAAGACGATCGTGTTCGTCGGACCGTCGCTACCC
>JBDTEH010000055.1:0-2417 GCA_039922635.1 Kofleriaceae bacterium | reverse complement strand
GGTGGTTCACGGCCAGCGTGCCGACCGCGACGCTCGTCGTGATTCCGGACGCCGGGCACTTCGCGCACCTCGAGCAGCCGGCGGCGTTCGCCCGGGCGATCGATGCGTTCGCTCCGTCCGTGCGCTGACGGCGGCCGGTTCAGCTATTCGTCGGCCCGGACCACTCGCCGGGCACGGGCGTCGCGATGTTCCGGAGGCCGGTGATGCGGAACACCTTGAGCTCCTCCGCCTTGCCCTTGACCTTGACCGGCGGCAGCGCGGTCGCTTCGACGCGGCCGGCGACCAGCCGATACGTGCTCTCCGAGACGATGATCTCGCCGCTCGCCGCGACGTTGACGAGCCGCGACGCGACGTTCATCGCGTCGCCGATCGCGGTGTACTGCAGCGCGCGGGTCGAGCCGATCGATCCGGTGATCACGTTGCCCGTGTTGATGCCGATGCCGATGCGGATCGGTGACTGGTTCTCCGCGGCGCGCGTGCGGTTGAACTCCTCGAGCGCCTGCAGCATCGCGATCGCGCACGACACCGCCTTGAACGGTGCGTCGTCGATCGCGATCGGCGCGCCGAACAGGCCGATGATCTCGTCGCCGACGAACTTGTCGAGCGTGCCGGTGTACTTGAACAGGATGTCGACCATCACCTCGAAGTACTCGTTCAAGGTGTTGACGATCTCCTGCGCCGGGCGCCCGTCCGACATCGTCGTGAAGCCGCGGATATCGGAGAACAGCATCGTCACTTCGCTGAGCCGGCCGCCCTTCTCGATCTTGAGCTCGCCGCGGATGACCTGCTCGACGACGCTGGCCGGGATCAACCGCGAGATCTGCGCGCGGGTCTGCGCCTCCTGCTCGATGCGGTTCGCGAGCCGCGCGTTCTGGATCGAGATCGCGGCCTGCGCCGCCATGCCCGTGCAGACCTGGAGGTCCTTCTCGGTGAACGCGTTCGACGTGAACAGCGAATCGAGGTGCATGATGCCGAGCAGATCGCCGGCGTGGAGCAGCGGCAGCGTCATCGTCGAGCGAATGCCCTGCATGATGATCGAGTGCGCGCCCGAGAACCGCGCGTCCATCGTCGCGTCCGAGGACAGCACCGCCGCCTTGTTGTTCTCGACCTCGGCCATCACGGTCTTGGACAGCACGATGTTCGGATCGCTCTTGCCCGAGCGGGTCTTCACGTACTGCGGGACCAGCGTGCCGGCCTTGTCGCGCAGCAGGATCACGCCGCGGTCGGCCCCGACCAGCTCGAACGCCTTGTCGAGGATCTTCGGGAGCAGCTTGTCGAGATCGAGCTCGCTGCCGACCGCACGCGCGAGCTCGTGCCCGATGCGCAGGCGCTCGTAGTCTCGGCGCAGGATCTTGTCGTCGGCGATCTGGCGCTCCGGCATGAAGTCACCGGTGTTCGCCTGGATCCGGCCGCGGATGTGGCTCTCGGTCAGGCCCGGCGCGATCGTCACGCGCTGGAGCGCGTCGTCGACCTTCGGCTTGTCGACGAACACGATCCGGGTCGATCCCATCGTGAACTCGTCGCTGTCGGAGAGCAGGTGCTCGTTGACCCGCTCGCCGCGCAGGAACGTCCCGTTGAGCGAGCGCAGGTCGCGTAGCAGAAATCGTCCATCCGCCGCGCGCTGGATCTGCGCGTGCTCCTTCGAGATGATCCGATCGAGGATCTGGATCGTGTTCTCGGGATGGCGCCCGATCGTATTGAACGCGGCGAGCTCGAACTCCTGCCGTTCCTCTCCAGAGATGACGATCAGCTTGGCCATCGCGGTCCGACCCTACCCTCAATCGTACGTCGGCCGTTCGGGGTGAGTAAAGCCACGCCGGTGACAACTCCTCGCGCTCACTGGGAAATCAGGCGGGTGACCCGCACACGGGGCTTGTGCTCGCGCGAGCTTTGTGGCATCTGTCTTCGCCCGTGGAGGCTCCGGCAGCCGCGGCTGACAACTAAGCGATCGTGGCGGAATTGGTAGACGCGCTGGTCTCAGGTGCCAGTACTTAACCGTGTGGGGGTTCGAGTCCCCCCGATCGCACAAACTTCTCTTGGCGGCAGCGGGCGCTAAGCCAACTGCACCCGCTCGAGGAACGAGGCCATCGGGCCATCAGCCCACCTTCCGTGCGAGCGCCTCGAGCCGCTCGCGCGCCAGCTTGGGGTGCTCGAGCAGGTCGCCCAGCACGTACGCCACCGGGCGTGGAATCTCGACCGTATCTGTCTCCCATCGCGACACCGTCTCGGGTGTCACGTCGAGCATCGCGGCAATGTCGACGGCGCGCAGTCCGGCGCTCTTGCGCACGAGCTTGAACTCCGCGCCGGTGCGTACGCCTCGCTCGACGAGTCCCTTCGCGAGCGCGCGTTCCTGCCGCTTGCTCTCGGCCAGGTCATACAAGGTCTCGCTGCACGAACGGCAGCGCTCGCCACGCGCG
>JBDTEH010000054.1:0-18376 GCA_039922635.1 Kofleriaceae bacterium | reverse complement strand
GACGACGCAGCAACCCGCCGCACCGTGGCCGACGTCGCCGTCGCCGTCGTCCCCACCACCGCGACCTGCCTCTGCTCCGCCTGTGCCGCCGCAAACCCGCCGCGCGCCGAGCGTGCCGCCACCGCCTGGGCTCGCCCCGTTGCCGTCAGCCGGCCCGATCGCGCCGCCGCACGCGCCGACGCTCATCGTCGCTCCACCGCAGCTGCCGCCGCCGCGCACCCCCGTGTTTCCACCGATGCCGCCGGAGCCCGCGACGCGTCCGGCGATGCCGCAGATCTCCGCGCACGCCGCGACGATGATGCTCGATCCCGATACCGAATCTTCTGCAGCCTCGACCGCGCGCGGCATGGGGCCAGCCACGACCGCACACGGCTTCGCGACCCAGGAGCCGCCGCCCGTCTCCAGCGCGGCAGCGACGGCCCCCGGCTTCGTCGGGCCGCAGACGTATCCGGTCCAGCCGCTCGCCCAGATGCCGATGCCGCCGATGTCGCCGATGTCGCCGATGTCGCCGATGCCGCCGACCCGCAACCCGGTCGTGCTCGACGTGACGCCGCGCGCGCTCGGCATCGCCACGGTCGCCGGATACTGCGAGGAGTTGATCCGCCGCAACGCGCGCGTGCCGACCGAGACCCGCAAGTTGTTCACGACCTCGCGTGACGGTCAGGACACCGTGCGCATCATCGTGTGCCAGGGCGAATCGCGCCGGCTCGACGCCAATGTCGTGATCGGCGATCTCACGCTCGACGGCTTGCCGCCACGCCCCCGCGGCGAGACCTCGATCGAGGTCACGTTTCAGCTCGATGCCTCTGGCATCCTCCAGGTTCGCGCGCGCGACGCCCACACCGGCCGTGAACAACGTGCGTCGCTCGACCTCGCCGGCGCGATGCCGCAGGCCGAGGTCGATGCCTCGCGCCAGCGCATGCAGGCACTCCGGCGCTGATCTCGGCGCTGATCTCGGCGACGAGCGAGCGGTCAGGCAGCCACGAGTAGCGGGCACCTTGCCGCCGTCTCGTGATCGCCGTCCCTTTTCTACGCGAGCCCTTCGGTGCGGCGATCGTGGCGTGCTACTCGCCGCCGTCCTCGGGATCGCCGCCCTTTTTCACCGGCCCGCGCGAGCCCTTCGGCGCGGCCGCCTTGGGCTCGTCCTTTTCCTTGGCAGCGTTGGAGGCCTTGGCTCCGACCTCGGGAGCGGCGTCACCGCCGGCGGCCTCACTGCTGCACCACGGCATCTTGAGCGACTTCTTGGTCTCGACCAGCGTCTTCGGATCGACGATGGCGAGCTCGCCGAGCCGGTCGCCCTTCATCACGAACACGAGGCTCTTCGAGCCCTGCACGGCGGTCGCACCGATCCATGGACCGGTGGCCTTCATGATGCTGGCCTTGCACTTGTCGGTGACCTTGTCGCCGTCGGCCCAGAACGCGGCGACCTCGGCGGGCTTGCACGCGAGCTTCGCGGGCCGGTGCACGGCCTTGGTCCGCTTGCCCGAGGCAATCTCGTACTCGGTGAACGTGTCCATGCCGTGATCGGCGAGCCCGACCTTGTTCGCATCGAGCACCGAGAACGAGCCATGCTTGAGGTCGAGCTGCTTTTCGACCTTGCCGCCGAGCGCCATGATCGGACCGGTCGGGCTCCCATCGGCGGCCTTGAACACCCAGGCGCCGGGCGCCTCGTCGGGGCCGCCCTCGACGACGACGGAGTCCGCGACGAAGTGGATGGCGGTCGGTGTACCGGGCACGCCCTTGTCGCCGCCGACCCCGAACGTCGAGACGTGCTGCTTGGTCGCCGCATCGAAGATATGGACGTCGGTGCCGGCGAGCATCGCGACCTGCTTGCCGTTCGCGTTCCACGACAGATGCGCCGTCGGCGAAGCTGCAGTCTTGCCCGGCGTGCAGAACCCCATCGCGCAGCCGTCGTGGACCCGCGCGAGGACATCGTGCCCGGGTTGCGGAACGGCGTCTTGCGCGATCAGCGGCACGGTGCCGTTGCCCATGTTCTTGAGGTCGACCTTCCAGCACCCGATCGGCCCGAGCGCGCGCGTCGGGTCGGTATCGACGGCGCACAGCACGGCCTCGGGGCCGATGCCGGCGAGCTCGAGCTGCGGCGCGCCCGGTTCCTTGAGCGACGCCGGCAGGCAGTTAGAGCCCTCGGGGACGATCGCGAGCCGCTCCGCCTTGCGCTTGGCCTCGCGGTCGGCCTGGGTCTCGACCTTCGGCTTGGTGACGACCTCCGGCTCGGGCTTGGGCTGCTTGACCTTCTTCTCGCCGCCGCCACACGCCGCGAGCACGAGAACACACGCAAGACCGCGATGGCTAACCATGTGATCGTTGTACGATCGCGAGGGGGCTGATACAAGGAGCCTGAGTGGCACGACGCAAACGGATCGAGCGCACCACGAAGGAGACCCAGATCGAGCTCGACCTCGAGCTCGATGGTTCCGGCCAGCGCAGCATCGCGACGCCGGTCCCGTTCCTGTCGCACATGCTCGACGCGTTCGCCAAGCACGGCGTGTTCGACCTCGCCGTCAAGGCGACCGGGGACATCGAGATCGACGCCCACCACACCGTCGAAGACATCGGGCTCGTGCTCGGCACCGCGTTCGAGCAAGCGCTCGGCGACCGCGCCGGGATCGTGCGCTACGGCGCGGCGACCTTGCCGATGGACGAGGTGCTCGCGACGGTCGCGGTCGACTTCTGTGGCCGGCCCGCGTTCGTGTGGAACGTCGCCGGGCTCGACGGCAAGTGGATCGGCGGCTTCGATTGCGAGCTCGCGAAGGAGTTCTTCGCCGCGTTCGCGACCCGCGCGCAATGCAACTTGCACGTGCTGCTCCACTACGGCGGCAACGCCCACCACACGATCGAGGTCATCTTCAAGGCGTTCGCGCGCGCCTGCGATGCCGCGACGAAGATCGATCCGCGGTTGGCCGGCGCGGTGCCGTCGACCAAGGGGACCTTGACCCAGTGATCGCGATCGTCGACGTGTGCTCGGGCAACCTGCGCTCGGTCGAGCGCGCGCTCGCGCACGTCGGCGGCGACGTGATCGTCACGCGCGATCCCGAACAGGTCCGGCGCGCCGACCAGATCGTGGTGCCGGGGCAAGGAGCGTTCGGCGTGTTCATGCGCGGGCTCGCGGAGCGCGGCCTCGGCGAGGCGCTCCGCGAGAAGATCGCGAGCGGCGCACCGTACTTCGGGATCTGCCTCGGCATGCAGGTCCTGTTCGAGCACAGCGAGGAAGGCGACGTCGCCGGGCTCGGCGTGCTCGCGGGCAACGTCGTGCGGTTTCGCCCGACCGATGCGACGCTGAAGATCCCGCACATGGGCTGGAACCAGCTCGCGCTCGCACAGCCCACGCCCGGCCTCGCGGAGGGTAACTACGCCTACTTCGTGCACTCGTACTACTGCACCCCGCACGATCCGGCGGTGATCGCGGCCGAGGCGACCCACGGCGTGACGTTCTGCGCCGCGGTCCGGCGCGACAACGTGTTCGCGTGTCAGTTCCATCCCGAGAAGAGCCAGGCGGTCGGCCTGGGCTTGTTACGCACGTTCGTGGAGCACGCGTGAAGCTCTACCCGGCGATCGATCTGCTCGGCGGCAAGGCCGTCCGTCTCGAGGAGGGGCGCCGCGACCGCGCGACGGTATTCAGCGTGCGGCCGGTCGAGCTCGTCGCACAGCTCGCGGGCGACGGCGCCGATCGCCTGCACGTCGTCGATCTCGACGGGGCGTTCGCGGGCTCCCCGCAGCAGCACGCGCAGATCGCCGAGCTCGTCGCGAAGTCGCCGCTGCCCGTCCAGGTCGGAGGCGGGATCCGCGACCGCAACGCGATCGACGCGGTGATCGGCATCGGTGCGGCCTACGTGGTGCTCGGCACCGCGGCCGTGAAGTCTCCCGAGCTGGTCGAGGCCGCGTGCCGCGCGTACCCGCGGCGCATCATCGTCGCGGTCGACGCGCGCGAAGGCATCGTCGCGGTCGACGGCTGGACCGCGGCCGGCAACATCACGGCGATCGAGCTCGGCAAGCGCGCCGCCGGGTGGGGCGCCGCCGCACTGCTCTACACCGATGTCGCGCGCGACGGGCTGCAGTTCGGACCGAACGTCGAGGCCACCGCGGAGCTCGCGCGCGCGGTCGACTGCGAGGTGATCGCGTCCGGTGGCGTCGGCTCGCTCGATGATCTGCGCCGGCTGCGCGACGCGAACATCGCCGCGGTCGTGGTCGGGCGCGCGATCTACGACAAGCGGTTCACGGTCGCGGAGGCCGCGGACGTCGCGCACGGGAGTCCCGGTGCGCCCGGCGGGCCCGGAGTCACCGGAGTCACCGGAGTCACCGGAGTCAATCGATGACCCTCGCGCGGCGGATCATTCCGTGCCTCGACGTCAAGGACGGGCGGGTGGTCAAGGGGATCAACTTCCTGCAGCTGCGCGATGCCGGCGATCCGGTCGAGCAGGCCGCCGCCTACGATCTGCAAGGTGCCGACGAGGTGTGCTTCCTCGATATCTCGGCCTCGCCGGAGGGCCGCTCCACGCTCGTCGACGTCGTCGCGCGCACCGCGGATCAGGTGTTCGTGCCGCTCACCGTCGGCGGCGGCGTGCGTACGGTCGACGATGCGGAGCGCCTGCTGCTCGCGGGCGCCGACAAGATCGCGGTCAACACCGCCGCGATCCGCGATCCCCGGCTCATCACCGAGATCTCGGCGCGGTTCGGCAACCAGGCGATCGTCGTCGCGGTCGATGCCAAGCGCCACGACCGCGGCTGGGGCGTGTTCAGCCACGGCGGCCGCACGGCCGAGGACCTGGACGCGCTCGAGTGGTGCAAGCGCTGCGCGGACCTCGGCGCCGGCGAGCTGCTCGTGACCAGCATGGACCGCGATGGCACCGGGAAGGGCTACGATCTCGAGCTGATCCGCGCGGTCGCGACCGCGGTCTCGATCCCCGTGATCGCGTCCGGCGGCGTCGGCAAGCTCGACGATCTCGCGGACGGCCTGGTCGCCGGCGCCGATGCCGTGCTCGCCGCTTCGATCTTCCACTTCGGCCACCACACGATCGGCGAGGCCCGCCGCGCGCTGGCCGCCCGCGGGCTCGCAGTCCGAAGTTGACAGCGCGATCCGCGCCATGGAAGGTAGGGCGTGATCTCGCCGGTGTTCGACGCGCAAGGCCTTGTCCCCTGCATCGTGCAAGACGCCGATCGTGGCGCGGTGTTGATGATGGCGTGGATGAACGCCGAGGCGCTGCGGTTGACCCGCGAGACCGGTATCGTCCACTTCTGGTCGCGCTCGCGCCAGGCGCTGTGGATGAAGGGCGAGACCTCCGGGAACACGTTGCAGCTCGTCGAGCTCCGTGGCGATTGCGACCACGACTGCCTGCTCGCCCGCGTGCGTCCCGCCGGCCCGGCGTGTCACACCGGTGCCGCGGCCTGCTTCTTCGAGCGCGACGAGGGCGGCGCCAGCGACGCCAGCGACGCCAGCGACGCCAGCGACGATGGGATCGGCGCGGTCACGGTGCTCGAGCGGCTCGATCGCACCCTCCAGGCGCGTCGCGATTCGGCGACCGGGCAGCACAGCTACACCAAGTCCCTGCTCGAGGCCGGCATGCCGAAGATCCTCGCGAAGATCGCCGAGGAGCATGGCGAGCTCGCCGCCGAGCTGCCCGCCGGGCCGATCGACCACGTCGTCCACGAGGCGGCCGATCTGCTGTTCCACGTCATGGTCGGGCTGACCGCGCGCGGGATCGCGTTCGAGCAGCTCGAGGCCGAGCTCGCGCGCCGGTTCGGCACGAGCGGCCACGTCGAGAAGGCCTCGCGCAAGTGACGTTGCTCGCCCCGGGCGGTGCGCTCGATCAGGCGATTCCCCACTACGAAGACCGGCCCGAGCAACGCGCGATGTCGGAGGCGGTCGCGCGCGCGCTCGCAGACTCCCGCGCGCTGATCGTCGAGGCCGGCACCGGCACCGGCAAGACGCTCGCGTACCTGGTGCCGGCGCTGTTGTCGGGCAAGCGGGTCGTGATCTCGACCGGGACCCGGGCGCTGCAGGACCAGATCGCGCGCCACGACCTGCCGTTGCTGCGCACGGTGATCGCCCAGCCGTTCACCGCGGTCGTGTTGAAGGGCGTCTCGAACTACGTGTGCCGGCGCAAGCTCGCGGAGGCGACGAGCCGCGGCCGCACGCTCCCGATGTTTCCGGGAGACACCGCCAGTGCCGATGCCGCGAGCCTCGGCGAGCTCACCGACTGGGTCGAGCACAGCGACACGGGCGATCGCAGCGAGGTCGCGTGGCTCGGCGAGGAGGCGCCGCTGTGGCGCGAAGTCACGACCACGCCCGATGCCCGGATCGGCCCGCGCTGCCCGTTCTTCGAGCGCTGCTTCGTCACCCAGGCGCGCCGGCTCGCGGAGAAAGCGCAGCTCATCCTCGTCAACCACCATCTCTACTTCGCCGACCGCGCGCTGCGCGCCGCGAGCCCCGGCGCACGCGTCCTGCCGGAGCACGACGCGGTGATCTTCGACGAGGCCCACCAGCTCGAGGACGTCGCGACCGAGCATTTCGGCGCGCGCGTGTCGACGCACTCGCTCGCACAGCTCGTGCGCGACGCGCACGTCGCCCTCGCGCGGATGCCGCTGTGGACCGGGCGCGCCAGCGACGACACGATCCACACCGTCGAGCGCGCCGGGATCGCGCTGTTCGCCGCGGTGCGCGGAGAGCTGGTCACGCCCGAGGGCGAGACCCGGGTCCCCTTGCCCGACGGGCTGTTCGATCAGCCCGAGCGCCGGGACGCCTGGTTTCGCCTCGACACCGCGCTCGAGGAGCTCGCCCGCGCCGCCGAGTCCGAGTCCGAGCCACCGCCAGATCAGGAGGAAGCTGCCGATGCCGGCGCTCGGGCGAGCCTCGTGGGCCTCGCGCGCCGCGCGCGCGGCATGCGCGACGATCTCGCGACGATCGCCGAGCAGCGCGACCCTCGCCACGTGTACTGGGGCGAGACCCGCGCGACCGGCACGACCCTGAGCGCCTCGCCGATCGACGTCGCGCAGCTCGTGCGCCACCACATCGTCACCGCCGGGCCGACGCCGATCTTCACGAGCGCGACGCTCGCGACGGCGCCCGTCCTCCAGCTCGCGATCGGCACCCTGCCGCCGATCACGACCGCCGCGGAGCTCGAGGCCGCGGGCCGAAGCAAGGACGGCCAGCTCCTCGGGCCCGAGGCCTCCTTCGCGGGCCCGCCGCGCAGCCCGCCGCCGGACTTCTCGTACCAGCGCGCCCGCCTCGGCCTCGAGGACGCCGACGAGCTGCTCGTCCCCTCGCCGTTCGACTACTCGCGCCAGGCGCTGCTCTATGTTCCGCGTGATCTACCGCCGCCGAACACCGAGCCGTTCGCGGCCGCGGCGGCCGCGCGCACGCTCGAGCTGCTCCAGATCAGCGAAGGCCGCGCGTTCCTGTTGTTCACCTCGCACCGGGCGCTGCGCGAGGCCGCGGCGCGGCTCACGTCCCTCCCCTATCCGAAGCTCGTCCAGGGCGACGCGCCACGCGCGACCCTGGTCGATCGGTTCCGGTCCACGCCGCACGCGGTGCTGCTCGGCACCTCGTCGTTCTGGGAGGGCGTCGACGTGCCCGGCGATGCCCTCAGCCTCGTCGTGATCGACAAGCTACCGTTCGCGCCGCACACCGATCCGCTGATCGCCGCCCGCATGCGGCTCCACGCGCAGGCCGGCGGCGACCCGTTCGATGCGATCCAGCTCCCCGCGGCCGCGCTCGCACTCAAGCAGGGCTTCGGCCGGTTGATCCGGCGCCGGGACGACCGCGGCATCGTCGCGATCCTCGACTCGCGGATCGTGATCCGCCAGTACGGCCGCGTGTTCCTCGACACGCTGCCCGCCGGCCTGCCCCGCACCTCCGCGATCGAGCGCGTGCGGCGGTGGTGGGCTACCAGCTCGTCTTGATCTCGTCGACGACCTGAACAGCGACCCGCGCGCGCAGCACCGCGAGCGAGTGACCCGCGACGACGAGTTGATCACCGAACAGATCGATCAACGGCAGGATCACGAACCTGCGACCGGCGATCCGCGGGTGCGGGATCTCGAGCTCCGGCGTGTGCACGGTGCGCGCTCCCCACAACAGCAGATCGAGATCGATCGGGCGTGGTCCCCAGCGCACCTCGCGGGTGCGGTCGCGACCGAGCAACCGCTCCAGCTCGTGGAGGTATGCGAGCAGCTCTGGGGGCGTCGCATCGGTCACTCGCACCCGGACCGCGGTGTTGAGGAACGGCGGCTGCGATCGGCCCGAGGCGAAGCGGTCTCCGGCGAGCCCAGTCCCGCCGTCGTCTCCGACGACCGGCGCGGTGCGATATAGCGCCGCCGAGGTGACCTCGCCGAGCTGGTTCAGCGCCCCGCGCGCGTGCTCGAACCGCTCGAGGATCGCGCCGTCGTCTCCGACGTTGCCGCCGAAGCCGATCACGAGGACGTCGGCGGGAACCGTGGTCACGGCCGTGCGATCACCGGATTGCTGAGCGTCCCGATCCCGGAGATCTCGATCTCGACGAGGTCCCCAGGATCGAGGTTGCCGACGCCCGCCGGCGTGCCGGTCGAGATCACGTCGCCGGCCTCGAGCGTCATGTGCTGGCTGCAGAATGCGATCAGCGTCGCGACGTCGAAGATCAGATCCGAGGTCGACGAGTCCTGGCGCACGTTGCCGTTGACGCGCGTGACCACGCGGAGATCGCCCGGATCGAGCCCCGCGACCACGCGCGGCCCGATCGGGCAGAACGTATCGAAGCCCTTCGCCCGCGCCCACTGACCGTCCTTTTTTTGCAGATCGCGCACGGTGACGTCGTTCACGCAGGTAAAGCCGAGCACCGCCTCGAGGGCGTGCTCGCGCGTGATCCGCTGGGTGCGTTGCTTGATCACCACGCCGAGCTCGCCTTCGAAGTCGACGCGGTCGTAGCCCGACGGCCGCCAGATCGGCGCTCCGTCGAGGATCACCGCCGACGGAGGCTTCAAAAACATCAACGGCTCGTCGGGTAGGCCCTTGCCCATCTCCTTGGCGTGGGCGCGGTAATTGACGCCAATGCCGATGATCTTCGTGGGTTGAAAGCGGTGGTCGATGACACTCGGCATGAGGGGAAAGGTAGGACACCTCGGGGGCGGTGTCATTGATCAGGTGGTTGCCACCCCGTACAATTTACCGCGATGGGCCGGGCTCCCAATTCTGGCGGGCCGCAACGTGTATCTGCTCACGTTGTGCCGAAGGCGAAGTCGTTTTCGGATGAGGACGAAAAAACGACGATCGAGTCCGACTCGCAGTGGGGCGAAGAGGCGAGCACGACCGTCGAGCAGAACGAGGCCGTGCGTGCGTTCGCCGAGGCGCCGCGCCAGCAGGTCATCACCAACGTCACGAGCACGAGCTCGAGCTCGCTCGACGAATCGACGGTCGACGATCAACGCAACCCGATGCTGGCGCGGGCCGCGGCGCGCCTCGTCGTCACCGGCGGCAACGATACCGGCCTCGAGCAAGCGATCGACGCGAGCAAGGCCTACACGATCGGCCGCGGCCTCGATAACGACCTCGTGCTCACCGACATCGCGGTGTCGCGCAAGCACTTCGATCTGCGCAACGATGGCGGAGCGTGGGTGATCGTCGATCGCGGCTCCGGCAACGGCACCGTGGTCAACGGCAACCTCGAGGACAACCCGTTCATGCTCGCGAACGGCGACGTGATCGAGATCGGGACCACGACGTTCCGGTTCGATTTCCGCGCGCCCGAGCCGATCCAGGTGCCGCCGCCGAACGCGTTCGAGGCCGATGACGAGGAGATGTCGACGGTCGCGGGCAAGCCGCTCAACGCGAAGATGCTCGACTCGATCGACGTCCAGCTCGAGACCCCGCGCCACGCCGTGCCGGTGCGGCCCAAGACGCTGCCGCCGCCGAGCCCGCTGCGTCCGCGCGCGATGACCCAGCCGCCCGCGTACTCGTTGCCGTCCCAGTCGATCCCGATGGCGCCGCAGCTGCAACCCCAAGGCACGCCCGGCCCGGTGCCCGCCACGACGCTGGCGATGCCACAGATGCGCCAGGCGGTCGCCGCCGGACCTGCCTCGCCGACGCTCCTGGCCGGCGAGCCGAGCCACCTCGCGGCGTCGATGCCGACCACGATTCCCGGTCAGGGCATGCATCCGATGTACGGCGCGCACGCGTATCCGCAGGCGACCGAGATCCCTCCGCACTCGGTGCACGCACGGATGCGCGTCGTGCAGGGCCAGCAGAAGCGTGGCGATCTGTCGACCGCACACGTCCAGCCGGTGCAGTACGGGATGGCGCAGCCGCAGCGGTTCGCCGCCGCGAGCCCGCTGTCGAAGCGGACCAAGTACATCGCCGTGCTCGCCACGGTCGCGGCGATCGCGACGATCGTGACGGTCGCGGTGTTGCGCGGCGGCGACAAGAAGCACGCGGTGGCGGCACAAAGCTCGAACGCACTGCCGGCGAGCGTCCCGACCCTCATCACGACGCAGCCGCTTCCGCCGAACCCAGCGCCGCCGCCCGAGGGTTCCCAGGTCGCCAAGCCCGAGCCGGTCAAGCCCGAGAATTCACAGACCGCCAAGCCCGAGAATTCACAGACCGCCAAGCCCGAGAGCTCACAGGCCGCCAAGCCCGAGCCCATCAAGACCGAGCCGGTCAAGACCGTCCAGCACGACCCGCCGAGGCCACAGACCGCCTCGCGCCCCAAGGTCGAGCGCGACACCCGCGCGCAGCGCAAGCAAGAGCCGCCGAGGCAGGACCCGCCGAGGCAGGAGCCGAGGCAGGACCCGCCAAAACGTGTGGCCGTCGCTGCTCCGGATCCGACCGAACGCATCGAGGCGCTCTACCGCGACAAGAAGTTCACCGAGGCAGCGAGCATCGCGGCCTCGGCCGCGCGGGCGAATCCGGATCCCGACGAGTCGAGCGCGCTCAAGCTCAAGGCGCAGCGACTCAAGGCGCTCGCGATCTCCTTTAACAGCGGCATGGCGCCGGCCGCGAAGTCGACCGAGGCGTTCGACCTGCTCGTCGCGGCGACGAACTACGACCACAACCTCGGGGGCCGCTTCGAATCCGAGATCTCACAGCGCCTCGCCGCGATCGCCCCGAAAGCGGCGATGAGCTTCGCCGGCGCGCACGACTACCAGCGGGCTCACGCCGCCGTCCAGAAGGCGGAGTCGCTGGGCGCCGGCGGCGACAAGAACGTCAAGCTGGTCAAGGACAAGCTCGAGGGCGCCGCCGCGGCGCTCTACAAGGAGGCGATCGGTGACTCCGATCCGAAGAGCTCCAAGGACAAGCTGCGCCAGGTCAAGCTGATGGTCGACTCGAAGAGCCCCTGGTACCAGAAGGCGACCTCGAAGCTCCTCGGTAACTGAGCCGCGCCGCGCTAACCGAGCCGCGCCGCGCTAACCGAGCAGGCTCAGGATCATCTTCTCGAGCTTCTCGAACTCGAACGGCTTGTCGATGTGCGCGTCGGCGCCGTAGATCGGTGCGGTGATCTCGTTGGTCTTCTCGCCGATCGCGGTGACCATCATGATCTTCACGTTCTGGGTCGCCGGGTCCTGCTTCAAGGCGCGCGCGACCTCCCACCCCGACTTGCCCGGCATCATCACGTCGAGCAGCACGAGATCCGGCAACTCGCGCCTGGCCAGCTCGAGCGCACCAATGCCGTCGGTCGCGGTCGAGATCTTGTAGCCGCGCCGGCTCAGGCGCGTGCTCAACAGGGTGACGATCTCCGGGTCATCGTCCACAACCAAGATCGAGTGCGCCATGCATCCAGGCTAATGTTCGGCGCGTTGGAACACAAGCGCCGGACGTGGCTGTGGTTCGTCGTCGCGATCGCGATCGGGCTCGCCGCATTCTCGATGGTCGGCGATGTCCGGCACCTCGGGCAAAGCCTCGACGGGTTCGCGTGGTGGTCCCTGTTCGCGGCACTCGGCCTCGCGTTCGCGAACTACCTGCTGCGCTTCGTGCGCTGGCAGCTCTATCTGTCCCGCCAACGCGTGGTGGTTCCGATCGGGTCGAGCGCGCTCGTGTTCGGCGCCGGGTTGTCGCTCTCGATCACTCCCGCGAAGCTCGGCGAGCTCGTCAAGAGCCTGTTGTTGCGCGACCTGCACGACATCCCGGCCCCGCTCACCGCGCCGATCGTCGTCGCCGAGCGCGTGACCGATCTGGTCGCGCTGCTCGTGCTCGCGGTGGTCGGCGTCGCGGGGTACGGCGTCGCGCCGACGCTCGTCGCGTTCGCCGGCGCGCTGATCGCGTGCGGTCTACTCCTGCTCGCGTGGCCGCGCCCGACCCGCGCGCTGATCCACGTCGTCACCCGCCCGGGCACGCTGCGGCGCCTGCGCGCACCGCTGCTCGAGACCCTCGAGCACCTCGTCGCGCTGTGCCGCCCCGTGCCGCTCGTCATCGCGACCGCGATCGCGATCCCCGCGTGGGCGTGCGAGTGCGTCGGCTTCGCGCTGATCTGCAACGCGTTCCCCGGCATGCACGTCGCGCTCGGGCTCGCGATCGTGATCTATGCCGGCACGACGATCGCCGGGGCGCTGTCGTTCCTGCCCGGTGGGCTAGGTGTCACCGAGGGCGCGATGACGCTAGCGTTGGTCAGCGGCGCCGCGCACTTCGATCGCGCGAGCGCGGTCGCGGCCACGTTGCTCACCCGGCTCGCGACCCTGTGGTTCGCGGTCCTGCTCGGCCTCGCCTTCCTCGCGCTCGCGCGTCGCAGGATTGCCAGGCGCGCGCTATAACCGGCGTATGTCCTCGGTAGGCGTCGACTTCGATTTTGCGCGGTGGCTCGCGGCCCGGCGCGGGCAGATGGAGCAAAGTGCTCGCGAAGGCGCGGCCTACGCGTTCTCGGGCGAGCAGCGGTTCCGCCGCACGCTCGCGATGGCGCGGCCGGTGACGATGGCGCTCGAGGCCACCACCCGGCTGTGGAAGGACGTCGCGCGCACCGAGCTGCTCGGCACCGCGGTCAAGGTCACCGACTCGCAGTTCCCGCGGGTGTGGGAGGCAGCCAAGCGGGCCGGCGGCCTGCTGAACGTGCGGCTGCCCGCGATCTTCGCCGCGCCGTCGAGCGCGATCAAGGTCAAGGTGCTCGGCACCGAGGACTCGCCGCACCTGATCGTGAACCTCGAGCTCGCCGAGCAGCTCGACGACACCGAGCTGCTCGCGGCGATCGCCCACGAGCTCGCGCACATCCAGAACGGCCACATCCTCTACGCGACCGCGCTGTACTACCTCAACACCAGCGCCGCGTTCTTCGTGCGCTGGGTCGTGCAGCCGGCGATCATGACGCTCCAGGCGTGGTCGCGGCGGGCCGAGGTCACGTGCGACCGCGCGGCGCTGATCGCGGTGCGCGATGTCGACAAGACCCTCCACGCGATGGTCAAGCTCGAGCTCGGCCTCGACAAGGGCAGCGCGTTCAACGCGGACGAGTACCTCCGCGCGCTGCCCGAGGTGAAGAAGAGCATCGGGCGCTACGCAGAGCTGTTCCGCTCGCATCCGTATGTCCCCAAGCGCGTGCAGGCACTCCGCCTGTTCGCGGACTCGGCACTCTACGCGCAGCTCACCGGCCAAGACCTCACCGGTAAGCTCAGCCTGCCGGAGATCGACAAGCAGGTCGGAAATCTGATTTCGGTGTTCTGATGATCCTCCTCGACCATCACAAGCAAGCCAAGCGCGAGATCATCGCGCGGTTCACTCAGCTCGCCGAGGTCGCCGACGCCGTCGGCATGGTGACGCTGGCCCGCGATATCCGCACCACCCGGATCCCCAAGCTGGAGGCCGAGCGCTTCCACCTCGTCGTCCTCGGCGAGTTCAACCACGGCAAGTCGACGTTCGTGAACGCGCTGCTCGGCCTCGACGTGCTGCCGACCGGCATCACGCCGACGACCGCGTCGATCAATCACGTCGTCCACGCGCCGAACCCCACCGCGCGGGTCGTGCTGACCTCCGGCGAGAGCAAGTTCCTCGACCCGAGCGCGCTCAAGGAGTGGGTGACCGTCGCGGGCGGCCACGCCGCCGAGGTCGCGTACGTCGAGCTCGGCTATCCGAGCGACCTGCTCGTCAACAACGTCGTGCTCGTCGATACCCCGGGTGTCAACGATCTCAACGAGCAGCGCGCGGAGGTCACCTATGGCTACGTGCCGCGTGCCGATGCCGTCGTGTTCCTGCTCGATGCCGGCCAGGCGCTCAAGGACTCCGAGCGCGAGTTCCTGCGCTCGCGGGTGCTCGAGGCCGCGCGCGACCGGCTGATCTTCGTGCTCGGCAAGATGGACCTGCTCAACCCCGACGAGCGCACCGCGGTCGTCGACTACGTCCGCGAGGGCCTCAAGTCGATCACGACCGACCCCGTCGTGTTTGCGCTGTCGGCGAAGGACTGGGCCAAGTCCAAGGACACCGCCAGCGGCATGCCCGAGCTGATGGCCTACCTCGAGCGCTTCCTCGCCCGCGACCGCGCGCAGGTCATCCTCGATAACGCCGCCGCCGATGCCGCGCGCACCGCCGCGTACCTCGAGTCGAACCTCGGCGTCAGGATGCGCTCGTACGACCTCGATCTCGTGCAGCTCCAGGAGCGGATCACCTCGGTGCGCGAGCAGCTCGACTCGAGCAAGCGCAAGCTCGACGAGCTCCACGTCCGGATCGCCGCCGACGCCAGCTCGATCAAGAACCAGATCGAGCTCGACCTCGAGGCGTTCGCGAAGACGTTCGTGCAGATGTTGCCGCACCAGATCGACGCGGTCGATGCGAACGACGTCAAGGCGTACCTGCCCTCGTTCATCGAGGACAAGTTCAAGGAGTGGGCCGAGGTCGAGGGCGCCAAGCTCGCCGCGATGCTCGAGCACCTCGCCGAGGAGGTCATCACGATCACGAACGAGAACGTCGAGGCCGCCGCCGCCACGCTCGCCGAGCGGCTCGGCCCCGGCGACACCGCGGTCGACATCACCGTCGATTCGTTCAAGTACGACGTCGGCATCTACGCGGTCGGCGCGCTCGGCACCACCGTCATGCTGTTCGTCAACGCGCTCGCCGGCGGCCTGCTCACGCTCGCCGCGCCGATCCTCGCGATCGTGCTCAAGTCCAAGATCGCCGGCGACATCCGGATCCAGGCCAAGGACAAGATGCCCGCCGCGATCCTCGGCGCCGCCGATGCGATGAAGCCGCACTTCGACAAGGTGATCGACGACTTCGCGAAGCGACTGTCCGAGTTCGTCTCGAACGCCGGCAACACGCTCTACAAGGGCATCAGCGAGATCCTCGACCGCACGATGTCCGAGCGCAAGGACCGCGGCGGCGCCGTCGACGAGCTCAAGTCCACGACCGGCGCGCAGATCGACCAGATCCGCGCCGCCAGCGCCGCGCTCCGTCAGCTCCGCGAGGGCATCTGGGTGCTCGAAGCGCCGACCGATAACTGACCCTCGGTTCGCCAGCTGCGCGAGGCACCTGAACGCTCGACGCCCGACCGAGAGCTGGCGCCCGCGACGCGAGTGTTCCTCAACGGGGGGGGCGCTCGACTTCAGTCGCCGGGCTCGTCGCCGAACAGCGTACCGACCGCGATCTCGATCGCCTCGAACGGCTCCGCGTGCTCGACCTCATCGCGTTCCGCGCGCAGCCGCGTGATGTAGCCGTCGGTGCTCCACCGCAGCACGGTGAGCGTCGTATCGCGCGGATCGACGAGCCAGTAGTGACCGACCTCGTTGCGGTGATAGAGGCGGAGCTTCTTGACCGTGTCGTCGTTCGCACGGCTCGGCGAAACGACCTCGCAGATCCAGTCCGGCCGGTGCAATACGGGGAATCCCGTCGGACGTTCCGAGCAACGATCTCGCCGCCAACCGACGACATCCGGCCGCACGATCTCGCTACCCAGCTGGACTTCGACTTCCGTGAGGATCCACCAGCCGCCTGGGCTCCCGATCCGGAATGCCTGTGGAACGGCGGTCGAAGCGCCGCGGTCACCCCGGCCTGGGCGTCGCCATGCTCACCGCTCGGTGCCGCCTTCTCCACGAGCTCGCCGTCGATCAGCTCGTGAAAGCGACGTTCTTCGGGGATCGCCCAGAAGTCTTCGAGGGTCGCCGTGCGCGGCGCAGACTCGCTCACCCCCCCCTAGCTTACTCGATCCGCGGCCGCGGCTTCGCGCGCGATCTCGACCGGTAGGGCCACACCCGGTGTCCTCCGACGACGTTCAAAGCCTAATAGACTGCGATGCAGCGATGATCCACGTCCGGATCGCCGCCGACGATCACCTTGTCGAAGTGCGGCTTCATCGCCTCGGCGGCGCCGCGGATCACGGCGGCCATCTTGTCCTTGGCCTAGAGCGATCAGGTCACGACGACGCAGCGCGCTTCCAAAACAACGCCGGATTGTTGCTCGGTCCGCAGTTCGCACCCTCGCTCGCGGGCGAAGTCGTGAAGAAGTCGTCGGGCAGAGTCGCGGTCGTGAACACCGCCGGCGCGGTCTGGATGGTGAGGCCGTACCCCGAAAGCGTATAGCCGCCCGCCGGACTGCATTGCGCTGTCGTCGAGTTCGGCGTCGCCGGGTACACGATGGCACCGCCGAGCAGGAGGTCGGCACCGTTCGCATTGTCGGCGATGCAGCAGTTCATCGAGGTGAACGTACCGAGGGATATGGCAGCACCGCTCTGGCTGTTGAAGAGATAGATAAACGCCTTCTGAACCGTCGGATCCGCGAGGTCCGCGGCGGACACCAGCGCGTAGCCCGGATGCGCGACGTTGTATTGACCGAACGCGAGTTGGGTATAGGTGACGTTGTGCTCGAAATCGCAGAACACGATGCTCGTGTCGAGCAGAGTGTATGGCCCGCTGACCGCGGCCGGATTGCCGGCGTGAATCGTCGCGCACGTCGCGGTGTAGTCGACGCAGTGTCCGGCCTGACAGGTCTCGTGATCCGTTGCGCACGCGTTGTCGCACGAGCCGCAATGATCGACCGCGGACATCGGATCGGAGCACGTGGCATTGCACAGCTCCTGGGCTGCGCTGCACGTGAGGGCATCGGGCAGCGGCGCATCGATCGAGCCATCGGCAACCGCCGCCACCTTCCCGCAACCCACCAACGCGATGAACAGAAAGCTTGGTTTGGTCATGACAAAATCCTTAGTCCAGGCCGATGATGACGAGCCCGAGCGATCCTGACATGAGGGTCATGGCGCCGGAGATCGAGTTGGTTGGGGCAACGTCGCCACTCGAGCTCAGCAGGTGGACCTGGATCGAGCTCGTAGAGTTGTTCGCGCTATACAGGTGCGTGCCGAGCAACCCCATGCCATCCGGGAACCCCAGCATAGACATCGCGCCGCCGATCCGGCGAATCGGCGGCACATTGCCCGTCGCTGTCGGATCGAACACGATGATCGTGCCAGTCGCGTTCGATACGAACAGCTCGTCGTTTGCGTAGAATCCACCGTTTGGCTCCGAGATCAGGGTCGCCGCACCGACGATCGTGCGAGGCGTGGTCACTCCGTTCGACGTCAGGGGGACGGCATCGATCGCGTTGCCGCTGATATCGAGCACGAACAGAGTGTCTTGCGAAACCGCGATCCCGTTGTTCTGAGTGAGGCCGGTGATCGAGATCGTGCGACTCGGCGCGACGTTTCCGGTTGCGGTCTTTGGAAACACCGCGACCTTGTTCGAGAAGTCGGCGACGTAGATATCGGTGTCGGTCACCGCCACGTGGCTCGGCGTATTGAGCGTCGTCAGAGCACCCTTGATCTGACGAAGCGGCGCGATATCCCCGCTGCCGTCGGCCGGGAACACGTCTATCGCGGCGTTGCCCTGATCGGCGACAAACAGCTCGTTACCGTTGAGCGCGAGCCCGCGTGGTGAACCCAGCGTCGTCATCATCGCACCGCGGATCGAGCGCAGCGGGGCTATGTTGCCTGTCGCGTTCGCGGGGAAGAAATCGATCCCCTTGTTATTGAAGCTCGAAACCGCGACCGTCGGCATCGTCACGGTCAGCTCGAGCACGCCATCCTGACCCTCGTAGTTCGCATGGACCATGGTCATGCCGGCATCGACCGCCTCGACGTTGCCATCCGCGTCGACCGTTGCAGTCGCCGCGGATTCGCTCGACCACGTCGCCACATTCGAGACATCGATCGTGTGACCGGAATGGAAGTTCGCGGTGGCTATGAGTTTCGTCGACAACGACCACGGCAACGCGCTCTTGCCTGTCACCGTGACGGAATCAAGCGGGTCGTGAAAGGCGTCCAGCAGAACCGGACTTGCCACATTCCCGCAGCCGATCAGTCCGGTTGTGGCCAAAGCAGCAGCTAGCCAGAGCAATCTCCCCATTTCAGAATCTTAATGCACTCCGGTCACCGGATGAAATCGCTGGCAGCGAGAATGCTAAGCTGCCAGGTATGTCTCTGTGGTCGCGGCTGGA
>JBDTEH010000053.1:0-12268 GCA_039922635.1 Kofleriaceae bacterium | reverse complement strand
GCCGCCCAGGCGTTCGTGTTTTCGGCCGGTGCCGCCGGTCATGCGAGGATGCGCCGTGGGGCCAGATGACGAGCCGGCGATCGGGTTCGTGCTCGCGCTCGGCCGAGCGCTCCACCGCTATGGCACTCCGGCCCACCGGCTCGAGCAAGGGTTGAACAACTGTTGCCATCGCCTCGGCCTCGAGGCCGAGCTGTTCTCGACCCCCACGGCGATCATCATGAGCTTTGGCCGGCCGACCGAGCTCAAGACCCGGATGATGCGGGTCGATGCCGGCGAGCTCGACATGGGCAAGCTCGAGCGCGTCGATCAGCTCGCCGAGGACGTGATCGCCCAGCGCCTGGCGCCGGCCGATGGCGTGATCCGCCTCGCCGAGATCGCGAAGGCGCCCTCGCAGTTCGATCGACCGACGGGCACGCTGATGGGCGGCATCACCGCGGCGTCGCTCGCGGTGTTCTTCGGCGGCGGCCTCGAGGATATCGCGGCCGCGGGTGCGATCGGCCTCGTGCTCGGCCTGCTCGCCCAGTACCTCGCACGCTCGATCGATCAAGCTCGCGTGCTCGAGCTGGTCGCCGCGGCGTTCGCGGCGTTCGCGGCGGCGGTCGGTTCGGCGTTCTGGCCTGCCATCGATCCCTCGCTCGTGACGGTCGCCGCGCTGATCATCTTGCTCCCGGGCCTTTCGCTCACGATCGCGATGACCGAGCTCGCGACCCGAAATCTGATGTCGGGGACGGCCCGGCTCGTCGCGGCGATCATCGTGCTGCTCGAGCTCGCCGTCGGAGTCGGGTTCGGCGAGCACGTCGCACACGCGCTCGTGCACGTCCAGGGCAACGCGCCGGTGCCGTTGCCCGAGTGGACGCGCTGGCTCGCGCTCGCGACGAGCTCGCTCGGCGTCGCGGTCGTGGTCCAGGCCGCGTGGAAGCAGGTCGGCTGGATCGTCGTCGCGTGCGTGATCGGCTACGTCGGCAGTCGCCTCGGCACCGTGTGGCTCGGCTCGCAGCTCGGCGTCGTGGTCGGCGCGTTCGCGCTCGGCGTGATCAGCAACGTGTACGCGCGCTGGAAGGATCGGCCCGCGCAAGTCGTGCAGGTGCCGGCCGTGTTCCTGCTCGTGCCCGGCTCGCTCGGATTTCACGGCATGAGCTCGCTGCTCGACAAGCACACGCTCTCGGGCGTCGAGACCCTGTTCGCGATGTTCGTGGTGGCGATGGCGATCGCCGCGGGCCTGCTCGTCGCATCCGCGGTGGTGCCACCGAAGCGCAGCCTGTGACCTAGCGCTCGGGATCGGCGTCGCGATGGACGCACGGATCGTTGTCGGGATCGTGGCCGCACGCGAGCACGCCGGGAGAGTCGTCCTCGCGATCGACGCCCTGGTGCAGGCCCTCGTCGCCCGGCGTGAACAGCGCACCTGCGGCGATCGCGGCGCGCTTGTCCTCGGCGACGTTCGGCACCAGATCGTGGCGCGCGAGGTACGTCACGTAGTACGCGTCCTCGCGGCGTGCCTCGAGCTCGCCGCGCTCGATCGCGGCCTCGAGCAGGCGCTTGAGATCGCCGATCAAGCGCGACGGTGGGATCTCGAACGAGTCCATGATCGCGGTGCCAACCCCACCCGGCAGTGGCGGCAGCTTCGCGTCCGCCTCGACGAGCGTGTCGACGCGGTCCGCGAGCGCGCTGATCTGCTCGAGCAGCAGCTTGCGTCGGCCGGGCCGCTTCGACGTGATATCGGCGCGTGACAGATCCAGGAGGTCGGTCATGTGCGGCCCCATCTCGCGATGGAATCGCCGCACCGCCGAGTCGGTCCACTGCTCGCTGTACTGGTTGGTGCGGAGGTGGTGTTTGACGAGGAACCGGATCGTCTGGCGCTCGTCGCGTGCGAACGCGAACCGCCCATGGATCTTGTCGAACATCCGGGCGCCGACCTCGGCGTGACCATGAAAATGGACGCCGTCGGGAGTGAACGTCCGGGTCGGGACTTTTCCGATGTCGTGGAGCAACGCGGCCCAGCGCACCAGCGGCCGCCGCACCGTCTGCTTCACGACCTGCCTGGTGTGAGCCCACACGTCCTTGTGCTGGCGTCCCGTCTCCTGGACGAGGTCGAGGGTCGCCTCGAGCTCCGGGAACAGCACGCGCAATGCGCCGGCCTGCTGGAGCCACTCGAGGGCCTCGTCGATCTCGCGGCCCATCAGGCATTGCTCGAGCGCGACCCGGAGCCGTCCCTTGTCCGCCTCGGCGAGCCGCGCAACGTGGTCCTGGGCCGCGCGCAGCACGCTCTCGGGCGGCATCCGGCCTTCGGACGCGATTGCGGTGGCGATCTCGACGATGACGATGGGGTCCGTCTCGACGAGCCCGCGGATCCGGTCTGCAGTCTCTACCGACGACACGAGGCGGGTACCTCTAGCACGAGACCATCGTCACTTGGTCCCGATCGTGCTCAAGGCTCGCGCGCTGTGCAGGGTCGTATTACCGAAAACCATCTCCCGCAGGCCGAGCTCTCGATGCCCGGTATCACGCGCTTTTACGACGGGCTCGATCGGAAGCCCGCGACCTTCCTCGATCTTTTGTGGGCGTTCGAAGGCCGCAGCCGCTGCCGTTCGACCTCGAAAAGTGCGCGGAAGCGTTCGCGCCGCTGAGGCGTTTTCCTAGCGACGCGCGCATCGTCATGGCAAGTTGACTTGCCGACTGTGACAGTGCGTCGCAATCCGGAGACGCCATGGGGCAAGAGTCGACGATCACTTCAATAGCGGTGACCAAGCGTCAGCCGATCGGGGTGTTCGATTCCGGTGTGGGTGGACTCACCGTCGTGAGAGCCCTTCGTAGGGCCTTGCCCGGCGAGGACATCGTCTATCTCGGCGACACGGCCCGCGTGCCCTACGGCAACAAGAGTCCGCGTACCGTCGAGAAGTACTCGCTCGGCTGTCAGCAGTTCCTGCTCGATCGTGGCGTCAAGCTCGTGCTGATCGCGTGCAACACCGCGTCTGCTACCGCGTTGCCGGCGTTGCAGGCCGCGACCCGCGTGCCGGTGATCGGCGCGGTCGAGCCCGGCGCGGCCACCGCGCTGGCGGCGACCAGACACGGTCACATCGGCGTGATCGGCACGCTCGCGACGGTGCGCTCCAACGCCTACGCCAAGGCGATCGCCGCCCGAGATCCGACGGTGCGGATGACGGCGCGGGCGTGCCCCTTGTTCGTGCCGCTCGCGGAAGAGGGATGGATCGACGACGACATCGCGGTGCTCGTCGCGCGCCGCTACCTCACACCGCTGTTCGAACAAGATCCCGCGATCGACACCCTGGTGCTCGGCTGCACGCACTATCCCTTGCTCGCGGGCGTGCTCCATCGCGTCGCGAACGAGCTCGCGACCCACGAGGTCGCGATCGTCGACTCGGCGAGCGCGATGGCCGAAACCGCGAAGGATGCGCTCGGCAGCGGCGGCAACCGCCGCGCCGCGGCCGGCCGGCTGGACTGCTTCGCCACGGATACGTCACGGCTCGAGGAGCTCGCGGCACGGTTCCTCGGCGAGCCGCTGACCGGCTTCGAGCTCGTCGATCTGTAAGCCGAGCCGCTTCGGGCTCGACGATCTGTAAGCCGAGCCGCTTCGGGCTCGACGATCGGTCAGTCGTCGAATCGCCGACGGCGCTCGCCTTGGCGATCGCGCGGTCGGCAGCGTCGCGTCAGGCTGGGATGCCCTTGGCGCGCGCTTCGTCGGCGCGGGTGCGCTTCATCGTCTCGATGATCGTGGCGGCGCGCTTGAGCTTGTCGCCGATGGTCTTTTCGTCGACCGGGTAGTCGGTGCGGAACACCAAGCCGTCATCGACGAGCTGCTCGCGTGCTTCCTCGTTGTCGAGGTAGATCGCGAGCTTCTTGCCCTTGTAGCTGGTCGTCTTCAACGAGCCGACCTTGGCTTCGAGCCACGTCATCAACTCGCCCATCACCGATTTGCACAGCGCGAGGCTTTGATCGAGGTCTTCGAACAACTCCGGGAAACGCTCTTTGAACGTCTCTTCGTCCTCGCCCGTGCCGATCGCCTGTTGCAAAACCAGGCGCAGCAACACGGCATCATCGGCGAAGCTCACGACCTGGTCGTTCGCATCTTTGCCGGCCGAGTCCTTGGGGGACACGATGTACATCGCGACGCCGGTCGCCAGCTCGCGCGCGGTGCGCGGCAGGTTCTCGTCGTCCATGGCATCGAACGCAATCTTCAGGTCATGAGGTAATGAGACAAGCCACGACCGGACGAGCTCGACGAACTGGGACTCCGCATTGATAGCCACGATATCTAAACCCCGCATGGCGGGGTCCTCCATATCGGCCTCTGGATTGAAGCCGAGCTTCGTGATTACCAACCCGGACGCGGAATTACAAGCCCTGGCCCGGCGCCCGCGGCCCTTGGGTCGATCGTGGTACCCTCCCAGAACCGGTGGCCAAGCGCTCACCCATCCTCGGCTACAACCACAACGTCCGGTACCGAGGTCTGGTTTTTCACGTCCAGACCGAGGACTCCGGCGTTTTGAGCCCACACCTCTTCACGCACCTGTTTCACGAGGGCGTGATCGTCTCGACCCGCAAGCTGGTCTACGACGCGGGGGCCTCCGAGGCCGCGATCAAGGCGCTCATGCAGGCGCAGCACAAGGCGGTGCTGAAAGACCTGAAGATCCACACGTTCGACGACAAGATCGACGCCTACCTCGGCAACGCACCGGGACTGGAGCCCCGAGGCGGGCCGCCGACTCCAGACCCCAACCTGCGGGTCAGCGAACCGGTGATCGAGATCGTACCGGAGCGCTCGGGCACCGAGCCGGGCGAGCCGCTGATGGAGGAGATCGAGCTCGCGCCCGAGGCGCCGGAGGCTTCGTCGACGGACCTTGCCGCCGACGAGGCCTCGCCGGTCAAGCCGCGCACGCAGACCGCGGAGCGGACGAGCCGGGCCTCGCAATTCCGCAGCATCGCGCCACCGGAGCCCAGCTCCCCCGAGGCGCCCCCGTCACGACCGGCGCGCGCGGCGACCCCGCCGCCGATCCCACAACGCACGGTCAGCAAGACGGCGCTCACGGTCGACTCGTCGCCCGAGATCGAGATCATCAACCACGCGGAGAGCGGTCGCGAGCGCGGCCCGCGCGATACCGCCGTCGACCACATGATCGAGGATGGCGTGCCCTCGATGATCATCCCGGACACGACGATCCCGAGCGATCAAATGCCGCGCACCGAGGCGCGGCCCGGGACCGCGTCGCGCCCGCCGAGTCACAACGCAGCCGCGCTCCTGGCCGTGCGCCCACCGTCGCGGCCCGCGGTCACGCCTCCCTCGGTGGTGTCGCGCCCGGTTCAGGATCCGGCGCGCGGTCGAGAGGACAGCCAGGCGGTCGAGATCTACTCGCCATCACCGCCGTCGGTCGAGCCGCCGCCCGGCGAGCGGAGCGAGCGCCCTGGCCAGTACTCGATGAATCGCCGCAAGGACGTCGTCGTGTCGACCGAGCAAGTGCCGTTGCGCGATCGCACGGGCCGCACCGCGATCCCGTCCGGCCTCGCCCGTCCACGGTCGGCGAACCCGGCGCCGATCTCCGGCCGCACGGGCGCGCCCTCCTCGCCACCCTCGGTGCCGGCTCCTGCCGGTCGGTCGACGGCGGCGGCGCCGCCGGCGGCGCCGGCCGCGTCCTCTGATGGCGTGCCGCAGGTCGCGTCCGACGCGCGCGCGCCGAGCCATCCGAGCGCGCGCACCCCGCACCTGACCGCGCCGATCGCGTCGCGAACCTCGACCGGGAGCGGCGGCGCGGCGCCGCACAACGTCGTGATGACACGCCCGGCGGTGATCGTCGGCGCGCCGCCCAAGCAGGTCAGCGGCCCGACGCCTCGCGTGCGCAAGGCACGCGAAGACGAGGGGCGCGGCTTCGGCCAGGGCCTGATCTCCGAGAAGAGCCTCGACGAGGTGATCCTCGCGTACCTATCGGAAGACGCCGACGAGAAATAGGCGTGCCGTACCGCACCCTCGCGCTCGTGACCGCTGCGTTGCTCGCTGCGTGCGGTGCGCCATCCGATCCGTCCGACCACTACGACGGCACGCTCACGATCCATCCACACGGCTCGATGTACTCGCCGACGATCGCGGCTTCGGTCACGATCTCCACGAGCGCGATGGACGCGGGCGGCTGCACGATTACTCGCCAACCGAACGACGACGGCACGCTGGCGTTCGCTTGCTCGGGCGGCTGCGTCTGCGCGGATCCAGCGGATCATGTGGTTACCGCCAGCGCCACGGTCGCGGGAACCATGCTGACCGCGCATTGGAGCATCATCAGCGCTGACGACGAGCTGACGACGAGCTGATCGATGATGACTTCGTGGGCACGCTCGCGCCATAGGCGACTGGTGTCAGAGCTCGTCGATCGGATCGGGTTCGGGCTGGTCGACTTCCGGATGCTGCGCCCGGTACTGCTCCATCCACACCGCGAGCTTGGGCATCGAGATCTCGAGCCGCTGCGAACCCTCGCGCTCCCTCGACTGCCGCCACGCGAACCGCGCTTCGTCGTGCTCGCCCTTGGAGGCGTAGGCCCAGGCGCACAGCAGCAACAGGTCGGCGCCGGCGGTCATCGACAGGCCCTTGCGCATCCGATCGTGGAGCTCGCCATCGTCGAGATCGAGGCGGGCGGGTGGCTCCGCGACCCACAGGTGCATCTGGGCGATCCAGTACGACAGCCGCAGCACCTCGCCTGTCGGGATCCCGCCACGGGCCTCGAGCACCGCGCGCGCCTCCTTGGTGCGGCCGAGCGCCGTGAGCAGATTGATCTCCGTGTAGTACGAGAACTGGTGCTGGATCAGCCGCGGAGACAGCTTCGAGCGCGCGTGACGCACCCGATCGAGCGCCTTCTCGCCATGACCCTCGAGCGCATCGGCGATCGCGACGCGGAGCTCGGCGAGTGCGCGGACCCGGCTCGGAGCCCACCACGCGCGCGTGACCGGCTCGGCGAGCGCTCGGCCCGTGACCGCATCGCCCCTCGACAGCGCGACGGAGGCTTCGTTGACGCGCTTGACCGCGCGCACGGTCCCGAGAAAGCGGCCCCCGAGCGCGAGGTAGAACGGCACGAGCACCGGGAACGAGGTCGCGGCGAGCGCGACGCCCGCGGCCGTGATGCCGCCGAACGTGACGTACGCGGCGATCTGGCGCTTCTGCACGGTCGCCGGGTTCTTGACCTCACCGTCGCGGCCGACATAGACCAGCTGGCCCTTGCCCGCTCGATCGAGGTCGGTCGCGATCATCGGTCGATCGAGCGCCGCTTCACCACCGGAGCGCACGACGAGCGCGGTCGATTTGTGGTCGTCCTGGTCCGCCATCAGTCCTGGACCGACCAATCCGTGCCACCAGGACCATCGTGGAGCGCGACGCCGATCGCCGCGAGCTCGCCGCGGATCGCATCCGAGCGCGTGAAGTCCTTCGCCGCGCGCGCGGCGTTGCGCTCCGCGATCTTCGCCGCGACGACCGCGACGTCGAGCGCACGGGCCTCGACCAGGCGCGCACGGCGGTCCGCGAGGTACGCGGCCGGCGCCTGTTCGAACACCCCGAGCGCGGCTCCGACCGCGCGGAGGTCGCGCCCGAGCTTCGCGAGCGTGCGCCGGCGCACCGCCTTGTCGAGACCCTTGCCCTCGTCGAGCAGGCGGTTCGCGAGCTGGGCCGCCGCGTGGAGCGCCGCGACCGTGACCGGGGCGTTGAAGTCATCCGCGAGCGCCGCGCGCGCGTCGGGGACGAGCTTGTCGGCCTCGGGCACCACCGCGCCGCTACCACCGTCACCGCCTTGAGCGACGAACGCGTCGATCCGCTGCAGCGTCTCGTAGAACTTCGCGAGTGACCGGTCCGCGCCCTCGAGGCTGCGGAACTTGACCGCGATCGTGCTCGCGCCGCCGCCGCACCGCTGCGCGTGGCGTTCGATGAACGTGTCGGTCTCGTGCTTCGACGCACCGGCTGGCGTCGGCTCCTTGCACACGCTGCACCCCGTCTCGACCTCGAAGTCGACCGGCGAGCGATAGTGATGCGAGACGCAGAAGAACCGCAGCGCCTCGCCGCCGACCGCCGCGGCGATCTGCTCGCAGTTGAAGACGTTGCCGAGCGACTTCGACATCTTCACGCCCTCGAAGTTGAGGAAGCCGTTGTGCAGCCAGTAGTGCGCGAACGTGCCCTCGCCGTCGGCGCCCTGCGACTGGGCGATCTCGTTCTCGTGGTGCGGGAAGATCAGATCCTTGCCACCGGCGTGGAGATCGAACGTCTCGCCGAGGTGGGTGACGGTCATCGCCGAGCACTCGATGTGCCAGCCGGGCCGGCCCTTGCCCCACGGTGCGTCCCACGAGGGCTCGCCGGGCTTGGCCGCTTTCCACAGCGCGAAGTCGGCCGGGGCGCGCTTGCGCTCGTCGACGGAGATCCGCGCACCGTCTTCGAGATCGGCGAGGTTCTGCTTCGACAACCGGCCGTACGGCTCGAACGTCCGGACCTCGAAATAGACATCGGCGCCGACCGCGTACGCGTGGCCGTTCGCGATCAGCCTCTCGATCACCGCGATGATCTGCGGGATGTGGCCGGTGACCTTCGGCTCGATCGTCGGCGCCCGCACGCCGAACCGCGCCATATCGGTGTTGTAGTCCGCGGCGAACCGCGCCGACATCGCGAATGGATCCTCACCGGTCTCGCGTGCGCGGTTGATGATCTTGTCGTCGATATCGGTGACGTTGCGGACGTAGGTGACCTCCCAGCCGAGGAACTCGAGGCAGCGGCGCACGGTATCGAACGCGATCGCGGAGTACGCGTGCCCGATATGCGCGGGCGCGTACGTGGTCGGGCCGCAGACGTACATGCCGACCTTGCCGGGAACGATCGGCTCGAACGGCACCTTCTGCTGGCGCATCGAGTCGTGCAGACGGAACGGGGTCACCGCAGGGTTTGTAGCACTTGTGGACGTCAGCGGCTCCGTCCCGAGCTGCTCACAGCGACCAGTCCAGCACGCCGGGCGTGCGCGACAGCGATGCGTTCGTCAGCGCGTTGACCCACGACGCGGTCGCCTCTGCCGTCTGCGGCAGCGCGAGGGTCCACACCAGCAGCCGGTCGCTCGTGATCGCCATGATCCGCCGGCCATCCGGGGCGAGCGTCACGCTGCGCGCGAGCGGTCGCGCCACGCCCATCGCGCCCATCGCGCCCATCGCGCCCATCGCGCCCATCGCGCCCATCGCGCCCGATGGTTCGAGATCTCGGGGCTGCGCGATCGTCCAGTGCTCGCCGACCGCGGGGTCGAGCACCTCGATCGCACCGGTGGCCGTGAGCGAGCCGACCAGCATCCCGCCGGTCGCGAACGAGGGACTCGCGATCGGGGAGGCGACCGGCGTGACCTCGCCGGGCTGCGCGCCGGCATCCGCGATCACCGCGCCCCCATCGTTGCCGACCGCGAGCACGCGGTCCTCACCGAGCCACGCGAGCGCGGTCACCGTGCGATCCAGGCGATCGACCAGGCGCTGGTCGCCGGTCGCGCGCCAGACCCGGACCTCGGGGCCGGCGCCGACCGCGACGTTGCCGTCATCATCGATCGCGAGGGCACCGCGCGTGGCGGCGACGTCGAGCGAGAGCTGGGTCGCGGTCTGGGTCGCGAGCGCGATGCGCCAGACCACGCGATCCGCGAACGCCGCCGCGATCCACCCGTGCGAGACCGCGAGCGCGGTGACGAGCGCGCCTCGCGTGACCAGCGGGCGATCGCCGAGCCGCACGACGCCGGCCGAGGTCGCGAGTACGAGTGGGTCCGGATCGGCGCCGGAGGGCATGTACGCGGCCAGCTCGAGATCGTCACCGAGATCGATCGGGTCGCCCGCAGGCGCGACGATCCGGCCGTGGTGCGTGCCGTCGATCACCACGGCGCGGCGCCCGTCGGCCTCGGGCGCGAGTTGCGCGATGCCGAGGATCGGCCCGAGCTCCACGCTGTTGTTCGTGCGCAGGTCGATCCACTGCGCCGAGCTCGCGACGTGGGTGACGACGAGCGCGTCGCTGGTGACGAACCCGGCTCCGGTGATCGGGTCGTCGCCGAGTGCGCGTGGGGTCACCGCGTCGAGGTCCCAGATCAGCAGCTTGCCGTCGCTCGCAGCGACGACAAACGGGCCGTGCGCCGAGGTCTGGATCGCGCTGATCCGGGCCGGGCTCGGGATGGCGCGGTCTCCCTCGTCGGTGAGCAGCGCGAGCCCGTTCGGGCGCCCCGCGACGATCACGCCATCGCGCGCGGCGTGGAGGCCGAGCGTGAAGTCCATCCCCGAGCGCCGCGGCACCAGGTTATCGCGCTGGACCCAGGTGACGCCGGTCGGCCCCGTCGCGATCAGCCGACCCTTGCTCAGGGCGATCGCGAAGTGCGTCCCCGCGACGTAGCGATGGACGATCGCGGGTGCCGGAGCCATCGTGAACGCGAGCACCTCCTCGTCGGTGAGCGCGGCGAGCTGGGTCCCATCGGCCTGCCACGACAGCGCGCGCACCGTGCTCTCCGCGATCACCTCCGGCGGCAGCGTGCTCGTGCGATCGATCAACATCACGTGTCGCGCGCCGGCCAGCGCGACCCAGCGGCCGTCCGGCGACGGCGCGACCGCCTCGATCGCCTCGTCGAGCTCGATCTTGCGCGGTGCGCCACCCGCGAGATCGAGCTTCCACAGCTCCTGCTGCGGGTCGATGAAGTACGCGATCGGGCCGGCGACCTCGAGCTTGACGACGGCGGTCGGCGTCTCGAGATCACGGTGCGTGCCCGAGGCGACATCGACGAACGTCACGTGGGTGTCGTGAAACAGTACGACGGTGTGCTCGGCGTCGCCGAACCGGGCAGGAGAGGGCGCGTGCGCGTCGAACAACACGCGCGGCGACCCTCGGCGCACGAGGTCGTAGAGCCGTACGATCCCGTCGTCTCCCGCCGCGACCGCGCGCAGGCCATCGCGGCTGAGCTCGAGCGAGATCGTGTGGGCCGACGCGGCCTGCGCGAACGCGACGCCGTTGGCGCGCGCGGCGGCCGCGATATCGCGCGCCTCGCGCCAGCGCGGCGAGGTCACGAGGGGCTTGATCAGCGCGACGGCGGTCGTCGGGTCGCTCTGGGCGACCGCGCGCGCGTTCGCGAGCGTGACCTGGTCGAGCCGATCGAGCGCGTCGTGCTTCGCCAGATCGGCGCGGTGCTGCTGTGCGAGAGCCTCGGTCGCCTGCGCATCGGCGCGGTCGCGCGCTGCGAGGATCCGGCTGAACGAGAACCCGGCGATCGCGATGATCGCGATCAGCGCTGCGGCCGCGACCGCGACCAGCGCGCGGTTGCGCTGGATCCAGCGCACGACCTTCTCGCGGTTCGAGTAGTGGTGCGATTTGACCAGCTGTCCGGTCAGGAAGCGCTGGAGGTCGTCGGCGAGCGCGCGCGCGTCGCGGTACCGGGCCTCGCGATCGTGCGCGAGCGCCTTGTCGACGATCGTCGCGAGCGCGGGTGAGACTCCCGGCGCGATCTCGCGCAGCGGTTGCGGCGGGCCATCGACCGCGGCCCGCATCATGTCGGCACCGTGGTTCGCGAAGTGCGGCGGCCTGCGCGCGAGCAGGTGATAGAGCGTCGCACCGAGCGCGTAGACATCGCAGCGCTCGTCGACCACGGCCCCGCTGAGCTGCTCGGGCGCCATGAACCCGGGCGTCCCGAACACGATGCCGGCGCGGGTCTTGATGGGGTCGTCGTCGACACCGTCGACCGTCACCGAGGTGGCGCTCCGTGCCCGGACCTCGTCGGGCTCGCCGATCGCCTTCGCGAGCCCCCAGTCGATCACCGTGGTCTCGCCGAGCTTGCCGGCGAGGATGTTCGAGGGCTTGATGTCGCGGTGCACGACCCCGCGCTCGTGCGCGTGGGCGATCGCGTTGGCCGCCGCGACGATGTGCGGCAGCAGCGCCAGCCGATCGGTGAGCTCGGGCGCGCGGCCGACCAGCTCCTCGAGCGACCGGCCGCTGATCTTGCGCATGACATAGAACGGCGCGCCGGTCGCGGAGATCCCCGCGTCGTGGACCGGCACGATCGAGGGATGTTCGAGCCGCGCGGTGATCCGGGTCTCGCGATGGAACCGCTGGATCGCCTCGTCGTCGCCCGCGAGGGCTTCCTTGAGCGCGACGATGCGCCCGAGCACCAGGTCGGTCGCCTCGACAACGCGACCCATCCCGCCGCGCGCGATCTCGGCGCCGTACTCGTAGCGATGCCCGGTCGGCATCGCCGGCGGCGCGGTGGCGGGCGCATCGCCGCGGGGCGGCACGACCGTCGAA
>JBDTEH010000052.1:0-36885 GCA_039922635.1 Kofleriaceae bacterium | reverse complement strand
CGTCGATCGTGCCAGGTGCGCGCTCGAGCGCGTCGCCGAGCTCGTCCGCTCGCGCGAGCCGTCCGAGCGACGCCATCACGACCAAGCATGTGGCCCACCTGTGCAGTGCAGACAGGGTAAGGCATCGGGCCCTTCGAGTGCAGCTGCGCGGCCGCCGCGCGCGCGGCGCGCAACCTGATATCGTCGGGCATGCGCTGGCTGTGGCTCGTCGTGGTGGCGGCGTGCGGTCGTGATCCGGCTCCCGCGACCACGCCGCTGGCGTCGGATGGCACCCACCTGCGCGATGCCGAAGGCCGGATCGCGGTGCTCCACGGCGTCAACGCGCGGATCGCCGGCGTGTTCGACGTCACGTTCGACGACGGCCGCACCGCGCTCGAGCCGATCCCCGCGCTGACCGACGACGATTGCACGCGGATGCGCGCGCTCGGCTTCGACTTCTTGCGCCTGCCGATCAACTGGAGCGGCATCGAGCCCGCGCTCGGCACGTATGACGAGGGCTATCTCGCGAACGTCGATGCGGCGGTGCAGTGCGCGGCGCGCGCCGGCATGGTCGTGATGATCGACCTTCACCAGGATGCGTACTCGAAGGAGATCGGCGAGGACGGCGCGCCGCTGTGGGCGATCCAGCCGCCGCCGACCGCGCTGCTGCAGGGCCCGCTCGACGATCTCGGCGACCGCCGGACGTCCGCCCAGGTCACCGCCGCGTTCGCCACGTTCTTCGATCCCGCCGATCCGGCCGGCGTGCGCGCGCGCTTCCTCGCGGTGCTCGATCGCGTCGCCGCGCGGTGGGCGGACGATCCCGCGGTGATCGGCTTCGAGCTGTTCAACGAGCCGCCGGTCGGCGACACGCAGGTCACGCCGTTCTCGATCGAAGCGGCGGCGCGCGTGCGCGCGGCGGCGCCGGCGAAGCTCGTGATGTTCGAGCCGAGCGCGACCCGCAACCTGTTCGATTTCGCGCCCAAGCCGACCGCGGCGTTCCCGATCCCCGACGCGGTCTACGCCCCCCACATCTACACGTTCGTGTTCTACAGCGATCAGACCCAGATGGAGCAGCTCACGCCCGAGGCGCTCGAGCCGAGCGTCCAGAGCGCGCGCGCCGAGGCGATGGCGTGGCGCACGCCGCTGTTGATCGGCGAGTACGGCGTGGGGCCCGATCAGGCGAACGCGGATCTGTGGATGGGCGTGCAGCAGCAACTCCACGATCGCTATCTCGCGAGCGACGCGTTCTGGGTGTGGAAGGAGGATAGCCAGGCCTCGTGGGGGCTCTACGATCACGCGAGCGACGGCACCTGGACCGAGCGGCCGCGGATCGTCGCGTGGGTGTCGCGGATCCACGCCGCGCGGATCGCCGGCACCGTCAGCGCGAACGAATATGACTATACGACCGGTGCGCTCCACCTCGAGACCCACGGCGGCGCGGTCGCGCACGAGGTCTACATCCCCGAGCGCTCGGCGGCGACGTTCGCGGTGACCTGCGCCGGCACGCCGCTCGCAGCGACCCGCGATCCCGCGACCGGCCTGGTCGAGGTCCGCTGCGACGGCGCGCTCGACGTCACGCCGTAGCGTGGTTCACTGCGCGGCGATCGGCCAGACGTTCCACGTCACGCCGCCGGCGCCGTCGCGCAGCTCGAGCACGAGCTCGCCGGTCTGCGGATCGGCAGGGAGCACGTGGAGGTACGAGGCGTGCAGATCGAAGTCGTGCATCGTGCCGCACGAGGTCAGCCAGTCGACGATCATCGTCGAGTCATCGGCGTCGACCGACAGGTGGACGTCGGTATCGGGCGGTACCGTGATCATCGCGCCCGCGGCCGGCGCGGCAGCGCCGCCGACCGTCACGTTCGTCAGCACCGGGTTATCGGCCGCATCGCCGAGGTACACGGTCTTGGTCGCGGCGAGCGAGCCATACGCGATGCCGAGCTGGAGCGGCACCGGCGTGCCGGGCATCAGGCCGAGCTCCGTGCGCGCGGCGGCGAGCTGGTCCTCGCTCGGCGCGGTCACGGTCGTGCCCGAGAGCGCGGCGGCGAGCGACATCGGGGACACCACGATCACGGCGTCCGGCGCGGGGGTCGAGGTCCCGGCGCCCTTGGTCGCGACCAGCATGTCGAGCTGCGAGGTCGCGCCCGCGGGGATGTGCGGCGGCGTCGCGCGCACCGCGATGATGCGGGTGTGATCGAGCTGCCACTCGGGATCGATATCGCCGAGGCAACCGGCGAGCGCGAGCCCGGCGAGGACGATCAGCACGGACTTCACAGCACACCTCGCAGGCCCATCGAGGGGATGATCGGCAGCGACTTGAACGCCGCCGATTGCGAGTAGTCGTAGCCATAGATATAGCCGACGACACTCTCGTTCAAGTACACGTTCTGGACGTCGAGGAACACGGTCATCTCCGCGGCGCCGAGCTTGAAGCTGCGATCGATGCGGAGGTCGAGCTGGTGGTGCAGCGGCGCGCGCGCCGAGTTGACCTCGTCGTAGATCGGGATGTAGAGGTTGCGGTCGCTATCGAAGATCGCGCCCTTGACCGGCGTGTAGGGCAGGCCGGAGTAGAGCTGAAACCGGCCACCGAGCTGCCAGTTGCCCTGCTTCCACGACACCGCCGCGTTGAGCGAGTGCGGCTGGTCGTACGAGAACAGCCGCTCGGGATCGCCGGGATGATCGACGCGGGTCGAGTGCGAGTACGAGTACGACAGCCAGCCAAACCACGGACCTTCGCGATAGGTCGCGAGCAGCTCCGCGCCGACCGTGGTGCCGCGACCGTCGTTGCCGAGCGTGCCGTCGGGCGCGGTGACGATCAGGTGCGAGCGGTCGGTGTAGTACGTCGAGGCCTGCACGCGCGTGCCCTGGTTCGGCTCCCAGCCCAGGCCGAGGATGGTCTGGGTCGAGCGCTCGAAGTCGAGGCTCGAGTACAGCGCCTCGCTCTGGTACTCCGGTGGGCGGCGATACGCGCCGGCGGTCAGCCGCGCCGTGACCGTCGGGGTCAACTTGATCTCGAGCTTGCCGCGCGGCTGGATCGCGAGCGCCTCGTTGCGCTGGAGCTCGTCGAGCCGGACGCCGCCGGTGAACCGGATCCGCTTGTCGAGGTTCGCGGAGACCGAGCCCCACTGGGCGTAGTCGGGCTGCCAGTACGTGCCGTGGAACGACACGGTCGTGTCCTTCGGATCGTATGCGCCCATGGTCTCGCCCTCGCGCTGCTCGTGGGGTAGCGCGAGCGTGAGCGAGCTGCGGCCGACCTGCGCCTCGCCGCCGAGCCGCCACTCGACGTTGGTCAGCCCGAGCGCCTCCTTCTCGGTGTGGATGACCTCGGCGCGCGGCGTCACCGTCGGCTGGTTGACATCGATCTTCTGGTACTCGCCGATCTCGAACACGAACTCGGGCAACAGGCCCGAGAGCGCCAGCTTCGCGGTCCACGGCCCGTCGTGGTACTTCGCGGCGGCCGTGAGCCGCGCGAACGCGGTGCGGTTGTAGAACCGCTTGGTCTTCGCGTCGGTGTCCTTGGTCGCGTAGAGCTCGAACGTGTCGATCGTCCCGACGCTCGACAGCGTCAGGTTCCAGCGGTCGTTCAGGCGGTGATCGATGCGGAACTGCTCGTCGTAGTAGCTCGGCACGGTCGTCAGCGAGAGGTCGACGCTCGCCGGGATGATCTCCGGCAAGATCAGATCGATCAGCGAGCGCCGGAACCCGAACATGTACCTGGTGGCGCCCGACTTGCCCTGAACGAGGAGCCCGCCGTCGATCACGGAGATCTCGGCCTGTTCGGTCGCCTTGTCGTCGCCCGGACGCGTCGTCAGCTGGACGATGCCCGACGACGCGCGGCCGTACTCGACGCCGAAGCCGCCGGGGATGTACTCGAGCGATTCGATCGACTCCGCCGGCAAGATCGCGCGAAAGCCGATGTTGTGAAACAGCACCGGGATCTCGAAGTCGTCGACGAGCACCTTCGAGTCCTGCGGCGAGCTACCGCGGATCACGACGCCGGCGTAGCCGAGCGGGAGCTGCTGGTTGACCACGCCGGGCATCGCCGACAGCGCCTTGACCACATCGCCGCCGGTGCCGGGCACGCGCTGGAGCTCGGTGCGATCGATCACCGCCGATCCGGGCGCGTCGACCGGCGCGGAGCCCCGGACCTCGATCTGCTCGCCGACCGTATCGAGGTCGAGCAGGACGATGTCGTCGAGGATCGGCGCGGTCACGAGCGCGAGCCCGACCTCGAGGCCGTCCTTCTCGACGATCAGCGTCGAATTGATCGGCGCCTTCGTGGTGAACCGGCCGCCGCGGTCGGTGCGCACCTGATCGTCGCTACCCTCGACGCCGACCTTCGCGTTGCGGATCGGCCTGCCGAGCTTGTCGATCACGCGGCCCGACACCGTGATCACCGTGGCCTCCGGAGCGGGCGCCTCCGGCGGCGGCGGCGCATCGGCGGGCGGCGCATCGGCGGGCGGCGCATCGGCGGGCGGTGCTTGGCCAGCGTCCGGGGGAGCGCTGGGCTGGGCGAACGCCTGCGCTGACACCAGCAGCGCGATCGCAGCGAACTTCAAGGTAGGCAAAGCGGACGGCCTAGCAGCAACTCGCGTGCCCGTTCGGGTAGCGGAAATAGCTGACAACGCGGCAGTTTATTGCACGGATCTCCGACAGGTGTCGTTCCTTCGTACGCCGATGCGCGGCCCCGTGCGGCGCCGCTCGCCTCGCTCCCGCCCGAACACGAGCTCCGGCGCCGAAACGAGAAACAGGCCGGCTGCGTAGCCGGCCTGCTTCGGTCGTGAGGTGCGAGCTACGACTTACTCGAAGTCGTGGCCGTGACCTTCGTGGCCACCGCCGCCGCCCGCTTCCTTCTTGGGCTTCTCGGCGATCAGCGTCTCGGTGGTGAGCATGAGGCCCGACACCGATGCGGCGTTCTGGAGCGCCGTACGCACGACCTTGGTCGGGTCGATCACGCCGCCCTTGACGAGATCCTCGTACTCGAGCTTCGCGGCGTTGAAGCCGAAGCCATCCTTGCCCTCCTTGACCTTCGCGACGACGATCGAGCCGTCGACACCGGCGTTGCCGGCGATCTGGCGGAGCGGCTCCTCGAGCGCGCGGCGGACGATGTTGACGCCGTAGCGGCGATCGTCATCGAACGTCAGCTTGTCGAGCGCCTTGATGCCGCGGATCAGCGCCACGCCGCCGCCGGGGACGATGCCCTCTTCGACGGCCGCGCGGGTCGCGTACATCGCGTCTTCGACGCGCGCCTTCTTCTCCTTCATCTCGACCTCGGTCGCCGCGCCGACGCGGATCACCGCGACGCCGCCGACGAGCTTGGCGAGGCGCTCCTGGAGCTTCTCGCGGTCGTAGTCCGAGGTGGTGTCCTCGACCTCACGGCGGATCGTCTTGACGCGGGCGTCGATATCTTCCTTCTTGCCGGCGCCCTCGATGATCGTGGTGTTGTCCTTGTCGATCTGGACCTTCTTCGCGCGACCCAGGTCCTTGAGCTCGAGGCCTTCGAGCTTGAGGCCGAGATCCTCGGTCACCGCCTGGCCACCCGTGATGGCCGCGATGTCCTGCAGCATCGCCTTGCGGCGATCGCCGAAGCCCGGAGCCTTGACGGCCGCGACCTGCAACGTGCCACGCAGCTTGTTGACGACCAGCGTTGCGAGCGCCTCACCGTCGACGTCCTCGGCGATGATCACGAGCGGCTTGCCCTGCTTCGCGACCTGCTCGAGCACCGGCAGGAGCTCCTTCATGTTCGAGATCTTCTTCTCGTGGATGAGGATGTAGGCGTCGTTCATGACGCACTCCATGCGCTCGCTATCGGTGACGAAGTACGCCGACAGATAGCCACGGTCGAACTGCATGCCCTCGACGACGTCGAGCTCCGAGGTCATCGTCTTCGCTTCTTCGACGGTGATGACGCCCTCTTTGCCGACCTTGTTCATCGCTTCGGCGATCATCTCGCCGATCTCGGTGTCGCCATTGGCGCTGATCGTTCCGACCTGCGCGATGTCGGCCTTGCCCTTGGTGGGCGTCGACATCTTCTTGATCTCTTCGATCACCGCCGCGACCGACGCGTCGATGCCGCGCTTGAGGTCCATCGGGTTGAGGCCCGCGGCGACGAGCTTGGCGCCCTCGTTGTAGATCGCCTGCGCGAGCACGGTCGCGGTGGTGGTGCCGTCGCCGGCCACGTCGGAGGTCTTCGAAGCGACCTCCTTCACCATCTGCGCGCCCATGTTCTGGAACTTGTTCTCGATCTCGATTTCCTTCGCGACGGTCACGCCGTCCTTGGTCACCGTGGGCGAGCCCCACGACTTCTCGATCACGACGTTGCGGCCACGTGGGCCGAGGGTGACCTTGACCGCGTTAGCGAGGAGGTTGAGGCCCTTGGCGATTTCGCTACGGGCGCTCGAGGAGAAGATAATTTCTTTGGCAGCCATGTTCGTGTCCTTTGTCCTTCGCTAACGAGATCAGTCGAGAACGGCGAGGAGGTCTTCCTCGCGCATGATGAGGTGCTCGTCGCCGTCGATCTTCACTTCGGTGCCGCTGTACTTCGAGAACAGCACCTTGTCGCCGGCCTTGACGTCGAGCGGGATGACCTTGCCGTCCTTGTCGCGCTTGCCAGCGCCGACGGCGATCACCTTCGCCTGGATCGGCTTCTCTTTGGCCGAGTCGGGAATGAACAGGCCACCGGAGGTCTTGGTCTCTTCGTCGAGACGCTTGACGAGGATGCGATCGTGGAGCGGACGGATTTTCATGTGTGATCCAGTAACAACGCCCGGCGTGCTTGGCAACCCCCAACGACGAGTGCTAACAAATCAATTGTTTATGCTGTAAAATCAAGTACATAACTATCTACGAAACAGCCATGGTACATCGCTGCGCAGGATGGCGTTGACCCCCATGCTCGCGATCGCGACCGCGCTGACGCTGTCGTGCGCGAACCACCCCGCCCTGACCGTCGGGGTCGGCGGCGGTTCGATCGGGCTGCTGTCGTGCGAGATCCAGGGCGGCAAGCAGGAGACCTGCGGCATCATCACCGGCGTGGTCGCGCTCGGGCTCGGTGGGCTCGCATGGTTGGTCACGGAGCTCGCGGATACCAACGCGCACGCGCTCCCGCCGGATGACGAGGTGCTCCCGGATGGCGTGGTGCGCGTGCACACGCACACCGAGCTGCCACCCGTCCCGTTCGATGCAGGCGGGCCGGCCCCGCTGCCGATCGATGCGCAACCGGACGCTCCACGGATCGACGCGCCTATGGTGATGCCGGCGGTGATGCCCGCCGACGCGGGCGTGGCCGACGCGGGCTAGGCCGCTAGTTGGTCTTCTTCCTCATCACGCCGATCCGGTTCATCTCGGCCTGATACTTCGGGTTGGTCCCGCACTTCGCCTTGACGTCGGAGTCCTTGAGCTCGAGATCCGCGCGGCTCAGCTTCGCGAGGTCGAGTTGCTTGTTGATCGCATCGACGACCTCCTGCTTGTGCTCCCTCATGTAGCCCTTGATCCGGTCGCCGACGTCGGGGCCCGCGGCGAGTGAATCGGCGCGGATCTGGTCGACCAGCGGCTCGAGCTTCGCCATGGCCGCGATCTGATGATCGCAATCGCCGTCGAAGCCGGCGAGCAACGGGATCATCCGATACGTGTAGTCGAGCGTCTCCTTGGTCACGCGCTCGAGCACGCCGGGATCCGCGGGCGCCGGAGCTGGTGCTGGCGCCGGAGCCGCGGAGCTCGGCGTCGGTGCGGGGAGCGGAGCCGGCACGGGCGCCGCCTCGTGATCCTTCTTGCAACCGAACACCAACAGCAGGGCGAGCAGGGCGATGCGCATCCGCGGTTCCTAACATGATAAGCCACACCCATGGCCGATCTCGTCGCCGACAGCCTGCTCGAGTACCGCTCGAAGTTCCCCGCGCTCGAGGACTGCGTGCACTTCATCTCGCACTCGCTCGGCTGCGTCCCGGCCCAGGCGAAGGATGACCTCGGCGAGTTCTTCGAGCTGTGGCGCACCAAGTCGATCACCGCGTGGAGTGACTGGTTGCCCGAGGTCGATCGCGCCGGCGAGCGGATCGCGAAGATCATCTCGGCGCCGCACGGCACCGTGGTGATGAATCAGAACGTCTCGACCATCATGGCCGTGCTGGCGTCGTGCTTCGACTACACCCCCGAGCGCAACAAGGTCGTCTACGAGTCGCTGATGTTCCCGACCGTGTCGTACGTCTGGCAGGCCGAGGAGCGACGCGGCGCGAAGTGCGTGCTCGTACCCTCTGCCGACGGCCAGACGATCGATACCCAGGCGATGCTCGACGCGATCGACGAGCACACGCTGGTCGTGCCGCTGCAGCACGTGGTGTTCTCGTCCGCGTACATCCAGGATGCCAAGCAGATCATCGCGAAGGCCAAGTCCGTCGGCGCGCACGTGATCCTCGATTGCTATCAATCGATCGGCACGCTCCCGATCGACGTCGTCGATCTCGGGGTGTCGTTCGCGTGCGGCGGCTCGGTCAAGTACCTGTGCGGCGGCGCGGGTGCCGCGTGGCTATACGTACGCCAGGATCTGATCGAGCAGTTCGCGCCGCGCGTCACCGGCTGGTTCGGTAACGAGGCGCCGTTCGCGTTCACGATGCCGGCGCAGACCTACGCCGAAACCGCGTGGCGCTACATGGGCGGCACCCCGGCGGTCGCGGCGCTGTATCAGTCGCGCGCCGGTCAGACCATCGTCGGCGAGATCGGTGCGCGCAAGATCCGCGACAAGTCGCTCGTGATGACCCAGAACATCATCGACTGGGTCGACGAGCTCGGCATGAAGCTCAACTCGCCTCGCCCGCCGGAGCAGCGCGGGGGCTCCGTCGTGTTCGACTTCGTCGGCTCGGCGGACGTGTGCCGCGAGCTCAATCGCCGCCGGTTCTTCTGCGATCACCGGCCCGGCGTCGGGATCCGGATCGCGCCGCACTTCTACACGAAGGACGAGGAGATCGGCCTGTTGTTCGGCGAGCTCAAGAAGATCCGCCACGGCGCCGGGAAGTAGGACCGACCACGATCATCACCAGCGCGATCACGATCGGGAGGCCGCCGGCAGGTGCGTTCGAGTTGCAGCTGCACGCATAGAAGCTCGTCGATCCGATCGCCCCGCTGCCGCTGCCGCCGTCGCTGCCGGGCGGCGTATCGGTCGTGCTCGTGCCGTGGAGGTGGACGACGAGCGGCGAGCCGGGTAGCTGCGGCGACTTGATCACGAGCTCCGCCGAGGCCTCCCCGACCTCGGTCGGATGAAAGCCGACCGTGAACGTCGCGGTCTCGTCGGGCTCGAGCTCGGTGGGAAAGTTCGGGCTATCGATCGAGTAGGGTGCCGAGATCGTCGGCGGCTCGAGCTCGAGGACGGCGCCGCTGCAGTTCTGGATCGTGACGCGCTGGCCGTTATCGAGGAACAAGTGCACGGGCACGTCGCCGAACTCGAGCGCGGTCGGGGCGATCGCGCCGCCGGAGTCGATGAACTCGGCGGTCACGGCCGTGACCTGGGTCGGATGGCTCGCCACGTCGGTCGACCACGTCACGTCGCCGGCGAGCGTGGTCTTGCCGGGCTGGCGGTAGGGGCTGATCGACACGGTCGCGGATCGTCCGGGCGGCAGCAGCGCCGGATACACGGTCGGCGCGACCAGGCCGAGCTCGAACGGCGCGGCCGCGGACAGCGCCGGCGCGAGCACGCCGATCGTGGCGGTGCCGCTGGACGTCAGCGTCAGGTTCGACGAGGTGGTCGGCTGGTTGACACAGAACGTGCCGATGTCGACGGCGAACGGCGCGTCAAAGGTGGCGCTCACGATCCGTCCGCTGATCGGGACCGCGAGCGTGTCACCGGCGGTGTCGTCGACGGTGATGTGGGAGCTCAGGTCGCCTTCGGCCTGCGGCGCCACGGTGACCTCGAAGCTCGTCGGGGTGGTCGTGCCCGCCGGCGGAGCCACGCTGACGCTCGCGTTCGGGCTGTCGAGGTGCGGATCGGCGGCGAGCGTCAGCGGTGCGCCGTTGGAGACCACGCCGAACGTCTGACTCACCGCTCCGCCGTCGAGGCGGACCTCGCCGAAGTCGATCGCGGTCGGCATCGTGTAGAGCGGCGTCGCGAGGCCCGTGCAGGTCGCCGCGACCTGGATCGCCGTCATCGCGATCGTCTCGGTGCTGGTCGCGCTGATCGACGTCGCGGCGGGGCCGGCCACGGTCGGCGTGCACGTCGCGGCGAGCGCCGCGATCGCGTTCGGCGTCACGGTCAGCGTCGCCGGGGGCGCCAGCGAGAACGGACCGACCGGCGCGAGGCCGAGCATCGCGGTGGCGTCGTCGTTGCCGGTGTTCGCGAACTTCAAGCTCAGGCTCGTCGCTTTGCCGAGCGGGCTCGAGCCGAGGTCGAGCGTCGCCGGCGTGCCGAGCAGCTGGAGCGTCGCGCCGAGCCCGGTGCCGATCAGCGGGATCGCGCGCGTGCGATCGATCGTGTCGTGATAGAGCACGAGCAAGAGTGCGCGCCGCGTGGCCGCCTGGCTCGGATCGAACGCGAGCTCGACGGTGACTTGCTGGCCGGCGGCGAGCGCGCAGCTCACACTGGTGCACGTCCCGCCGAGCGTGAACGTCCAGTCGAACGCCGCACCCGTGTCGATATCGACGGGTCGGATGTCCGCGATCTGGAGCGTCCCGGTGCCGAGGTTGGAGAGATAGACGGTCGTGTGCACGACGGTCGACACCACCTCGGTCGGCGCGGCGATCGTCACGACCGGCGGCGTCACGCCGAGCACGGGAGTAACCGCGTCGACGCCCGTGCAGGTCAGGGCGATCATCGTCCCGAGGTGGCTACCGCTGTCGGTCGCGACCTCGAGATGTGCGGTGTGCGTGCCGCTGGTCCGCGGCGTGCAGTGCACGACGACGTTCGTCGACTCGCCCGGCGCGATCGGCACGATGTTGCCATCGCACGCCGGGGCATCGGGGTTGCACGGCAGCGCGATCTCGAACTGATCGTCGAGCTCGTCGGTCTCGAAGTATAGCTTGCCGATCGGCGCGCCGCCGTTGTTCGTGAGGACGAGCGGTAGCGCGACCGTGTCGCCGACGGTGACGGGGCCGAACGCGAGCGTCGGCGTCACCGCGGTCAGCCCGGTCGAGGTGACGTGCTCGCAGGCGCCCGCGAGGTCGGCGAGCGGTTCGCCGCTGTTGGCATCGACCGCGTGGACGGTGCAGCGCTCGAGGCCGAGCTTCGCGTTCGTGCACGCGAACGTGACGGTCTTGGCGGTCGTTCCCGGCAGGGTGAACGGGTTGCCGCCGGCGATCGAGAAGTCGATCCCGGGGTCGCACGAGGCATCGCGCACGAGCGCGATCTGGAACGTGCCGCTGCTCGTGTTCTGCAGCGTCGCGTTGGCGGTGCCCGAGCCCGAGCTGGTGACGACGAACGTCACCGGTGGATTCGCGACGATGCTGCTGCCCGCATGCGCGGTGCCGGCGAGCAGCACGAGCACGGCGAGCGCCTTCACAGCCGACCGATGACGCCGCGCCTTCACAGCCGACCGATCACGCCGACCGTCGGCGCGAACGTCGTCGCCTCGAACGTCTGCATCTTGTAGATGACGTCGCCGACGTTGAAGAAGTGCTCGATGCCGAGGTCGCCTTGGACGCTGAGGTGATCGTTGATCTCGAGCTCGATCCCCGCGGCGAGCCGGCCACCGAGGCTGATCTGCCGCTCGTTCGAATCGTCGGTGAACAAGAACATCGGGATGCCGGCGGCGAGATACGGTCGTAGCCCGCCGGTGAGCAGCAGGTACCGCGCGCCGGCGTACGCGCCGTAGATGTCGGACTTGAGCCCCTCGAGCTCGACCTCGAACGTATCCGAGGCGGCGTAGGCGAGGCCGAGACCGCCGGCGAAGCCCTGCCAGTGGTTGCCGTCGATCCGGGCGATGCCGATCACCCCCGACGCCAGGTGCTCGACGGGCTCGCCGACCCCTGGCGTGTCGTCGTCCTCGAGCCCTCCGCTCGGGACGTACGGCTCGACGACGGGACCGGTGAGGTTCGCGTGTACGCGCCGCTCGCGGCTGTGGGCGTCGACGGTGCCGTAGCTGCGACCCGCGATGAGCCAGCCCTGCACCTGGTCGGGTGCCTTCACCGCCGGAGCCGGTGGCGGGTCCGGGACGTCCTTGGCCTCGCCTTCGAAGCTGTTGAGGTCGACCACCTCGAGCGCACCGCCGTGGCGGATCCGGATCGTGTGCGTGCCCGCGCGGATCCGCGTCTGCAACGAGCTCCCGACCTCGACGAACGGGCCAGCATCGATCGAGACCTCGCCGCCGTGCGGCGTGACGTGCACGGTGAGGAGCGTGACCTGGCTGTCGAGCCCGAGTAACCGCTCCTTGACCTCGGCGACACGCGCTGCGCCCGTCGCCGGATCATCGAGGTATCGCTGGTACGTGTTCGCCGCATCGGCGAGCCGACCCATGGCGTTCAGCGTCGAGGCGATCTCGAGCAGGATCTTCGGGCTCGGGAATCTGTTGTAGGCCTCGAGGAAGTTCGCGAGCGCCTGGTCGTACGCCTGGACCCCGAGGCGCCGGCCCCCCTCGGTCATCAGCGCCTCCGCGGTCGCGCGCGCCCTGGGCTCGGCGAGTGGAGGCACGTCGGCGGCGGCGGTCACCGGCTGGGCCGAGGCGGTCGCGACGAACACTGCGGACAGGACGAGCGTGCGCATCACGGGGGGTGGCGTCACGATAGCTCGTGCCATGCCGCGGGTGCTAAGCTTCTGTGAGGTGCCGGGTTTTCAGCGACACGTCTTTGTCTGCATCAACGAACGTCCCGAAGGCCACCCCAAGGGCTCGTGCAAGGCCCGCGGCGGGTGTGAAGTGCGCGACGAGCTCAAGAAGCAGCTGGCCGCGCGCGGCCTCGGCAAGCTGATCCGCGCGAACAACTCCGGCTGCCTCGATCAGTGCGAACAGGGCGTGTCGGTCGTCGTGTACCCCGAGCAGGTCTGGTACGGCCATGTCACCGTCGCCGACGTGCCGGAGCTGATCGAGAGCCACCTCGTCAACGGCCAGGCGGTCGAGCGCTTGATGCTGCCGGACCAGCCCCACCTCGCCGGTCAGCGCGCGTTCCCGAAGGTCGACCCGCCGAAGCTCGACCTGCCGAAGGTCGAGCCGAAGTGAAGTCCGCGCTCGTCGTGCTCGCACTCGCAGGAGTCGCGCACGCCGGCGACGCGGAGGTCACGCGTACCCAGACCACGGCACCGCTGCCGCCCGCGCCCGCGAAGCCCGACGCGCCCCCGGCGCCGGCGAGCTCGCCCGATCCCGCCGCGGAACAAGCCGCGAGCGAGGCGAACCTCGAATCGAACGCGCCACGCGCCGGCGTGACGTTCTCGGTCGCGGTCGGCGCCGGCCTCACGATGGGCGATGGCGTCGGGCGCGGTCCGGCCGCATCGCTCCGCGTCGGCCACGTCGCGACCCCCTCGACCGTGCTGACGTTCGAGATCACCGGAGGCTCGCTGCTCCACCAGGACCTGGGGTCGACGAAGGTCCACCACAACGATGACTTCAGCCTGATGGCCGGTGCGCTCCACTACGTCAACCACTCGTTGTGGGTGCGCGGCGCGGGCGGGCTCACCGTCTACACCACCGATAACACGCCGCCCGAGCTCCATTCCGCGCACGCCGGGATCGGGGGGCTCGTCGGAGTCGGGATCGACTTCGTGCGCTGGCACTACCTCGTGCTCGGCCTCGAGACCTTCGGTCAACTCTCGATCGTCTCGACCAAGGGCCTGCTCCTCAACAACGGCCTCTGCCTCGGCCTCTCGTACTACTGACTACGCGAGGACCTCGGTGACGACGGCGGTGATGTTGTCCTTGCCGCCGCGCTGGTTCGCGAGCCCGATCGCGGCCTCGGCGCACTCCTCGAGCTCGCCGTCGCCGCATAGCTCGGCGACCTCGGACTCGCTGGTGAAGTAGCCGTGCAGCCCGTCGCTGCACAGCAGGAAGCGATCGCCGATCGCGGTGTCGATGTCGGCGGTGTCGACCTGGACGTAATCCTTGTGGCCGACCGCGCGCGTGATCACGTTCTTGCCGCTGGCCTTCTCGGCCTCGGCCTTGGTCATCATGCCGTGCTTGACCTTGTAGTTGATCAGCGTGTGGTCCTCGGTGAGCTGGAGCACCGCGTTGTTGCGGACGCGATAGACCCGCGAGTCGCCGACGTGCGCGGCGAACGCGAGGTTCGCGCGGATCAGCAGGGCGGACAGCGTCGTCGACATGCCCTTCTTCTCGGGGTCGAGCTCGGCCATGCCGTAGACCATGTAACAGGCGTTCTTGACCCCGCTCTCGAGGAGTCGGCGGATCTCCCACACGCACTCGGCGTCTCCGAACATGACGCGCTCGACCAGCCGATCGAGGTCCCGCGAGGCGCCGTAGACCCACGAGGTCAGCGCTTCGACCGCCTCGCGACTCGCGATTTCGCCCTTGTTGTGGCCTCCCACCCCGTCGGCTACGACGTAGAAGCCGCGCGCATCGTCGCGGAAGAACGCATCTTCATTACCCTGACGCTTCCGCCCGATGTCCGTCCGCGCTACCGAGAGCAGCTTCACCGCGAGCAATCGTAACATGGCGGATGGGCGAGGGGCTTGCTACGGTGATCGCGTGGCACCGCGAGGTGGGATTCGATGACCGCGGACGCCAAAGGCGAGCTCGCGACCGAGCTGCGTGCTCGATCGAGCGACCTGGTCGCCGCGTGGATCGTGCGCTTCGAGCGGTCGCCGCTGCGCTTCCGCCGCGCGACCAAGGCCGCGACCCATACCGCGCAGGTCGTCAACTTGCTGGAGACCCTGACCGAGGCCGCGCACGGCGGCGCGGTCGCGCTCGTCCCCGGCTCGGATGCGACGCGCGAGCTCGAGCGCAGCTCCGCGTTCATGGGGGCGCAGTTCGCGAGTGAAGGCGCCACCGGCTTCGATGTCAGCGCGGTGCTGCTCGAGCTGCGCGAAGTCGTGGCCGGGGTGATCGTACCCGCGGACGTGCCCGCGCTGACCCGCCTGTTCGACTGGCTGACCGTCGTCGCACTCGATGGCTTCGCGACCGCGGGGCTGCAGTCGCTGCGCGAACAGACCAGCGAGCAACTCGAGGCCGGCACGCCGGTCGTCGAGTTGCTGCCGAAGGTGCCAGCCGTGCTACTGGTCGGCGCGCCGACCGCGGCGGTGCTCGACAACTTGCTCGCGCGCGCGTGGATGCTCGCGGTGGGGACGGGAGCGCCGACGTTGATCATCGACTGCAGCGGGCTCGCCGCCGCCGGTGAACGCAACTTCGAGCACGGCTACCGCGGCTTCCTCGCCCAGGCCGAGGGCTCCGCGTTGCACGTGCTGCTCGTCGGTGCGCGCCGCAACCTCTCCGATGCCGCGGCGAAGGCGACGTCCGAGGCCGGACTGTCGCTGCAGATCTTCGAGCATCTGGACAGTGCGGTGGCACACGCTCTCGAGCGCGCGGGACACTTATTGATGCGCGATCGCGGAGGGGGCGAAAGATGATCAGCGCGATCGCGTGATACGCTGAATTCCAGTGGGGGAGTTTCCCGTCAGTTTCGGGCGCTACCAGCTGGTAGAGCGTCTCGCGATGGGCGGGATGGCCGAGTTGTTCGTGGCGACCTCGCCCGGCGAGCACGGCTTCCAGAAGCGCGTCGTGATCAAGCGGCTGCTCCCGCACCTGGGTGTGGACGACACCTACAAGAACATGTTCATCGACGAGGCGAAGCTGACCGCACGCCTCGTCCATCCGAAGATCGCGCAGACCTTCGAGCTCGGTCGAGTCGATCAGGACCTGTTCATCGCGATGGAGTACGTCGAAGGTATCGACGTGCTCGCGCTGCTCCGCGAGTACGCGCAGCGCCGCCGCCGCGTCGAACCGCAGCTCGCCGCGTGGATCGCGCACGAGGTGCTCGACGCGCTCGACTACGCGCACAACGCGCGCGACGAGCAAGGCCGCCAGCTCGGCGTCGTGCATCGCGATATCTCGCCGTCGAACGTGCTGCTCTCCGCGCGCGGCGACGTCAAGCTCGTCGACTTCGGCATCGCGCGCGCGAAAGATCCAGACCGCGCGCACAAGAGCAAGTCCGGCACGCTCAAGGGCAAGTACGGCTACATGTCGCCCGAGCAGGTGATCGAGCTGCCGCTCGACGGTCGCAGCGACGTGTTCTCCGTCGGCGTCGTGCTCGCCGAGTTGCTCACCGGCCGCCGGTTGTTCGCCGCCGCGAACGAGCTCGACGTGCTGCTGATGGTGCGCGACGCGAAGCTCGCGCGGTTCGACAAGTACGGCGCCGAGATCGAGCACGGGCTCCAGGGCATCGTCCGCAAGGCGCTCAAGAAGCCCGTCGACGAGCGCTACGCGAGTGCCGCCGCGTTCCGCGAGGCGATCTCGGAGTGGCTGTTCGATCACAGGCACCGGATGACGAACAAGGCGGTCGCCGAGGTCGTCGCGGAGCTCCAGCCCGCGGTGCTCGAGCGCCGCCACCGCACGGCCGCCGAGCAGCCGCAGAGCCACGGGCTCGACGACCTCGGCCTGCCGGGTCCGCGCCCGCCGAGCGAGGATGCCGCGCCGATCATCTCGATCGAGGCCGACGACGAGGTCTCGATGCCGGTGATCTCGGTGTCGTACGAGGAGGACAAGCAACCGGCGCAGCGCTCGACGGTCGCGGAGCTCGCGAACGCGGCGCCGCCGTCCAGGCGCGCCGAGACCGTGCAGGGCAAGATGCCCGCGGTCATCCAGATCCCGAAGAAGCCGGCGCAGGAGCGCGTCGCGAAGGTGGGGTCGCACGGGGAAGCGCGACCGACCCGCAACATCCCACTGCCCGCCGAGTCGAGCGGCGTGATCGAGATCCCGATCGCCGACACGATCAGCGCGGCGGTCGAGGCGATCGTCACACCCGATCTACGCGTGCCACCGCCGCCGCAAGATCACGACGAAGACTCGCAGATGCGCGCGTTCGACGATCTCACCGACGAGCCGCCTCACACCGCGTCGCGCGAGCTCAACCTGCCCTCGCCCGAAGAGCTCGCGCGCAAGAAGCCGCCGACGCCACCGGCGCTCGCCGACATCTCCGGGGACCCCGATGATATCGGAGAGTTCTCGACCACCTCGCCGATGCGCGTGCTGTTCCGGCTGATGACCGCGCGCGCGACCGGGCTGTTGCTCGTCGCGGTCGGCGGGATCAAGAAAGAGATCTACGTCCGCGACGGCCAGCCCGAGTACGTGTCGTCGAACGTCGCGAGCGAGCTGTTCGGGAACTACCTCGTCACCAAGGGCGTGCTGTCGGACGGCGAGCTCGCGATGGCGCTCGCGATGATGCCGCACTACGGCGGCAAGCTCGGCGACACGCTCGTCGGGCTCGGCCTGCTCAAGCCGCTCGAGGTGTTCCGCCACCTCACCCGCCAGGTCCGTACCAAGATCATCGACGTGTGCACCTGGAACAAGGGCGGCTTCGCCTGGTACGCGGGCCGCGAGAACCCGCGCGAGGCGTTCCCGCTCGACTTCAACGCGTTCGAGATCCTCGGGGCCGGTGCGATGGGGCTGTCCGATGACGTCACCGACAGCTGGATCGCCAAGCACGGTGGCCTGAGGCTGCGTGCCTCGCGGACCCGCCGCGTCGGTCCGGAACGCTTCGAGGTCAAAGGCTTGGTCGAGCTATTCGAGACGCTCGACGGCAAGCGCACGGTTGGCGATCTCGTCGAGGTTCACGGCGATCGCAACGATCAGCTGCGTGTAGGTCGGATGCTGTGCCTGCTAGAAGCCTGCGATCTGGCCCGACCCGCGTGATAACCTGATCCGGTGCGGACGAGGGCCATCGCACTCGTGCTCGCGTGTGGCTGTTATCACCCGAGCTTCGAGCAAAACGTACCGTGCTCGGCCGAGCTAACGTGTCCGGGCACGGAGGTCTGCGACACCAGCCAGGCGCCGCCGCGGTGCATCGATCAGAGCGGCAGCGGCACGCTCCCCGACAGCGGGGCCCAGCTCGACGGGGCGATCACCGCGTGTGGCGCGTGCGCGAACCCGGCGCCGGTCTGCGCTAGCGACGGCTCGACCTGCCGCGGTTGTTACGACGATGGCGAGTGCAGCAGCGACGTGTGCGTCGAGTGGACCGGCACGTGCGTCCCCGAAACCGAAGCGCTGTACGTCAAGAACGGCGGCGACGATAGCGGCACGTGCACGCGAGCGCTGCCGTGCGCGTCGATCACGCGTGCGCTCGCGCTCGTCGATGCGACCCGGTTCACGATCAAGCTGTTCGACGGGACCTACCACGACGCGTTCGTGACCAGCCAGCCGTTCGTGTTATCCGGCGAGAACGATGGCAACAATGCGCGCGTGTTGTTCAAGGCGAACGGCCCCCCGCACGTGCTCGAGATCGATGGCGGCACCGCGCTCGTCGAAGGCGTGATCCTCGACGGTGGGCTCGACGAGACCGTGCGGATCCAGGGCGGTGCGGCGGTGACGATGTCGCGGGTCGAGATCCTCGACAGCCCGGCCAGCAGCGTCTACATCAGTTCGAGCAACGTAGATCTCGAGCAGGTCGAGGTCCACGACGGTCAGGGTGCTCAGGGCGCGATCGCGATCTATGGGGGGCACCTCACGCTCGAACGCTCCGTGATCTATTCGGTCGGCGCCACGTGCGTGCGCGCGAGCGCGAAGTACCTGATCGAGAACTCCTTCCTCGTCGGCTGCGGTGGCACCGGGTTCGTCGCGGCCAGCGGCGCCACGCCGGACTCGGTGTTCCAGTTCAACACGGTCGCGGGCAATACCTTCGGCGCGGTCTGCACCGTGCCGGTCACGCTCGCGAACACGATCTTCGCCGATAACGGCAGCGCGTCGCCGCAGACCGGCTCGCTGTGCGCGACGTCGTACTCGCTGTTCACGGACCTGGCGCCGAACGGCACCGGCAACCTCTCGAACAGCAACCCCGGGTTTGTCGCGACCGACGACGACCACATCACGTTCCAGTCGGACGCACGCGACCACGCCGATCCGGCGGCGACGCTGACCTTCGACTTCGACGGCGAAGCCCGGCCGCACGGTGCCGCCAGCGATATCGGCGCCGACGAGCACTACTGAATCGAGCGTCGTCGCGGGGGCGCGCCGGGTGACGCGATCACGGCACGGTGAGGCCGACGGCCGCGGCCGCGTCGCGAAACCGCGCCGGGATCGGCGCGATCATCTCCCACCGAGCGCTCGGCGCCGGCACGGTCATCTTGTAGGCGTGCAGGAAGAAGCCCGGGTGCTCTGGGATCTCGGCGCCCTGGTAGAGCGTGTCCCCCGCGATCGGTGCGCCCGCGAACGCGAGGTGCGCGCGGACCTGATGCATCCGGCCGGTCTCGGCGAAACAACTCACGAGCGCGTGCTCGCCACTCGAACGCAGCGGATGGATCACCGTGTGGGCCTCGAGCCCGTCGTTGTGATCGACCGCGACGTGATTCCCGCGCTGGTCGAGCGGCGCATCGACCTCGTGGAGGTTCGGCGTGCCGTTCGTGATCGCGAGGTATTCCTTGTGGACCTCGCCCTTGCCGAACGCCTCGCGCAAGTGACGGTACGCGGCCGCGGTCCGCGCGATCACGAGGACGCCGGAGGTGCCGATGTCGAGGCGGTGCACGAGCCCGCCGTCGCGCGGATCGTCGCCGATCGCGGCGCACTCCGGCCAGCGCGCGACGATCGCGTTCGCGACCGTGCCGAGCTCGCCGGCCCTGAGCGGCTGCGAGGGCACGCCCGCGGGCTTGTTGACGACGATGATCTCGGCGTGTTCGAGCAGCACCTCGAGCGCGAGCGCCGGATCCGGCTGCGGCCGCAGCGCGTCACCCGAGACCGGCTCGCGCGCGAGTTCGATCTCGTCCCCGGGCGAGGCGAAGTCGCCCTTCTTGGCCTGCTTGCCGCGCAGCTTGACCTCGCCGGCCTCGAACAGCTCTGCGAGCTGGCGGCGCCCGGCGGCCGGATAGTGCTTCGCGAGCACCTTATCGACGCGCCCCTGTTCATCTGCTCCGACGATCAACTTCATACCGCCTCCAGGAGGATCGCGTTCACCAGGCTATTGGGCGCGATCTCGGTCGCGTCGGCCGGCAGCTCGACGAGCGCGTTGCACCCGATCAACGAGCTCAGCATCGCCGAGCCCTGCTTGGGGTGCGGGTGTGCGATCAGGTGCTCGCCGTTGCGCTCGACGCGCGCGCGGATGAAGTGGGTGCGACCGGCGGCCTTACGGTAGCCCCGCACCACGCTGACCGGGACGCGCGGGCGCTGGATCGCGCTGCAGCCCTGCATCGCGAGCAACGCGGGGCGCACGAACAGCTCGAACGCGACGTACGTCGAGATCGGATTACCCGGTAGCCCGAACACCGGGACGCGGCCGTTGATCCCGAACGAGAACGGTTTGCCCGGCTTCATCGCGACCTTCCACAGCTCGAGCTCGATGCCGGCCGCCGCGAGCGCGGCGCGCACGTGGTCGCGATCGCCGACCGAGATCCCGCCGGTGGTGATCACGACGTCGTGGTCGAGCGCGCTCGCGATCAACGCCGCCATCGTGATCGGATCGTCCTTCGCGATGCCGATATAGGTCGCGACGCCGCCGGCCTCGCGGATCATCGCGGGCAGCAAGTGCGCGGACGAGTCGACGATCTGGCTCGGACCGGGAACGGTCGAGACATCGACGAGCTCGTCGCCAGTCGCGATGATCGCGACGCGGGGCCGGCGCACCACCGCGAGCTCGGCGAGGCCGAGCGCCGCGCACAGCCCGAGCGCGCCCGCCCCGAGCCGGGTCCCCGCAGGCACGGCGAGCTCACCCTCGGCGATGTCCTCGCCGATCTTGCGGATGTTCGCGCCGAGCTCCTGCTCGGGGAGCCTGACGTGATCCGCCTCGGCCTCGGCGTCTTCTTGGATCACGACGGTATCGAGCTCGGCCGGCATCGGTGCGCCGGTGAAGATCCGCACCGCCGCGCGCTCGGGCACCGCCGTCTGCATGACCTGGCCGGCGCCGACGGTGGCCACGACCGGGAACACGCCGGGCAGGTCGGCCGCGCGCACCGCGTAGCCGTCCATCGCCGAGTTGTCGAAGCCGGGCAGCGATCGCGGCGCGACTCGATCGACCGCGGTGATGCGGCCATGTGCCTCGCGGATCGCGACCCGCTCGCTCGCGAGTCGCTGCACTCGCTCGATCACGGCCGCGAGCGCGCCTTCGACGGAATGCATGCCGACTAGGTATCACAGCTGGCCCGATCGGCTACGCTCGCGGCCATGCGACGCCTGCTGTTGATCTGTGTGCTCTCGAGTTGCTGTCCGTCCGAGCCCGCGAAGACCGCCACGGTCGCGACCACCGGGGCGCCGCGCAACCAAGCGACGCCCGAGGAGCGCCACTTCAAGGATCTGAAGCAGATCACGTTCGGCGGCGACAACGCCGAGGCCTACTGGTCGTTCTCCGGAGACCGGTTGATCTTCCAGACCAACCACAAGCCGTACAAGTGCGACCAGATCGAGGAGATGTCGGCCACCGGCGGCCCCTCGAAGCTGGTGACCTCCGGCAAGGGTCGGGACACCTGCTCGTACTTCCTCAAGGGCGATCAGGAGATCATCTACGCCTCGACCGAGGCCCACTCGCCGGACTGCCCGACGCCACCCGACATGTCGAAGGGCTACAACTGGGGCCTGTTCGAGTACGACATCTACCGGGCCAACGCCGACGGCTCGAACGTGCGCCGGCTGACCGATACGCCCGGCTACGACGCCGAAGGGACCGTGTGCCCGGTCGACGGCTCGATCCTGTTCACGTCGCAGCGCTCGGGCGACCTCGAGCTGTGGCGGATGGATGCGGACGGCGGAAACCCGCGCCAGCTCACGAACACGCCCGGCTACGATGGCGGCGCGTTCTTCTCGGCGGACTGCACGAAGATCGTGTGGCGAGCGTCCCGGCCCAAGGGCGCCGATCTCGTCAAGTACCAGGCGCTGCTCGCGCAGCACCTCGTCCAGCCGACGAGGATGGACCTGTGGGTCGCGAACGCGGACGGCACCGAGGCGCACCAGGTCACGTACCTGCCGGGCGCTTCGTTCGGGCCGTACTTCTATCCAGATGGCAAGCGGATCATCTTCGCTTCGAACTATCTCGCGCCGACCGGCCCGGAGTTCGATCTGTTCGGGATCGACACCGACGGCACGCACCTCGAGCGCCTCACGTTTGCCCCGGGTTTCGACGGCTTCCCGGTGTTCTCGCCCGACGGCAAGACGCTGTCGATGTCGTCGAACCGCCGCGACGTCGTGAAGACCAACACGGGCGACGTCTATCGCGTCACCGGTGGTCCCGCCGGCGTGCACGACACCAACGTGTTCGTCACACCGTGGGACGACCACCCGCCCGGCGAGACCACGTACCAGCCCGAGACCGCGCTCGCCGATGCCTACGCCGCGGCGGTCAAGTGGCTCGCCGACGATGCTCGCGAGGGTCGCGGGCTCGGCACCAAGGGCCTCGCCGACGCGCAGGACTGGGTCCAGCAGCAATTCGCGGCGGCCGGCGTCGAGCCCGGGCTCGAGGGAGGCCAGTGGCGCCAGCCGTTCGAGGTCACGACCGAGATCAAGCGCGGCCCCAAGACCGCGCTCGCGATCGACGGCAAGGAGGTCGCGGCGGCCGACTTCGCGCCGATGCCGTTCTCCGCGGAGAAGCCGATCACCGGCGCGGTCGTCGCGGCGGGCTGGGGCATCGTCGATCCCGAAACGACCAAGCGCGACGACTTCAAGGGCAAGAACGTCCGCGGCAAGATCGTGCTCGTCCATCGCTTCGCGCCCGCCGAGGGCAAGGACGCGATGGCGACCGCGGCGCTCGGCGACCTCCGCAAGAAGGCGTTCACCGCGAAGCAAAAAGGCGCGCTCGGCCTGATCGTCGTCGACGATGGTGACCTCAAGCAAGACGAGGCCGCGCTGCCGGCGCTCGTGCCGGGCGGCATGGGCGAGGTCAACGGTGCGACCGGCGATGCCGGCATCCCGGTCGTCGTCGTCAAGCGGTCGGTCGCGGCGCTGCTCGCGAAGGGCGTGCACCGGATCGCGCTGTCCGTCGAGCTCCTGCCGGTGCGGACGCCGACCGCGAACGTCGTCGGCGTGATCCACGCCGGCGCCGCGACCAAGCAGCCCGGCGTGGTGATCCTCGGCGCCCACCTCGATCACCTCGGCATGGGCGGCGGCGCGAACGCGCTCGATCCCAAGGTCCACGCCGTGCACAACGGCGCCGACGACAACGCCTCGGGAGTCGCCGCGCTGATCGAGGCCGCGAAGCTGCTGGCCGCGAACAAGGCGGAGCTCCAGCGCGATGTCGTCGTGATCGCGTTCTCCGGTGAAGAAGAGGGCGACCTCGGCTCGGATTGGTACGTCAAGCACATGAAGGACGCCAAGGACGTGGTCGCCATGATCAACATGGACATGGTCGGCCGGATGCGCGCGAACCACCTCAGCATCAACGGCGGCGACTCCGCGAAGGAGTGGAAGGAGCTCGCCGAGCCGGCGTGTGCGACGGCGGGCGTCGAGTGCACGATCGGCGGCTCGGGCTACGGTCCCTCCGATCACATGTCGTTCTACATCGCCGGCATCCCGGTGCTGTTCATGTTCACCGGCAACCACCTCGACTATCACACCGCGACCGACGACTCCGACAAGATCAACGCCGCCGGCGGCTCGCGCGTCGCGATGATCGTCGCCGACATCGCGCAGCGCGTCGCGAACCGCGCGGGCACGTTGACCTACGTCAAGGCGCCGCCCGAGCACACGTTCGGCGACGTCCGCCACATCGGCGCGTCGCTCGGCACGGTCCCGTCGTACAGCGAAGATCCGAACCGGCTCCCGGGGCTCGTGATCTCGGACGTCGTGCCCGAGGGCCCGGCGGCGAAGGCCGGGCTCAAGGGCGGCGACCGGATCATCAAGGTCGGCGCTGTCGAGATCCGCGGCATCGAGGATCTGATGTTCGTGCTCCAGGCCGCGAAGCCCGGCACGACGGCGAAGGTCACGTTCGTGCGCGGCGGCAAGGAACAGACGGTCGACGCCACGTTCGGCGTGCCGCGCGGCCGGCGCTAGATCGCGGCGAGGTCGCGCCACCACCGCGAACTGATTGCGGGAGTGGGCGAGTCGATCTCCGGCGAGCTGCGGGTGTCAGCCCACGATGGTACTGAACAGATGTACATGGGCTCGGATCTCGAACGCTTCCTCGCGCAGGCCCGCGGTGCCGTGGGCTCGGTGGCGGCGTCGAAGATCGTCCACGTCGATCGGTTGATCCATGGATCCGGTCGAGCCGAGGTGCGCGCGGCGTGGGAGCTCGACAGCCTGCGCGGTCGGCTCGTCGAGCTGTCCGCGCGCGGCGCGACCGCCACGCTGACCGCCGCCGTCGAGCTCGTCGTCGAAGCGCAGACCCAGGCCGAGCCGGTCGCGTGGATCGCACCCGCCGCCGGCACGTTCTATCCACCCGATGTCGCCGAGTCCGGCGTCGATCTCGCGGCACTCGTCGTCGTGCGCGTGCGCGATGTGCTCACCGCGGCGCGGGTCGCCGAGCGGCTGCTGCGCTCCGGCGCGTTCGGCTTGATCGTGATCGATCTGTGCGCGCCGTCCGGCGGCAGCGCCGAGCTCGCGACCGCGATCCAGGGCCGGCTGGTCTCGCTCGCCCAGATCCACGATGCCGCGATCGTGTGCATCACCGACAAGACCGCCGAGACCCCCTCGCTCGGCTCGCTCGTGTCGCTGCGCGCGGAGGCGCTGCGCTTGCGCGACCGCGAAGCGCGTGAAGACGTCACGGTCACGGTGCGCGCGCTCAAGGACAAGCGCCGCGGTCCGGGCTGGGAGAAAGCCGCGAAGAAGCGTGCGCCGGCGGGTCTGTAGCCCGGCTCAAGCCCGCGGCGGCGGCGCGAAGAACGGCGGCGCGCCCTCGAGCGCGCTGACGTCTTCGGCGGCGAAGTACTTCGCTGCGAGCTCGCGCATCTGCGGGCGCGTGTAGAGCTCGGCGACCGGCTTGGCGATCGCGTCGGCCATGACCCGCGCGACCTCCTCGACCGGCTGGGCGCCGGGGATCTTGCGGCTATCGTGGCCGCCGTGCAGCGCGTTGGTGCCGAACTCGGTCGCGACCACGCCGGGCATCACGGTCGTGCAATGGATGTTCGGGAACGTGGCGCGCAGCTCCATGCGCAGGCTGCCCATCAGCAAGTTCACGGCGGCCTTCGCGGCGCTGTACGCGCTGCGCTGCGCGGCGAGCGGGAACCGCGATAGCCCGGACGACACCGTCATGATCTGACCGTGCTCGCGCTGCTTCATGTGCGGCAGCACCGCCTGGATGCCGTAGAGCACGGACTTGATGTTGATCGTGACCATGTCGTCGACATCGGTGTCGGTCAGCTCGGAGACCAACCGCGAGATACCGCGGCCGGCGTTGTTGACGAGCACGTCGAGCTGGCCGAACCGCTCGAGCGTGCGATCGCGCAGCCGTTCGAGATCCGCGCGGCGCGTGACGTCGGTCGCCACGGCGAGCGCGTTCGAACCGAGCTCGCTCGCGAGCTTGGCGAGCTCGGCTTCGTTGCGCGCGGCGAGCACGACCCCCTTGGCACCGCGCCGGGTCACCTCGCGCGCGAGCTCGGCGCCGATCCCCATCGAGGCGCCGGTGATCACGATGACCTTGTCGTTCATCGGGCGACGGTAGGAGATCTCTCCGGATTAAAGCATTGAGTTGACAGGGAGATTCGGTTAGCTGAACACTCGTCCAGTGCCTGCCGTCGCGTGTCTCGATCTGCCCTCGTTGCCGCTCCAGCTGGCGTGGCGTGACGAGCCCGAGCTCCGGCAGCACCCGGTCGTCATCGTCGATGAAGATCGCCCGCAGGGCACCGTGTTGTGGGCCTGCGAGCGCGCGCGCGCCGCGGCGGTGCTCCCGGGCCAACGCTACGCGCACGCGCTCGGCCTGCAGCGCGGGTTGCGCGCGCGCGTCGTGTCACCGGCGCGGGTGGCGGCGGCGATCACCGAGCTCCGCGAGCGGTTGCACGCGCTCTCGCCGCGCGTCGAGCCGAGCGAGGATCCGGGCACGTTCTGGCTGGACGGCGAGGGCCTCGAGCGGATCGAGTTTGGCACCCCGTGGGGCCTCGCGATCCAGCGCGCGATCACGCCGCTCGGGTACACCGGTGCGGTCGTGGTCGGCTACTCGCGGTTCGCGACCTACGCGATCGCGAAGGCCACGCGCGGCGGCATCACGATCCTGCGCGATGATGCCCACGAGCGCGCGGCGGCGGCGGCGGTCCCACTCGCGCGGCTCGATCTCGCGCCGAAGCTGCGCGATGCGCTCGCCCGCCTCGGCATCACCAAGCTCGGCGAGATGGTGCGGTTGCCCGGCGGTGGCATCCTCGAGCGGTTCGGCAAGGAGGCGCATCGCCTGTATCAGCTCGCGGCGGGCGAGCGCTGGGATCCGCTCGTGCCGCTCGCGCCGCCGGAGGCGCCCGACGAGCACGTCGTGCTCGACGACGACATCACCGATTCCGAGCAGCTCGTGTTCGTGCTGCGCCCTGCGCTCGATCGCCTGCTCGCGCGGCTCGCCGTGAAGGGCCGTGCGGTGACGGCCCTGCACGTCGAGCTCGTGCTGCGCCACGCGGTCGGCGAGACCGAGCTGCGCGCGGAGTGCATCAAGCCCGCGGCGCCGACGCTCGACGGCCGCGTGCTGCTCCGGCTCGTTCACCTGCGCATCACCGGCACACCGCCGGCCGCGCCGATCCACGCCGCGCGCGTGTGGGCCGATGACCTCACCGCGACGCGCGAGCAGCTCGCGATGTTCGCGTCGCGTCCGCGCCGCGATCTGCGCTCGGCGAACGAGGCGCTCGCGAGCGTGCGCGCCGAGCTCGGCGATGACGCGGTCGTGCGCGCCGTGCTGCGCGAGGGCCACTTGCCCGAGGCCAGCTTCGGCTGGGAGCCACTCGCGGCGGTCGTCGTGGCGGCACCACAGCCCAAGCTCGTGCGCCCGCTGGTGCGTCGCCTCCACACCCGGCCGCAGCAGCTGCCGCCGCAGGCCCGCCAGGTCCGCGACGATGGCTGGCTACTCTCGGGCCTCGAGCACGGCGCGGTCGTGCGGATCGTCGGACCGTACGTGGTGTCCGGCGGCTGGTGGCAGCAGCACGAGCTGCATCGCGAGTATCACTTCGCGGAGCTGCGCCGCGGTGATTGCCTGTGGGTCTACTACGATCGCAACCGCCGGCGCTGGTTCTGTCACGGCGCGGTCGAGTGATCGATCACGCCACGTAGGTCAGCTTGCGGCGCAAGAAGCTCATCACCGGCTTCTCGAAGTAGAGGTGGATCAGCACCCCGCACGCGCTGGTCACCGCGAGCAACACGATCACGAGCGGCACGATCACCGCGGTGCCGAGCTCGCGCTGCCCGACGATCAGCCGCAGCACCGTATAGATGATGTACGGGTGGATCAGGTAGATGATGTAGCTCGCCTCGCCGAGCAGGAACATCGTCTTGTTCTGGGTCGTGAACCGGTAGTGTTTCTCGACGAGCAGCGCGCTCAGCACGAGCACGAACGCCGGGATGCCCGCGACGATCACGCGGTAGTGGTCGATCCACTCGGCCTCGCCGTAACAGATCATCGCGAACGACGCGGCGATCAGCACGAGCAGCACCGCCTTCGGCGGCTTCAACGCTTCCCACGCGAACAGGTAGTACACCGCGATGCCGAACACGAACTCGAGCACGATCGGCCGCGCCCAGAACGTGAGGATCGCGTTATCGACGCCGAGCGCGTGGACGATCGCGGTGAACGCGGCGATCAGCGCCGCGCACACGACCGGCGCGGTCGCCGGCTTCAACTTCAACGCGAGCGCGAACCACAGGTAGAAGAACATCTCGAAGTTGAGCGACCAGCCGAGCACGAGGGTCGGGAACTGTTCGCCGCCGGGCGGCAGGCGCGGGATGAACACGAGCGAAGCCCCGAGCTGCTTCCAATCGGCGTGGGTCGTGTGCAGCAGGTGCGGCTTGACCAGCACGACCGCGAACACGAACAAGGTCGCCGCCCAGTAGAACGGCACGATCCGGATCATGCGGCGCAGCAGGAACTGGTCGGGCTTCTTCGAGCCGATATAGGCGATGATGAAGCCGCTGATCACGAAGAAGATGTCGACGCCGCGGCTGCCGATGTTGGTCTCGAGGTTCAGGCCTGCCTCGGACGTGATGTGGTAGTAGACGACCCCGAGCGCCGCGATCACGCGCAGGACGTGCAGGTTGTAGAGCATCGACGCGCGCGAGTGTATCGCGCGATCAGATCTTGTCCCAGGTCCCGCCGCCGGGACCCGCGCTCCAGTCGTAGCGCACGGTCGCGCTGCTCGGCGTCGAGATCGTCGTGCACGCCGAGGTGCAGATCGTGTAATCGCCGTTCGGGAGGGCCATCTGATAGACGCCGTCGCCGTCGCTCGTCGCGGTCGCGTACGTGCCGATCGCCGAGTACACCGTGACCGCTTGGTTCGCGACCGGCAGCTCGTCGGAGGTGAGCTGACCGTAGACCCCTTGGGTGATCGTCACCTTCGTCGCGATATCGCGATCCATCCCACAGCCGGACACGAGCAACAACCACAGCGCGTACTTCACCCCGCCGGATCGAGCAATGCGCGTGCCGGTGCAACTCGGCGACAACACACGTGAGCCGGGTGCAATCGGCCGTGGCTTCGGACAAAATTGTCAGACTTCGGGGGACGATCACGATCGTGCCGAACCTGCCCATGCGCGACGGCGAGAAAAAAACCTACGGCACGGCCGCGCGCGCGAAGGTCGCGACCGTTCGCCGACGGCGGGCCGGTCGTCGGGCCGGTCGGCAGAATCGACCGATAGCTGCCGCGCTTCGAGCGCGGCGATAGCTGCCGCGCTTCGAGCGCGGCGATGACTACGGGGCTTCGTCGCGCGCGCGCCGCAGCTTGTCGAGATCCGTCGGTGCAGGGTTGACGAGCACTCGAGCGGACCGTCGTGGCTCGCGAGCTCGATCAACCTCAAGATCCCATCGACGCCGCGATCGCCGCGGTGGTGCACCTGGATGATCGGTTTGTCGGGAGGCACGACTCAGCCTGCATTGACAGCTGGAAGGTATTAGCTGAACGTATGTACAGTAGACCATGAGCGAGTACGCGCCGCTATGGTGCAAGTCGAACTTCTCGTTCCTCGAGGGCGCGAGCCACACCGAGGAGCTGGTCGAAGAAGCGCACCGGATCGGGCTGCGCTCGATCGCGATCACCGATCGCGATGGCGTGTACGGCCTGGTCCGCGCGCATACCAAGGCGAAGGAGCTCGGCATCCAGCTCGTGTGCGGCGCGCAGCTCACGATCGCGCCGCCAACCGCGCGGCTCGCGGGCTCGCCGATCACCGCGCCGAAAGTCGGGCTTCATCACGGGCACGACGGGCACGACGGGCACGACGAGCACGCCGAGATCGGGCGCGGTCCCGGGTGGGGCGCCGACACCGACGACCTCGAGCCGGCGATCCCCGTCACCGGCCGGCGCGGTCGTCCCAAACGATCGAAGCCACGCCAAGCGGTGCTCGGCTTCGCGCACGGCACCGCGGCGAACGAGGCGACGCCGGTGGAGCTGCCGCCGTCGCGGCTCGTCGTGCTCGCGAGCGATCGCGCGGGCTGGGCGAACCTCACGCGGCTGATCACGATCGGCCGCCGGCGCTGCGACAAGGGCGAATCGCTGCTCGCGTGGTCCGAGATCTGCGAGCACGCGCAGGGCCTCGTCGCGCTGTGGGAAGATCTATCGAGCGCCGAGCTCGAGCCATCGCCGCAGCTCGCCGGTGATCTACGCGCGGCGTTCGGCGACCGCCTGTACGCGCCGCTATCGCGCCATCGCCGCGCCGCCGACGTCCCGCGCGAGGTCCGGCTGCGCGCGCGCGCGGCCACGTTCGGGATCCCTCTGGTCGTCGCGAACGAGGTGCTCTATCACTCGCGCGCGCGCCGCCCGCTGCAGGACGTGCTGACCTGCATCCGCCACGGCGTCACGCTCGCGACCGCCGGCCGGTGGATCCGGGGCAACGACGAGCACGATCTGCGTCCACCGCACGCATTCGGGCGCCTGTTCGCGGATGACCGCGCCGCGCTCGCGCGCACGCTCGAGATCGCCGCGCGCTGCTCGTTCACGCTCGGCGAGCTGCGCTATCGCTATCCCTCCGAGCGGTTGCCCGATGGCTCGACCTCCGCGCAGTACCTGCGCCGCCTGGTCGCCGAGGGTGCCGCGTGGCGCTATGGCGGTGCTCCCCCTGCAAACGTGCGCGCCCAGCTCGACACCGAGCTCGTCGTGATCGAGGAGCTCGACTACCCCGGCTACTTCCTCACGATGTTCGAGATCGTGTCGTACTGCCGCCGACGCGAAATTCTATGCCAGGGCCGCGGCTCGGCCGCGAACTCCGCGGTGTGCTTCTGCCTCGGCGTCACGGCCGTCGATCCGGTCCGCATGGGCCTGCTGTTCGAGCGCTTCCTGTCGCGCGAGCGCGCCGAGCCGCCCGACATCGATCTCGACATCGAGCACGAGCGCCGCGAGGAGGTGATCCAGCACGTCTACGAGGTCTACGGCCGCGATCGCGCCGCGATGGTGTGCAACGTGATCCGCTACCGGCCGCGCTCGGCCGTGCGCGATGTCGGCAAGGTCCTCGGCATCCCCGAGACCGCGCTCGATCGCGCCGCGAAGCACCTGTCGATGCACGGCCAGGTCGAGACCGAGGCGCTCGCCCGCTCCGGCCTCGACATGGATGCTCGGGGCGGCCACGCCAACGCGCTCGAGCACCTCGCGCGCCTGGCCGACGAGATCCTCGAGTTCCCGCGCCACCTCTCGGTCCATCCCGGCGGGTTCTTGCTCGGCCACGAGCCGGTCCACGACATCGTGCCGATCGAGAACGCCACGATGCCCGGGCGCACCGTGATCCAGTGGGACAAGGACGATCTCGACGAGCTCGCGCTGTTCAAGGTCGACCTGCTCGGGCTCGGCGCGCTCCACCAGCTCCACCTCGGCCTCGACATGCTGCGCGCGTACCGCGGCGTCGAGCTGTCGATGGCCACGATCCCCGCCGAGGACAGCGCGACCTACGACATGATCTGCACCGCCGACACCGTCGGCACGTTCCAGATCGAGTCGCGCGCGCAGATGGCGATGCTGCCCCGGTTGAAGCCGCGCACGTTCTACGACCTCGTCGTCGAGGTCTCGCTCGTCCGCCCCGGCCCGATCTCCGGCGGCATGGTCCACCCCTACCTGCGCCGGCGCGCCGGCCTCGAGAAGGTCGAGTACCCGCACCCGTGCCTCGAGCCCGTGCTCGCGAAGACCCTCGGCGTGCCGCTGTTCCAGGAGCAGGTCATGAAGCTCGCGGTCGTCGCCGCCGACTACACGCCCGGCGAGGCCGACCAGCTGCGCCGCGACATGGCCGCGTGGCGGCGCTCCGGCCGGATCGAGAAGCACCGCGAGCGCCTGATCGGCGCGATGGAGCACAAGGGCATCGCGCGAGAGTTCGGCGAGCGCGTGTTCGAGCAGATCCGCGGCTTCGGCGAATATGGATTTCCTGAAAGCCACGCCGCGAGCTTCGCGTTGATCGCGTACGCGACGTGCTGGATGCGCAAGCACTACCTGCCGGAGGTCACGGCCTCGCTGTTGAACGCGCAGCCGATGGGGTTCTACTCGCCGGCGACGATCGTCGGGGATGCGCGTCGGCACGGGTTGGAGGTCCGGCCGATCGACGTGCAGGTCAGCGCGTGGGAGTGCACCCTCGAGCCAGCCGCCGAGCCGTTTCGGTTCGCGGTGCGGATGGGGCTGCGCTGGGTCAAGGGCCTCCAGCTCGCCGAGGGCAACCAGATCATCGCGGCGCGGAGCGCGCGGCGGTACGAGTCGCTCGAGGACTTCGTGCGACGTAGCCGCGTGCCGGCGCGGATCCACGAGGCGCTCGCGGAGGCCGGCGCGCTCGGCGGGCTGATCCCCGAAGGCCAGGGCCGGCGCGATGCGCTGTGGCAGACCGCGGGCTGGGTGCGGCGCCAGGACGAGCCGCTCGAGCTCGGCGGCGATGTCCACGGCGAGGTCGCGTTCGAGGCGCTGACTCAGCTCGACGAGATCTTCTGGGACTACGCGTCGAGCGATCACTCGACGCGCGGTCATCCACTGCAGCCGCTGCGCGGCGAGCTGCGCGCGAAGGGCTGGCCGGATGCGCGCACGTTGAATCGCGGGCGCGACGGCCAGCGTGCCGAGTACGTCGGCATCGTGATCTGCCGCCAGCAACCGGGGACGGCGGCCGGCGTCGTGTTCATGACGCTCGAAGACGAGACCGGGTTCGTCAACCTCGTGGTGTGGGCCCAGGTGTTCGCGGAGTTCGCGACGATCATCAAGACCACCTCGCTGCTCGGCGTGACCGGGCGGCTCCAGGTCCAGGAGGGCATCGTCCACATGATCGCCGAGCGGGTCTGGCACCCCGCGCTCACGCGGCCGGTGCTCGAAGTCGACAGTCGCGACTTTCACTAGGCAGGCGTACGAACGCCTCGGGACCTTCAGGGACAGCCGGTCGCGGTCGCGAGCGCGTCCTGCGCCATCCAGCCGAACCGGCGCTGGCCGTCCTCGGTGACGACGTAGCCGTAGAAGAACCGGAACGTCCCGGCGCGCACGGTCGGCGCGCTCTCCTTCCACAGCGGGATCGAGATCGAGGGCAGGCCGCTCGAGGTCGGCACCTCGACGCGGTGGAACCTGGTGCCGGCGAGGAAGTGGTCGGTCGTCGCGCCGCCGAGCGCGAACCCGGGCACGCTGAACACGAGGTTCGCGGAGCGCTTGCCGTTCGCGCGGACGAGCGGCAGGTAATCGCCCGCGCGCTCGTGCGGATCGGTCGAGCCCTTGACCACCTTCTTGGCCGCGAGCGTCTCGTCGGCGCTGTCGCGGATCGCGTAGCAAGCCATGTGACCCTTGCCCGGATCCTTCGCATCGACGTTGCCGACCTGATCGCGAAACGACGCCTCGCCCGCGATGTGATCGATCGGGAACCACCCGGCGCTCGAGTTATCGGTCGTCAGCGCGAGCGCGTGCGCGGTGCCGGCGACGACGCGGATCTGGCCGTAGTTGAACGTCAGCCGCGCGGCAGACTCGGCGTGGAGCACGACGCCGTTGCCATCGCGGATCGACGCGCCGGCCGTGATCCCCCAGCTCTCCAGGCCCCCCTTGGTGTCGACCCGCGAGCTGCCCGAGCGGAACCGGCAGTTGAACGGGCTCGCCGTGCAGTAGGCGCTGTTGACGCCCTGGACCGTCGCGAACGCGGTCACGCCGCTGGTGTCGACGAGGTCGGCATCGCCGAGGTCGTCATCCGTGCGGTCCTCCGCGACGCACGCCGTGAACACGAGACAGATCAGCAAGCCAAACTTCATAGATCCGTAGAGTGCAGCGCGCGTGCCCGGCGTAACCACGCGAAGCCTCGCCCGCCACGATGCTCGAGCCCGCACCGCGCCCGCGCTAGCCCACGCCGGTGTGCAGCCTCGGCTCGCCGATCGTGGCTAGCTCTTGTTCAGGGCCTTCGCCGCCTCGAGCACCGCCTCGACGTGGCCCTTGACCGAAACCTTGGGCCAGTGCTGAGCGACCTTGCCCTTCCCATCGATCAGCACGGTCGAGCGGATGATGCCCTTCAGCTTCTTGCCGTACATCATCTTGTCGCCCCACGCGCCGTACGCCTCGAGCACCTTGCCGTCCGGATCGCTCAGCAACGGGAAGTTGAGCTCGTACTTGTCGCGGAACTTGCAGTGCGACGCGATCGAGTCCTTGCTGACACCGAGCACGGTGACGCCGAGCTTCTTGAACTGCGGCATCGCGGCGCGAAAGTCCTGGGCCTCGACGGTGCAGCCCGGCGTGTTGTCCCGAGGATAGAAGTAGACGACGACCGGCTTGCCGGCGAGGTCCGCCAGCTCGAGCTTGCCGCCAGCATCGGACTCCAGGGTGAACGCGGGGGCTTTCTTGCCAACTTCGACCATGGCCGCTGTGATACTCCAATCGCGATCGCTCGGCTATCACGTCGACTGCAGCGGCCGAGCGGGCGACCGTGCGCTATGCTAGGCCGATGTTGCGCTGCGCGCTCGTCCTCGTCGTGATCACGGCTTGCGCAGGTTCGAGTGTGCACGGCCCGGCGTGGCCGAAGCAACACGAGGCCGAGGCGGACGGCGGCGAGAGCCTCGCCCCGCACGAATCGCGTCAGGTCGCGGCGTCCGGGCTCGGCAAGGACGACGATGCCGAAGCGAAGCCGGCACCGGGGGACACCGCGGCGGCCCCCGCTGCGGCCGCGACCGAGACGGCGGCACCGGCGGTGACCACGCCGGGTCAGGCGCCGGCGGACGAGACGATCAACACCGAAGAGATCGTCATCGAGATCGACGAATGAGCTGTAACCGGTGCACCAGCCCCGGGTTGGTTGCCGGCGCCGACGCCAGCTGAATCGCGGTTGGTCTACGGGGGATCGACACGGATCGCGAGGGGTGATCTGGTGGCGCCGTGGTTCTGGCGAGATCGCCGGTCCCGCTACAGACAGTAGCAGCCGTTGAACGCGTGCCCGCTCACACAAAACTGCGCCTTGGTCGACGGAAAGAAGTAGCCCGTCGCCATGCACATCTCGTTGGTCGCAGCGCTCGCGCCTTGGACCACGGTCGAACCCTTGTTGTCGCCGGTGTTGTCGTACGTGCACGTCCAGGTCAGGTTGCCGTTCACCGTGTAGAACGGCATCGAGTCCCACGTCTTCACGGTGGGGTGCTCCCAGTCGTGGCTATCGAGGATCATGCCGTTCGTGTCGGAGATCTGGGTCTCGACGGACTGCTTGTGCGAGTGCGTCGACATCGTCCAGAACTTGGCGCCCGCCGGCGTCGGGCACGACGCCGTGGCCTGCACGCCCGTCGCGTTGGGTCCGATGGAGATGTCGTAGTTGTACGTGATGTACGGATCCGTTCGCGTGTACGTGGCCCCGTCCGCGAGTGCATACGCCGATAGCTTGACGTGGGCCGTAAGTGCACTGTCGGTCGCGTTCAGGTAGTGCATCTGGATCGCACCGACGGTGCCGGGCTCGATCACCTGCGCGAGCGGCTTGCCGGTGCCATCGTCGGCTGGCAGATCCTCTTCGAGGTGCAGGGTCTGCGAGGCGAACACCCAGGCCGGTTGATTCGTGCCGCTGCTCGTGCCGAGGCCGCACCTGTTTTGCGTATCCAGGCCGCCGTTCGGAAGATCCGGGGGAAAGCTGCCGCCGGCGAAGAAGATCATGTGGTGGCTGCCGGGCGCCATGTCGGACACCCACTTGTTGATCGCGAGCGCCGTCGTGTTCGGCGTCTTGAACCAGTAGCAGTACGTGACTTCGTTACCGGTACCGGAGGGGATCGTGACATCCGTGCTCTGAACCGTGAACGCGGCCCCTGGATCCGTGCCGCTGCCGCTGCCCATGCCGGAATCGACGCCGTCGTCGCCGGTGGCCGCGTCGTCCTTTTTGCAACCGCCGAGCAGGGCGGAGGTGGCGAGAAGCGAGGCGAGCAAGATCGTCGAAGTGCGCATGGAATCCCCCATCTATGGTCGGGCAGCGTATCAACCCCGCCCCTGGTGTCTACTGATTATTGAATTCGAGTTCTGATTCGGACTGACCGCCGTGACGTAGACTGCGCGCCAGATGAGTAGCTACGACGTCGATCTGTTCGTGGTCGGAGGCGGATCGGGTGGCGTGCGCGCGGCCCGGGTGGCGGCCGGCCATGGCGCACGGGTCGCGATCGCGGAGTCGAGCCGCTGGGGTGGGACGTGCGTGGTGCGTGGATGTGTGCCGAAGAAGTTGATGGTCTACGCGAGTGAAGTGCAGCGCCAGCTTGCGGACGCGCGCGGACAAGGCTGGACCGTGCCGGAGGCGACGTTCGATTGGCCGACCTTCCTCGCCGCGAAGGACAAGGAGATCGCCCGGCTGTCCAAGGGCTACGTCGATCGACTCACCGCGGCAGGGGCCCGGCTGTTCGACGGCAAGGCACGTGTCCTGGATTTGCACACGATCGAGGTCAACGGGGAGCGCATCACCGCCGCGAACATCCTGATCGCGACGGGCGGGACGCCCCGGTTGCCCCACTCCGGCACGTGGATCACCTCCGACGAGGCGTTCCATCTTCCGGAGTTGCCACGGCGGATCGCGATCATGGGCGCGGGCTATATCGGCGTCGAGTTCGCGCACATCTTCGCGGGGTTCGGCTCGCAGGTCACGCTCGTGCACCGCGGCGGCATCCTGCGTAGCTTCGATCCGGATCTCCAGACCGAGGTTGCCCGCGGGCTCACGAATCGCGGCGTCCGGTTGCTCGAGGCCGACGGGGTCGAGGGTCTCGAGGTCGACGTCGCGATGGCCGCGATCGGTCGCGAGCCGTGCTCGACGGGGATCGGGCTCGAAGAGATCGGCGTTCACCTCGACGCGCGCGACGGCATCGTCGTCGACGATTACTCGCGGACGAACGTGCCGCACGTGTTCGCGGTCGGCGACGTCACGATGCGGGTCACGCTCACGCCGGTCGCGATCCGCGAGGGCCACGCGGTCGCCGACACGCTGTTCGGCGGCCGGCCCACCCCGGTCCATCACGATCACGTCGCCACCGCGGTGTTCGCTCAGCCCCCCGCCGCAGCGGTCGGGCTGACCGAGCTTGCCGCGCTCGCCGGCGGCCGGGAGATCCAGATCTTCCGCGCGCGGTTCCGGCCGATGCGGTTTGCGCTTTCGGGCCGCGACGAGCACGTGATGATCAAGCTGATCGTCGAGAAGTCGACCGATCGGGTGCTCGGGCTTCACGTCGTCGGCATCGACGCGCCCGAGATCGTCCAGGCCGCCGCGATCGCGATCACGATGAAGGCGACCAAGGCCGACTTCGATCGTACGTTCGCGCTGCATCCGACCACCGCCGAAGAGCTCGTGCTGCTCCGCTAGGTTCCGCATACCTTCTGGGTCGGTGCGGGGT
>JBDTEH010000051.1:0-12315 GCA_039922635.1 Kofleriaceae bacterium | reverse complement strand
CCAGCGCGCTCGGATCGATCTGCTTGGTCGGCGTGCCGACCAGCTTCGGTCCTGGTGGTGGCGGTGGCGGCGCCGGGGGGGGAGGCGAGTCCTCGAAGTCGGCGGGGTCGAACGGCTGGCTTGGCGTGCCGACCAGCTTCGGTGGTGGCGGTGCCGGTGCCGGTGCCGGTGCGGCTGCCGCTGCAGGTGCGGCTGCCGCTGCCGGTGCCGGTGCCGGTGCCGGTGCCGGTGCCGGTGCCGGTGCCGGCGGCGGAGCCACGGGCTCGGCCTCGGGCACGAGCGTCGCCTCGAGCGCCGGCGCCGGCTCGCCGCGGGTCGCGGCAGATCGGCTACGCGGCGTGCGGGCGGGGGGCGCGGTCCTCGACGGAGGGCGGACGATCTGACGCGTGGGCTTCGGGGGGCCGGCGGCGAGCGCCGCTGCGACCGCAGGCAGGTCGGCGGCGGGCGCCTCCGCGACGATCGGCGGCGGCGCCGACGCCGCGGGTTCGGGCGCGAGCGGGGTCACGGTCGGCGCAGCGTGCGCGGGCACCGCGATCGCCGCTGCCGGCGCGCCGTGCGGCGTCTCCACGTAGTGCCACGCCGCGATCCCTCCGAGCGCGAGCGCGACCGGTCCCGCGAGCAACAACGCCTTGGTCACCCTGCGCAGCTGCGGCGGCGGCGCCGGCGCCGGCGCCTCGCCCTGATTCTCCCAGGCCATCCGGGTGCTCGTGCGGGTCTCGCGGATCGCGCGCGAGCCGGTGGTCGTGCGGCCGATCGCGGGCCCGGTCTCCGCCGGCGGCGCGGTCGACCTGCGATTCGAGCGCGTCGGCTGATCGCTCGAGGCGAGCTCGGAGCTCGAGCGCGGGACATCGCTCCAGCTGTTGCGCGAGCTCCGGCCATCCGCCACGCGATCGAAGCGGGCGGTATCGAGCCACGGCTCCGGCTTCTCGCCGAACAGCTTCTTCATGTATGTCGCGAGCGACGAGGTCGAGGCCGTGATGTTCGTGTCGAGCGCGAACTGATCGAGCGCCTGCCGCATCTCGTCCGCGGTCTGGAACCGGCGGTCCGGATCGACCGCGAGCGCGCGCATCATGATCGAGGACAGCTCGTTCGGAAGGTCCGGCCGCCGGACTCTTGGCAGCGGCACCTTGCCGTTGACGATCGCGTCCATCACCAGGTAGTCGCTGTCGCCCTTGAACAGCCGCGTCGTCGTCGCGAGCTCGTACAACACGACGCCGAGCGAGTAGACATCGCTGCGCCGATCGACCGACGCTTCGCCCTTGCACTGCTCGGGCGACATGTACGAGGTCTTGCCCTTGAGCGTACCGGTCCGGGTATCGGACGAGCGCATCGTCGCCTTCGCGATGCCGAAGTCGACCAGCTTCACCGAGCCGTCGTAGCCGACGATGATGTTCGACGGCGAGACATCGCGGTGCACGATCTCGAGCTTCTTCTTGTCGGTCGCGCGCCGATCGTGCGCGTAGTGCAGCCCCGCGGCCGCGGCCGAGATGATCGCGATGACGTTCGCGAGCGGGACATGATGCTTGTGCTTGGCGACCGCGCCGAGCAACTGGCGGAGATCCTCGCCGTGGAGGTACTCCATCGCGAAGAAGTACTCGCCGCCGTCCTCGCCGATGTCGTGGACCTGCACGACGTTCTGGTGGTGGAGGGTCGCCGCGAGGCGGGCCTCGTCGAGGAACATCCCGATGAAGTGCTTGTCCCTGGCGAACTCGGACTTGATCCGCTTGAGCACGACATGGCGCTCGAAGCCCTCGATCCCCTCGGCCCGCCCGAGCAACACGTCCGCCATCCCGCCGGATGCCAGGTGGTGGAGAATCGTGTATCGACCGAGCCGTTCTCCACCCACGCTTGCAAAGTCTAGGAGCCACGGTCGGCGCACGCAAGGCACGGCACGGACCGTCGGCGCGCGTGCTAGCTTGCAGCCTACATGTCAGACAGCTTCGGCTCGTGGCAACTCGACGCGCTCGTCGCGGTGGGTGGACTCGGCGAGATCTGGCGTGCGACACGTGCGAGCTCGTCCGAGCCGGTGGCGCTCAAGCGGCTCCACACCCACCTGCTCCGCAACGACGACGCACGCGTGCAATTCGCGCGCGAGCAGCAGCTCGCGATGTCGCTACCTCCCCATCGCAACGTCGTGCACGGCCTCGAGGCCGGCGCGGTCGACGAGCGCCCGTACCTCGCGATGGAGCTCGTCCCCGGCGAGGACCTGCGCCGCCTGATCGCGCCGTCGCCCAGCCAGCGCCCGCCAGCGCCCGCGCTCACGAGGTTGCCGCGCGACCAGGCCGTGATGATCGTGCGTGCGGCGTGCGACGCCGCGTCACATCTCCATGCCAACGGCTGGGTCCATGGCGACATCAACCCGGCCAACCTCGTGGTCGACCAGGACCGGATCGTGTTGATCGATCTCGGCATCGCGCGCCCGATCGACGAGGCCGGCACGCCGCGCGGCACGCACGCCTATATGGCCCCCGAGCAAGTCCGCGGCGAGGCGTGGACGCCGGCGACCGACGTGTTCGCGCTCGGCGTCGTGCTGTGGGAGCTGTGCGCCGGCAAGCGGTTGTTCCATCGCGGCCCGTCGTACCTGTCGATGCAGGCCGTGATCGACTTCGATCCACCTGCCCTGCCCGATCGCGACCTCGACGAGCTCGCGCGCGCCGCGCTCGCGAAGGATCCGGCGCGGCGCATCGCTTCGCCACGCGAGCTCGCCGATCGGCTGACCGGGAACTGACGGCGACCGCGCGGCCGGCCGCGCTAGTCGGTGGTCTTGGTCTTGGTCTCGCCGAGCTTGGCCTTGTTCGCGGTGCGCGCGGCCCTGGCGGCCTCGCGCTCGTCGGCGCGCTTCTGTGCGAGATCGAACTGGTTGCGCGCCGCGCGCGTCCCGATGATGAACCCGAGGAACATGCCGACCATCAGCACGCCCGGGATGAAGATCACGTGCGCGCCGGTCACGCCTTGTCCTCGGCGCGCGACAGATCGCGCTTGAGCGCCGCGATCTCGGTCTTGAGCGCCTGCTGGCGCAGGAACAGGAACACCAGCAGCAGCGCCGCGATCACCCACATCGCCGCGTACGCGTAGATCACGTGGTTCTCGTTCTTCTGGATGTGATGGAGCGCGTCGACGTGCGCGTCGATCGTCTGTTGATCGAGCTGCTTGTTGATCGTCAGCTCGATCGACTTCGCGAAGTTCGGATCGGCGTTCATCGCATCGGCGCAGGTCTGCTCGAGCGCGGCGACCTGCGCGGCGGTGGCTCCCGGCGGCGCCGCGGGTGCGACCGCGGAGCCGGAGCCGGAGCCGTCGGCGGACGCGAGCCCGCATAGCAACACGAGGATCAACACGATCTTGTTCATTCGATGACTCCCAGATCGAGGGCACGCTCGCGGAGCTCGCGGACCTCGCGTTCGGCTCGGGTCCCCTGGACGCGCGTGATCACGAGCGCCACGAACCAGATCATGAAGGTCGCGACCGCGACCCAGAACGTCACGACCATGCGGCCCTTGAGCGTGAACGCGACCCCGTTGGCGCCCGATCCGGGATGCGAGTCCTGGCCGACCATCGTGTAGATGAACGGGACCCCGACCATGCCGAAGATCGCCATGCCGGCGGCGACGCGATCGGCGCTCGGACCGGCGAACTTCCGCACCAGCACGTAGCCGACCAGGATCAACCACAACAGCAGCGACATGGTCAGGCGGGGCTCCCACTGCCACCACACGTCCCACGCGGCCTTCGCCCAGATCGAGCCCGTCACGAGCACGACCGCGCCGAACGCGACCGAGATCTCGATGGTCGCCGCGGCGAGGTCGTCCCACACCGGCTTGCGCTTCCACAGGTACAGGATCGAGGCGATGCCGCCGATGAACACGGCCGTGAACAGCACGAACGCGTGCGCCACGTGGAAGTACATGATCGTCTCGTTGAAGAACAGGCTCGTACCGACGAGGCGCCCGGAGTCGTGATCGATCGTGAAGTCGAGTGGTGTGTAGAAGAACACCAGATAGACCGACACCGCGAAGCCGATCGCGGCGAGCACGGACAGGATTGGGACCAGGAGCTTGTTCATTCGATCACCAGGGACTCGAACACCCACAGGGACAGTACCAAAAACGCGGCGTCGTAGATTCCGAGGAAGCCCATCCAATAGTGGGCGACCTCGAGGTTCGGGTGCACCGCGACGAGCGCCTCGGTGCATTTCGTGCCTGCGACGAACAGCGGCAGCAGGATCGGGTAGAGCACGACCGGCAACAGGACATCGCGCGACCGGGCCTTCAACAGGGTCGCGGCGAACACCGAGCCGACCACCGCGATGCCGAGCGAGCCGGCGGCGACGCTGACCACGAGCTCGAGCGGGTAGTCGAACAGCGGCGCGTTGAGCCACAGCGCGAGCAGCGGCACCACGATCACCGCGACGCACAGGATCAACGCGGCCATCGCGATCGCCTTGCCCACGAACACCGCGAGCCGCGGCACCGGCGCGAGCAACAGCGCGCGCATCGTGTCGTTCTCGCGCTCGCGATCGAACGCGCGTCCGAGCGCGATCGTGCCGGTGAACGCGAGCGAGACCCACAGCATGCCGGGGACCGAGCCCCGGACCGCCGCGGGGTTATTCGGGAACGCGAACGAGTAGATCACGACGAGCAGCGCGCCGAAGAACGCCATCGTCATGAAGATCTCCTTCGAGCGCAGCTCGATGCGGAGATCCTTCCAGGCGATGCGGAGCGCGTGGCGCAGCATCTACGCGGCGTTCCGGTGGTAGAGGTCCTTGAGCTGATCGTACGAGTACGACAGGTCGCTGCGCTCCTCGCAGACCAGCTTGCCGCGGCGCAAGATCGCGACGTGATCGGTGCGCCCGGCGATCGCCTCCAGATCGTGGGTGACGACCACGACGATCGTGCCATCGGCCTTGAGCCCGCCGAGTTGCTCGCCGAGCGCGAGCGCGCCGCCGCGATCGAGGCCGGTGAACGGTTCGTCGAGGAGCAGCAGCGAGGGCCGGGTCAGGAGTGCGCGGGCGAGCGCGAGCCGCTGCAGCATGCCGCGCGAGTACGTGCGCGCGGGGCGGTCGCGCGCGCGGCGATCGAGCCCGACCTGATCGAGCGCCGCGACCACCGCGCCGGACACCGAGCCGGGCACGCCGTAGAGGCCGGCGACCAGCTCGAGGTTCTCGATCGCGCTGAGCTCGCCGTAGCACAGCGACGCGTGCGCGAGCAGCCCGATCTCCTTGCGCAGGGCCTCGCCGGCGAGCTTGGCCTCGCCGCTGCGGTACGTGACGCTGCCGCTGTTCGGGCGGACCAGCGTCGACACCACGCCGAGCAACGTGGTCTTGCCGGCGCCGTTGTGACCGAGCAGCGCGCACATCGTGCCGCGCGCGAGCTCGAGCGAGACCCCGGCGAGGGCGCGCTCGGTGCCATACCGCTTCGCGACCTTGTCGATCAGGACGCGATCTAGTCGACCCACAGGCGTTCGAGCTCGCTCGCGATCTGGGCGCGACGGGTTTCGTTCTGGCCAGACTTCTCGAGCTCGACGAGCTCGTCGAGCAGCTCGTTCTTCTTGTCCGCGCGCGTGGTGTCCGCGGTGCGCGAGGTCGACGTCCGGTAGAGCGCCAGGCCGAGCCCGCTCAGCATCACGATCAGGCCGGCGAGGCCCACGAGCCGCGGCGCCCAGGTCTTCCACGCCGGCTGCGACGGCAGGTTCGAGATCGTCATCTGCATCGACTGGTGCGGCAGGATCGAGAGCTCCGACAGCACGTAGTACGTGCCCTGCGGGACCGTCACGACCCGGCCGTGCACGCCCGCGGGCGTGTGGACGCTCATCCCGGGGGTCTGCTGGATCTCCATGCCACTCTGGAACGCGCCGAGCGGGAGGTCGAGCTTCCAGTCGACCTCGCCGTGCTCGATCGGCATCGAGAACTGCGCGTGGAACTGCTTGCCGCCCGGTGGGATCGGCCGGCCGATCCGCAAGCCCTGGTCTTGCGCGACCGCGACATCGTCCTGGTCTTGCTCGTTGACCCGCGCGCCCTTGAAGTGAGCCGGCAGCGGGATGATGAGGCCATCGGGGCTGCCGACGTACGGCGCCCACGAGTTGTTCGTGAGATCGAACTTGCCGCCGACCGCCAGGAACTCGTCGTCGATCCGCGACGACCACTCGAACGTGAACATGATGCGCGGGTAGATGTAGAGCGTCACCTTGGTGCCGTGGCCGGCGAGCGGCTGGAACGGGACCGAGCGATAGAGCTGCTTGCGCATCGTCGACTCGGCGAACACGACCTCGTCGGGCTTGATGTCCGCGCTGTCGAACTCGGCGTACTGCTTGCCCTGGCCGTCCCAGTGCGCCTCGATGTCGAGGACGCCGCCGCCCTTGGTGAGGTCGAACGGCTGGCTCTCGAGCTCCTTGCCGTTGATCGTGACCGACGCGATCAGCGGCACGACCGATGGATCGGTGAGGTCGACCAGACCGCCGTCCGGGGTCTTCACTTCCTGGCCGAGCTTGGTCAGATCGGCGCCGGGTACGACCGCCGAGGCGGGGACCAGGCGGATCGAGACCCCGCCCATCGGCTCGTCCTGGTTCGCGCCGCCATGGACCTGGATCCGCAGGCCGTGCGCGGGGATGTCGGGCTTCGGCGAGAACGTCGAGCCGAACTGGATGTCCTTGGGATCCGGGGGGACCCGGACCGCACCGTGGCTCGCGATCACGCGGCGCACTCCGGCGGCGTTCTGTGCGACCAGCGCGACCTGCGCGTTGGTCTCGGGCACGCCCATCAGCAGCACGCGGATCTTGCCGGCCTCCGGCGCGTTCTCCTGCTTCTCGATCCGCGTGATGTCGTCGATCGCGGGTCCGGTCGAAGCGCGCTTGTCCCCCGACAGGATCAACCGCACGCCGCCGCGCGAGTCGAGCACCGCGGGGGTCGAGACCAGACGATCGATGACCGCCGCCGGGTTCGTGGTCGCGGTCGCGGTCGCGGTCGCGGTGCCGCGCGGGAGCTCGGCCATCGCGAAGTACGAGGTCGCGCCGGTCCGATCGAGATCCTTGAACGTCACGCGGCCCGCGGCGTCGGAGGTCTGGCGGTAGACCACGACCTTGTCGTCGGCCTGATAGCCGACCAGGAAGACCGGCACGTCGTGCGGCGGGGCCTTGTCGGCGAGGTCGTCGTAGGTGAGCCGGACGGTGTACGTGCCGGGTTGGTCGTTCGCCTCGGGACGCGGCTGCCCGGTGATCTGGCGCGGATCCGGCATTCCACCCGTGGCGCCGCCCCCCGCGAACGGCGCACCGCCGCCACCCATCGGCTCGAACGGCCGGGTCGAGAGCATCAACCGCTCGCCGCTGTCGGCCGAGAGCTGGAATTCTTCGGACGCGACGTCCTTCTTGTCCTCGTCCTGGATCTTGGCCTGCACGGTCGCGCCGGCGGGCAGGTTCGTGAACGCGGCGCGGCCGCCCGCATCGGTGCGGGCCTGGCGCGGCGTACCGTTGACCACGAGCGTGACATCGGTACCGACGACCGGCTCCGAGACCTTGCCCGCGATCACCCGTACGGTCAGCGTGCCGGCCGGGAGATCCGACGATGGCAGCGGCTTGCCGATCGCCGCTGCGATCTGAGCGTGCGCCACCGGCGCGTAGGTCAACGAGGCGACGCCGGCTAGCGTCGCGATCAGTCCTCGGCGTAGCCAGGCGTTCACGATAGTTCTCCCGTCTGTTCCATGACCTCGGTCGCGGGTGCGAGCGGCTCGGCTTCAGGCTCGGACGCGCTCGCCACGCGGCGATCGACCGAACCGGCGCTGATCTTGGCGTCCGCGCGGTCGCGGCGTGCGTCGGCGTTCGCGGACTTCTCGGCCGCTTTCACGTCGGCCGCGGCGTCCTTGTCGATCTTGGCGTCCGCCTTGGCCTCTGCCTTGGCCTCTGCCTTGGCCTCTGCCTTGGCGGCCTGCTTGGTCGCGGCGTTCTTCGCGCGGTTGCTCGGCTTGTCCTGTGCGTCGAGCGCGATCCGGGCCTTGACCTCGCGATCGATCTGCTCCTTCACGGACAGCACGGTCGCGGTGCCGCGATCGAGCTCCTTGATCACCTCGATCGCGCGAGCGCGGTAGTCGCGGATCAGCGTGTCCGAGTCCACCTTCGAGAGCTTGCCCATCGCGAAGTCGAACTCGGCTTCCTTGATCGCCTTGAGCAGCGTCTTCTTCTCGCGCTCGAGCTCGCCTCGCGGACCGATCGGGCGTTGCCAATCGTCGATGGTGTTCGAGCTCGCCGCCGCGGCGCCGGTGCGCCACAGGTTGAGGACCGTCATCAGGACCGCGAAGTAGCCGAGGCACACGAACACGACCGGCGCGGTGAGGTGGAACTTGTTCGCGCCGGCGATGAACAGCCAGCCGCCGACCAGCACGAGCGCGAGGCCGCCGAGCTTGACCTTGCGCAACGGATCGGCGCCCCCGGAGGCGGCCCCGGCAGCGACCCCGGAGGCCGTGGAAGCGACCTCGGACCCGGAGCCGTCCTGGGACGCGGCGGGCTCCGCTCCGGCCGCTGCACGCTTTGCGGGCTGCTTCGCCATCAGTCCGTTTCCGAGAGCTCGTCGTCGAGCTTGTCGGCGTAGGAGTCATCGAGCGCGGCCTGGGCCGCGGTCATCGCGACCGGTTGCACCACGTGCGCGCTACCACGTGCGACCCAGCGCCGGCCCGCCACGACCAGCAGGCCGAGCGCGCCGACCGCCGCGAGCGAGGGAAACAGCCACGACGCGTCGCTCTTGGGCGTCGCGAGCACCTTCTCGCCGTACTCGGCGGTGAACGCCCCGATCACCGAGCTGTACGCCCGCTTGCGCGCATCGTCCGACGACAGGTCAACGCCGGTGAGCAGCGCCTGGACCTTCGCGCGGAGCTGGGCGGCGGTCCCGCAGTCGCAGTCCTGGATCGATTGGCGCGCGCAGCCGCACGGGCATAGCACCTCTTTCATCACGCGGGATTCGGTGTCGTTGGCCGGGCGATTCATCGCCGCGTAGCCGGCGCTGCTGTTGCCCATGCCCATCCCGGCGGGTACGTGCTCGGCCGCCGCACCGGCGGCACCGGCGGCACCCGCACCACTGGGAGCATCGGCGCGCGCCTGGGTCGCCAGGCCGCCGAGCAACGCGAGCACGACCGTGACGACCAGCCCGACATCCGCGGCGCGACCGAGCCGGGTCCGTGGCTTCCATTGCATGCGGTCGACCACACCTTGTGGGATCAGGCACACGAGCGTGCCGAACGCGACCACGAGGAAGCCGACCCACACCCACAGGATCAACGGGTTGATGTAGACCCGGAAGTTCGCGAGCTGGGTGTCGAGGTCGTAGCCGGTCAGCACGACGTAGACATCCTCGAGCGCGCGCACCCGGATCGCGACCTCGGTCGTCATCTGGCCGTCGCCCTTGTGGAAGTCCCACTTGGCCGGATAGACGGTGCCGATCCGATCGCCGGCGTCGAAGATCCCGATCTGCGCCGTGACCGCGTCCTTGTGATCGTCGCTGGTGTGAAACAGGTTCTCGTACGTGAAGTAGTAGTCGCTCGTCGAGAACGGCCCGGTAAACGAGCCGACGCCGAACGACGAAGGCCCGGTGCCGTTGGCCGCCGCGGGCCCCGGCTTCTCGACGGTGCGATCGAACATGCGCCCGTACGCCTTGCCGGCGAAGCCGAAGAAGATCAGCGCGACGCCGAGGTGGACGATGTAACCGCCGTACTTGCGGCGCTTCGCGAGCACGAGGCCGATCAGCGAGGTCATGTGATCGCTGCCGGTCTGGCGCCGCCGCACGACGACGCCGCGCCAGAACTCCTGGCCGATCGAGGCGGCGACGAACGCGACCAGGCCGAAGTTGATCAGCGACACCGGCAGCTTGATCTGGCGCGCGAACATCGGCGTGAGGTGCTTGGTCTGCGGCCACACGATGATGAACAGCACGATCGTGGCGGCCGCCGCGGCCACCGGGAACGCGAACTGGTGGATCAGCCGCTCGCGGGTGGTCTTGCGCCAGGCGAGCAGCGGCGCCGCACCGGCCAGGAACAGCAGCACGAGCCCCAGCGGGGTCATCCACTTGTTGAAGAAGTCCGGACCGACCGAGATGCGCTCGCCGTTGATCGCCTCGGAGATGGTCGGGAACATCGTCGCGAACAGCACGAAGAACGCGCACGCGAGCAAGATCCAGTTGTTCAACAGGAACGCGAACTCGCGCGAGTAGAACGAATCGAACTCGGTGCGCGCGGTGATCTTGTTCGAGCGGTACACCAGCAACCCGATCGACACGATCAGGATCACCGCCATGAACACGATGAACTGCAGCGCGAGCACGTTGTCCTCGCCGAACGCGTGGACCGACTGCACCGCACCGGAGCGCGTCATGAACGTCCCGAAAATCGTCAGGAAGAACGTGATGATCACGAGCGACAGGTTCCACGTCTTCATCGTGCCGCGCTGCTCTTGGATGATCGCGCTATGCAAAAACGCGGTCGCCGTGAACCATGGCATCAGCCCTGCGTTCTCGACGGGATCCCACGCCCAGTAGCCACCCCAGCCGAGCTCCTCGTACGCCCAGCGGCCGCCGAGGATGAGCCCGAGCGAGAGGAAGCCGAAGCAGATCAGCATCCACACGCGCACCGAGCCGAGCCACATATCGTCGAGCCGGCCCGACGCCAAGGCGCCGATGCCGAACGCGAACGGGATCGTCGCGGCGACGAAGCCGGTGTACAGGCTCGGCGGATGGATCACCATCCAGTAGTTCTGGAGCAGCGGGTTGAGCCCCTGCCCGTCGACCGGCGGCGTGGTCAAGAACGTCGCGAACGGGTTCTTCGTGAACAACAGCAGCGCCAGGAAGAACAGCTGCACCGCCATGATCGTGGCGACGACGTAGCCGATCATGTCGCGGTGGCGCTTGTGGTTCACGACGATCGCGATCGTCGAGAAGATCGCGAGCACGAGCACCCAGAACAACAGCGAGCCGTCGAGGCCACCCCAGAACGCCGTGACCTTGTAGATCGTCGGCATCGTCGTATCGCTCGCCCGCGCGACGTACTTCATCGAGAAGTCGTGCGACACGAACGCGTAGATCATCAGCGAGGACGCGAGCCCGATCAGCGCGCCGAACCCGTAGAGGCCGTACACCGACGCATTGACGAGGCGGCGACTCTTGCGCGCGTTACCGGCGATGCCGGCGGCGAACGCCCACGCTGCGGTCAAGAACGCCGCGAGCAGCGCGAGCGTGCCGACCACGGCGATCGGTGAGAAAGGAACGCTTTGGTCGTTCATGCACCGCTCCGATCAAGGCTTGAATTGGGTGTCGATCTTCGTCGTCGGAGCGCCGTCGTACTTCGACGGGCACTTCGCCATCAGGTCGGTGGATTCCAGCACCCACTCCTGCTCCGCATCCGCACGCAAGGGGCAGCCGACGGGGGCCGGATGATCCTTCGCTTCGCACATCTGGGTGGCGAGGGCTTGTTCCGTGCTCGCCTTGACCAGCCGGCCGGTCGCGACGACCTCCGACTGATCCTTGAACGTATCGGGCTTGGGCCCCTCGTTGAACACGCGGATCTTCCTGCCGTTCTTCTGCAGCACGAACGTGCGGTGCTGGACCTGGCCGACCACACTCTCGACGATCGTGCCGGCCTCGACGAAGCCGTGGACCTTGAGCTCTTTGTCGGTCCAGCCGTTGAAGCCACCGCCGATCAACTCGTCGACCATGCGGTAGTGCTGCGCGTGGCCGATCGAGGAGTAGACGAGGAAACCACCGCCGCCGAGGACGACACCGATGGTGAGAAGGACCTTGTAGATCGTGGATTTTTCCATGGGTTGCCTCCGTGCGCGAGCGCGGCAAACCCGGCGGCCCGTACGGACCCAAACCGTAGCATGTTCTGCATCCATTCCCCCTAGGTGTTGAGGGCCGTTAGTGCCGAGATCCTGAAGACATGGCGCGTGTGGTCAGACAGCGACCATGCGTGGGGGCGAGCCCCACCCAGGCGCGCCCGTCTGCGCGATCCAGCGCGTGGTTTGTTGCCGCACGGAAAACTCTCGAGCTAACCGCCGATGCCGATCATGTGCTGCGCCGGTGGCGCGTCCGCGAACGTGTGACCGTGACGCTTTCCGGTCACGGCGGCGGCGATCGCGCGCACCAGGTCGTCGTCGCTGGCCCCGGTACGCACGAGCTCGCGCAGGTCGAGCGCGTCGTCGTGCCCGAGGCACGCGTGCAACGAGCCGGTCGCGGTCAGGCGCAGCCGGTTGCAGTCGTCGCAGAAGTGATCCGACATCGCCGAGATGATGCCGATCTCGCGCTCGGGCTCGCGCTCGACGCGCCAGTAGCGGGCCGGGCCCGCGTCAGCG
>JBDTEH010000050.1:0-15232 GCA_039922635.1 Kofleriaceae bacterium | reverse complement strand
GTAACGCGACCTGCCTGACCTGCCACACCGCGCCCCACGAGGCGAAGCGCAAGGACGATCTGCGCGACGACCCCGACAAGATCTGCACGAGCTGCCACGCGAGGTCCGAGAGCCGAGCGCCGGAGCGGGCCTCGAAGGGGTCGGCCCCGGGGATCCTCGCGGCCGATCACTCGCATCACTCGGCGAAGGTGACCTGCGTGGCGTGTCACATGCCGCCGGTGGTCAACGGCGTGCTCGACAAGTTCGCCGATCACTCGATCGATATTCCGGCGGCATCACCGCGCCACCCGAACACGTGCGGCACGTGCCACGCCGACAAGTCGCTCGACCAGCTCGCCGCCGAGATCACCAGGTGGTGGCCCGACGCGAGCAAGCGCCAGGCGCGGCGCGAACGGCTCGCCGACGCGTTCGACGAGGCGAGCGCCGCGACCAGCACCCCGGCGTTGCGCGCCGTGATCGCGGATGCCGACGAAGCGCCGACGCTGCGCGGCGCCGCGGCGATCACGCTCGGGCGCCGGACCCACGCGGCCGCGGCCGATGCGGTGCTACCGCTGCTCGCGAGCCCGTTGCTGGTGCTCCGCGCAAAGGGCTGCGAGGCGCTCGGCGACGCGCGCGCGCGCACGACCGGCGATGCGGTCGCGAAGTTGCTCGCGGATCCGTCGTTGCGGGTGCGGCTCGCGTGTTCGCTCGCGCTGTTCGACATGCGCGATCCGCGGGGCGAGCTCGCGTTGCGCGCGCTCGCGACCGATCCGGCGACGACGCGGCTGATGCTGCCGCACCTCGAGCTCGGGCGCGCGGCGATGCGCCGCCGCGACTACGCGACGGGCAAGGCCGAGCTGCTCCAGGTCGCGGCGCTCGCGCCGTACTTCACCGACGCGCTCGTCGAGCTCGCCGCCGCGTACGCGGAGCTCGGCGACCTCCCGGAGGCGCGCCGCCGGGTTCGAGCCGTGCTCGCGGTCGAGCCGAACCACCGCGCCGCGGTCGAGCTCGCGCGGAAGCTCCAGTAGCTGGCGACGGCACCACGTTCGCTCGCGGGCCCGCCACGATCCCTCGCAGGCCGCGGCCGGCGGCGTTGCACACAGCCGTGCGCAGCGGCGACTTCGCCCCCTGACGACTGGGCCTTCGGTGGCGGTCCGAATTGCCCACCGCGACGCGCCGCATTAGCGCGGGCATTCAGGTGGTTACGTCGTTCACTCGAGCGGCACCCGCGTTGCATTTTCCGCCTCGCATGAGGGCCATCGCAGTCGCACTTTCGTGGTTCGCGTTGTCCGCATGTTCGGGGCTAGGGCAGGCGCCCGACCCGACGATCGAGATCACCAGCCCGGCGCGTGGCACGATCGCGACCGCCGGACCGGTGACCGTGACGGGTGCGGTCACGAACGCCAAGCAGGTGTTCGTCAACGGGGTACAGGTGACGCCCGCGGCCGATGGCACGTTCTCGACCACGGTCGACGTCGTGCCCGGGATCTCGATCATCGAGAGCCATGCCGTCCGCGACGCGGTGGATGTGAAGGACGTCCGCGCGGTGCTCGCCGGGCCGACCGCACCGACCGATGGCAGCGTCAAGGCGCCGCTCGGAGCCCACGCGAGCGTCGCCGCGCTCGCGTCGATCGGCAACGCGATCGCGACCGACGCGAAGGCGATCGACTACACCGCGGCCGCGCAGGCGCTCAACCCGGTCTACAACAACACCGGCTGCCTCGGCGCGAAGATCGACATCACGAGCATCGCGCTGTCGAACGTGGCCGTCGCACTCGCGCCCGCGGCGACCTCGCTCGGCACCGACGTCACGATCTCGAACGTCGTGGTCAAGCTGCACGCGGACTACAAAGCGGCGTGCATCGGGGGCTCGACGACGATCACCGTGACCGCGAGCGCGGCGCACCTGCACGGCGCGCTCGCCGTCGCGGTCGCGAACAAGTCGATCGCGACCTCGATCGGCAGCGTCACGGTCGCGCTCGATAACTTCAACCTCGATGTCGGCGGTGTCCCCGGCCCGGTCGAGAGCCTGTTCGACGGGATCGTCCGCGGCAAGGTCGAGGCCGCGCTCGCGTCGATGATCCACGACAAGGTCCCGGGCCTCGCGAACACCGCGCTCGCCGGCCTGGTCGCGAAGCCGGTCACCGTGACGATCCTCGGCAAGTCGACCGCGTTCACGGTCGTGCCGACCCGGGCGAGCGTGTCGGCATCCGGCCTCGCGGTCGCGGTCGACACCACGGTCGCGGTCACCGATGGGGATGGCGCGGTGGCGCTCGCGCAGGCGCTGCCGATGAACGACGACCTGATCGCGAGCTCGCACGGCCTCGGCATCGCGGTCGCCGCCGATTCGATCAACCAGCTGTTCGCCGGGCTGTGGGCCGCGGGCGCGCTCGACAAGTCGTTACCGATCAGCTCGGTCGGCGCGCTCGGCGCGATCCTCGATGCCAGCGCGACCACGATCGACATCCACCTCGCCTTGCCGCCGACGGTGACGACGGGTTCGGACGCCCAGGATGGGCTCGAGCTCGCGGTCGGTGATCTGATGATCACGACCAAGGACGATGCCGGCAACGAGGTCCAGTCGCTCGCGGTCTCGATCAAGACCACGCTCCAGGCCGGTCCGAGCCAGACCGGCAAGCTGCTGCTGGCCGTCGGCGCCCCGGATGTCCACGCGCAGATCCTCGCGCAGAGCGATGCGGTCACGCGGCCGCTCACCGATGACGAAGTCACCAGCATCGTGACCTCGGTGTGGGGCCTCGTCGGCGACCAGGCCGACGAAGCGCTCGGCAAGCTGCCGATGCCGGCGGTCGCCGGCATCCAGCTCGGCGCGCCGGCGATCACGGGAGCCTCGGGCTACCTGATCGCCGACCTCGCCGTGAAGTGACTACTCCTTCTTTTCCGACTCGGCCGGCGCGGCATCGTCGACCGTGATGATGCCGCACGCGACGCGATCACCGGCGTTGCCGGTCGGCTGGGTCTTCATGTCGTCGGGCTTGGCGTGGATGATGAAGCCCTTGCCCGCGATCGAGGTGTCGCCGTCACCGAGCGTGGCGTCCTTGAGGGTGATGGTCAACGTCGCCTTGCCGTCCTTGCCGGCGGTGATGTTGCCGAGGTCGCCCTCGTGATGCTCCGCGGCGTCCGGGGCGCCGTGCTTGTGATTGCCCGGGTTGAAGTGACCACCGGCGCTCTTCGCATCGGGAGCCGAGCAATCGCCCTTCTCGTGGATGTGGAAGCCGTGAGCGCCCTTCTTCAGGCCCTCGATGGTCGCGGTGACCTCGATGCCACCGTCGACCTCCTTGAACTCGACCGTGCCCTTGACCTTCTTGTACTTCGCAGTACCGACCATCTGCGCCGTGGCGTGCTTGGGTGCGGGCGGCGGCGGCGGCGCGGGCGCCGGCTCGGGCGGTGGCGCAGGCTTCTCCGCGACGGGCGCGGGCTGCGGCGGCGGGGGCGGCTTCTTGCCGCCGCACGAGGCGGCGGCGGTGATCACGACGGCGAGCAGGATGGCCTTGAACATGGCCCGCACTATATCCGCGCGGATTCAGCCACGGGGGAGCGTGACGCAGAAACGCGCACCGCTCGCTGCTTCATCGAGCCGCACGCTGCCCCGCATCGCCTCGCACAGAGCCTTGACCACGAACAAGCCGACGCCGAAGGTACTGCCGCGGCTCGCGGTTCGGTGATCGCAGCGATCGAACAGCTGTGCGCGCAGCTCGCTCGGGACCCCGGGCCCCTGATCGTGCACCACGATCTCGGCATCGTGGCCGGCGAGCTGGGTCGAGACCTCGATCGGTGCGCCGCCACCGTAGCGGATCGCGTTCGTCACCAGGCTGCGCACGATCTGCACGATGCGTTCGCGATCCCACCAACCTTGGACGGGCGTCGTGTACGAGATCCGCAGATCGGCGGGCACGCGTGCGGCGTCGGGCGCGAGCTCGCGCGCGACCTCGTCGAGCACGTCGCGAACATCGACGTCCTCGCAGTCGAACGCGAGCTTGCCCGCGCGCAGCGAGGACACTTCGGCCAGCCGATCGACCGTCGCGGTGAGCTTGTGGAGGTTGCGGCTCAGCATGCTGACCTTCGCGGTGAGCTGCGGATGCGAGGTCAGCGCGAGCTCCTCGAAGTGCTCGGCGAGCAGCGCGAGTGGCGCGATCGAGTTGCGCAGCTCGTGGCCGAGCACGCCGATGAGCTCCTCGCGCGCCTGGAGTCGCGCCTGGAGGCCGGCGCACCCGCAATCGCACACCGGGCGGGACTGACACGGTTGTGATTCCGGATCGGCACTGGGGACAGCTCGTGTGACCACCCCGTGCCGGGGTTCAAGAACCGCACCAGCACCGAGCTACGCCACCGGCTTCACGTCCGCCCAGTTCGGTCCAGCCTCGAGCCCGACCACGAGCGGGACCTCGAGCTCGAACGCGTGTCGCATCGACTCGGCCGCGACGGCCGCCGTACGCGCGAGCTCGGCTTGCGGCACTTCGAACAGCACCTCGTCGAGGATCTGCACGAGCGGCTGGCCATGCAGCCCCTCGGCGCGGAGCGCGCGATCGGCCTGCAACAGGCCTCGGCGCGACACGTCGGCCACCGAGCCCTCGTGGGTCGCGCGCCGCGCGAGCCGCTCGGCGTACGAGCGATCCTGAGGGTCCAGCGATTCGAGCCCGCCGATCGGCCAGCGCCGGCCCGCGAGGGTCTCGACATAGCCGCGCTCCTTGACGAGCCGCAGCTGGTCGTCTTGAAACGCGCGGACCCGCGCGTAGCGCTGGTCGAACCGCGCGATCAAGCGCTTCGCCTCGGCCGCGTCGACGTGGAGCTGGAGCGCCAGCGCGGAGGCGCCCTGGCCCGCGAACGTCGCGAAGTTGACGACCTTGCCGAGCTGGCGGTCATCGTACGTCACCTGATCGATCGGCTTGTCGAGCACGGCCGAGGCGGTGAGCGCGTGCATGTCGGCGCGCGCGCGCAGCGGCTCGACGAGCGCGGGATCTCGGGTCAGGTGCGCGAGCACGTGCAGGCCGAGCTGGTTGTAATCGATCGAGAGCAGCACGTGCCCGGGCTGCGCGACGAACGCGCGGCGGATCCGCGCCATCTCCGGCGTCCGCCCCGGGACCCGCGACAGATCCGGGTTCGTGTTGACGAGGCGGCCGCTGAACGAGCGCGCGGGGTGCGTCCGCGAGTGGACGCGGCCATCCGGCGTGATGCAGGCGCGCAGCGCGATGATCCAGCTATCGCGCAGCCTGCGCAGCACGCGCCAGCGCAGCACCAGCGCGACGATCGGGTGCGCGTGTTCGATCCGCTCGAGCGCCTCGATCGACGTGCTCCATCCGGTCTTGGTGTGGCTGACGATCGGCAGCTTCAGCTCCTCGAACAGCAGCGTGCCGAGCTGCTTCGACGAGTTGATGTTGAGCTCGTGCCCCGCGTGGCCGAAGATCTCGCGCTCGAGCTCGGCCTCGATCACCGCGAAGTCGTCCTCGGCGCCGGCCAGCACGTCGCGATCGACGCCGAGCCCGTGCAGCTCCATGCGCACGCAGGTCTCCGAGAGCGCGTGGTACTCCGCGAGTAACGCGGGATCGATCGCCGGCGCGAGCTTGGTCCACACCGCGCCGCACGCGCTCGCGTAGGCGCCGGCGAGGTCGGCCGCTCGGTCGGTCGAGATCGCGGCCCACGGTTTTTGCTGCGCGCCGGCACCGACCACGCTCGCCGGATCGGGCAACGCACGGCCGAGGGCGAGCTTCGCGACGATCGCGAGGTCGTGCGGTGCCCAGTTGCTCGGTTGCGACAGGTGAGAGGCCGCGGCAGAGTCGTGGTCGTTCGCGAGCACGAGCCCGGCGCGGGCGAGCGCGACGCACAGGCCCTCGCGGAAGTGCACGCGCTTCGCGATCGTGGGGTCCGCGAGCCACGCGGCGAGATCGTCGAGCGCGACCGTGCGGCCGATGCCCGCGAGCGGCGCGTACAGGATCGTGTCCCCGCTCGCGAACGCGATGCCGGCGAGGTGCTCGAGCCCGCCGTTCGCCTCGTTCGCGACGTCGAACAGCGCGTGCAGCGCGACCGGCACGGGGGGCGCACCCGCGAGCTTCGCGAGCTCGGCATGGAGCTGTGCCGCGGTCTCGCACACGGTCACGCCGGCGAGCCCACCGTCGGCGACGAGCAGCTCGACGAAGCCGAGCTGCTCGAACAGCGCGTTGGTCGCCGCGGCCGGTGGTGGCGTGTACGGGATCTCCGCGAGCGGCACCGCGCGGTCGCTCGCGAGCAGGCCGCGCGCGAGCTCGGCGCGCACGACCTCGGGGCCCGCGGCGCGCAGCGCGTTGCCGGTGCGGCCCTTGAGGTTCGCGAGGTCGGCGAGCGCGGCCTCGGTGGTCGCGTAGTGCTCGAACAGCTGGGTCGCGCCCTTCGCGCCGATGCCCGCGACGCCGGGCATCTGATCGTCGTCGCCGACCAGCGCGAGCCACTCGCCGGCCTGGGCGGGGGCGACCCCGAACCGCTTGGCGACCATCTCCGGCGTGTAGCGCGCGTCCTTGTTCGCGTCGAACCACCACACCCGGTCGCTGACGAGCTGCGCGAAGCGCTTGTCGATGCCGGCGATCACGACATCGTCGCCGGCCGCGAGCGCGTCGCGCGTATACGCCGCGACCGTGCGGAGCTCGTCGTCGGCGTCGACCACCGCGAGCCCGAGCGCGCGGCAGAGCTGCGCGAGCAGCGGCCGTTGCTCCGCGAGGACCGCGGGCCACCTCGGGTCGGCCGGCCCGATCACCGCGACCGCGCGCGCGGGCAGCTTGAACGCGAGCGCGCGCACGATCGCCCGCGCCACCGCGAACAGCGCGTTGACGACCTGCCCGCCACCGTCGACCGCTGGCGCGGCCGGCGCCCTGCGGTCGGTCGGCACCACCAGGAAGCCGCGCGCGAGTAAGTTGGTGGCGGACGCGACGAGCGTGCGTTCCGGCATGGCGTGGCGCGATCCTACTGCGGTATCACGGGCCGTGGGTCAACGCGTCGTGATCAGCGCGCTCGGCAAGACGGCGATGGAGGCGATCGAGCACCACGCGCGGCTCGTCGAGCAGCCACCCCCGGATCCGGCGACGCTCGGTCCGGCCGACGTGATCGTCGAGGTCGCGAGCGCCGCGGTCGGCTGGGTCGACCTGATCATGGCGGCCGGCCAGTACCAGCACGTCCCGCAGCCGCCGTACACGCCGGGGCTCGAGTACGCCGGCACGGTAGGGTGGGCAGGTGCGGACGCCCACGTCACCGTCGGTGCGCGCGTGCTCGTCGATCCTTTCCAGGCCGGGCCGAGGTCGAGCGGCGCGTATCGTGGCTATGGCGGCTTCGCGTCGTACGCGGTCGCACCGGCCACCGCGATCTACCCGATCCCCGGTGCGCTCACGTTCGATCAAGCGTGCAACCTGCTCGGCAACTACGAGACCGCGTATCACTGCCTGATCGCGCGTGGCCGGCTCGCCGCCGGCGAGACCGTGCTCGTCCACGGTGCCTCGGGCTCGGTCGGGCTCGCGGCGGTGCACGTCGCGAAGCTCGCCGGCGCGACGGTGATCGCGACCGGCCGCAACCCCGACAAGCTCGCGATCGTGAAGGCCCAGGGCGCCGACCACGTGATCGGCACCGCGAACCTGCGCGATGACGTCAAGGCGCTGACCGGCGGCAAGGGCGTCCACGTCGTCTACGACGGCGTCGGTGGCCAGGTCTCGATCGATAGCCTGCGCTGCGTGCGGTTCGGGGCGCGGTTCTTGATCGTCGGCTGGGCCGCGACGCCGGGCCAGATCAACCAGCTGCCGACCAACCTCGTGATGATGAAGGGCCTCGACGTGCTCGGCTGCCCGACCGTGATCTCGACCGTCCACGATCCATCGATCCGGGCGGCCCGGCTCGCGCAGGTGCTCGCGTGGGCGAACTCGGGCCAGCTCGTCCCGTACGTGGCGCGCGCCTTCCCGCTCGCCGAGTTCGCCGCCGCGCTCACCGCGAAGTGGCGCGGCGACTACGTCGGCGGCATCGTCGTCACGCCTTGAGGCTCGATCCGAACAACGCGAACAGCGTCTCGAAGTGCTGCTGCGCCTGCGCCTCGTCGTGGACCGGCGTGTCGCTCGGGACCCAGCCATGCTTCGCGTCGAACTGGACGACCTGATGATCGACGCCGGCCTGGGTCAACGCGGCGTCGAACGTGTGCTGCTGGTCTTCCGTGAAGCTCTGATCGTCTTTCGCCGCGCCGATGAACACCTTCGCCTGGATCGACGCGACGTGGAGGTGCGGGCTGTCGGGTTGATCGGTGACCAGGCCGCCCGGGTGATACGCGGCCGCGGCCGCGATCCGATCCGGGAACATCTCCGCGGCGACCATCGCGATCCGGCCGCCCATGCAGTAGCCGACGCAGCCGATCTTCGGTGCGGCGATGAAGTCGAGGTACGCGCCGAGGTCCCGCTTGAAGCTTTCGACGTTCGTCGTCGCCATCACCTTGCCCCACCACTCCTTGCCGACCGCGGGGTTCTTGAACAGGTCCGCCGGGTTCGGCGCGGTGTACGCGCCCATGCGATAGAACAGATCGGGCATCACGACGCGATAGCCGTTCGCCGCGACGCGTGCCGCGACCTCGCGGATCGCCGGCCGCATGCCGATGCCGTCCATCAGGAACAGCACGCTCGGACCGGGGTTGTCCCAGACGTAGGTGGGCGCGCTGCCATCGGGAGTCTTGATCTCGACCTGGTTCATGGCGCGCAGTATCGCGCATGGTCCGTCATGACGCGCGTGGTTCACACAGCTTCATCGACTCTGGGCCAACGGTGAGCTCGTTCGTCGCGCCGTCGCCGGGCCGGCTGGTCGACCTCGCGAAGCAGCACCTCGCGGTCGTCCCGATCGATCAGATCGGCCCGCTGATCGCGGACGGTCGCGTGCACGTCGACGGCCGCACCGGCGCGATCGGTGATCGCATCGAGGTCGGCGCGATGTTGACGACGGACGCGACCGGCCTGGCGCCCGAGCGGTGCGCGCTCGCGATCGCGTTCGAAGACGACGCGCTCGTCATCGTCGACAAGCCGCACGGGATGCACGTCCATCCGCTCGGCGAGTTCCGCATCGGCACGCTGCTCAACGCGCTGCTGTGGCACGCCGGCGCTCGCCCCGATCGGCCGTGGGCGGCGTTTCGGCCGCGGCCGGCGCACCGCCTCGATCGCGGTGCGAGCGGGCTGGTCGCGTTCGCGAAGACCGCCGCCGCCCACGACGACCTGCGCGGTCAGCTCGCCTCGGGGGCGCTGCACCGGCGCTACCGCGCCACGGTCGAGGGCCGGCTGACCGGCCAGGGGGTGATCGACCGCCCGCTCGGACGGGATCCCGCGAACGATTACCGGCGCGCGGTCGTCGCGGGTGGGCAGCGCGCCGTGACCCGCTACCGCACCGTCGAGGAGCTCGGCGACCGGACCGTCGTCGAGCTCGAGCTCGAGACCGGGCGAACCCACCAGATCCGCGCGCATCTCGCGAGCCTGGGCCATCCGATCGTGGGGGACCACCTCTACGGCGCGGCGCCCGGCGAGCCCGCGCGGATCGAGCTCCGCGCGATCGCGCTCGGTCGGATCACGCTCTGAGCCCTGCGCACAGCTACCCACATGGCTGCTGGAGACAACTGACCTGATCGCCGACCGACGACGATTCGGGTACCGTGCTTGTACAGGGGGGCACCACATGGTTCGTCTCAGCGTCGTCTTTGTCGCTGCGCTGGCAGCGTGCGGTCCGTCCAAGCTCGGCCACGATGGCGGAAGCTCGGGCGATGGAGCCGATCCATTTCAGGATGCGGCGGCGCTGCCGCACACGTTGACGGCCTTGACGGTGACGCCCACCGATCAATTGATCGAGGTCGATCTCAACGCGCCGACGACGCAGGCGTACACGGTGACCGCGTCGTACGCCGACAACACGACCCAGGACGTGACGTCACAGGTCGCGTGGACGGTGATGAACCCGGCCGTCGGGACGTTCACGTCCGCGACGCTCGGCATTCCAGGCTTCGCGACCGCGACCGCCGTGACCTCGAAGCTCACCGCGAGCTTCGACAGCGTGGCTGGCCTCGCGCAGATCACGGTGGTCGCCCATCGTCCGCAGGACTTCTTCTTCATCCTGCCGTTCAACGACACCCACGGGCCGCAGAACAAACCGCTCGACTTCGCGACCGCGATCCCCGCGCTCGACGTGTTCTTCCTGATGGATGTGACCGGGTCGATGACCGGCGAGATCGCGAATCTCCAGAACACGCTCACCGGGACGGTGTTGCCGGGCATCCAGAATGCGGTTGCGAACTCCGAGTTCGGCGTCGGCTCGATGGCCGACTTCCCGGTTTCGCCGTATGGCCAGCAGAGCTGTGGCTCGGGACGCGGCGATCAACCGTTCGTGCTGCGCACGCAGATCACCGCCACGACCGCACTGGTGCAGAGCGGAGTCGGGACGTTGTCGGTGAGCGCCGGTGGGGTGCCGGTCGGCTGTGGCTTCGACACGCCCGAAGCGGGGCTCGAATCGATCTACCAGGCGGCGACTGGCGCGGGCCTGACCGGCCCGTCGCCGACCAACGTGCCCGCGAACCACGTCGGCCTCGGCGGCGTCGGCTTTCGTTCGGGCACGATGCCGGTGATCGTCGCGATCACCGACGCGTTGAGCCACGGCGTCGGCGAGACGGCGTCGTGCTCGACGACCGGCGAGACGACGGCCTATGCCGGCACCGTGGCCGCGGTCGCCCATAGTCGTGCGCAGACCAAGACCGCGCTCGGTAACATCTGCGCTCGCGTCGTCGGGATCGCGCCGCAACCCAGCGGCGCGGACGTGAGCTGCACCGGCCTCGAGTACCTGCAGGATCTCGCGACGACCACCGGCGCGCGTGTTCCGCCGGGCGCGTGGGACGTCGGCACGCGGCCGACCGGGTGTGCGCCGAACCAGTGCTGCACCGGGCTCAACGGCACCGGGCGGGCGACGGATGCGAACGGCCTGTGCCCGGTCGTGTTCCTCGCGTCCTCGGACGGCAGCGGCGTCGGCGCGAGCGTCGTCACCGGGATCCAGATGCTGACCCGGTTCGCGACGTTCGACGTCACGCGCGTGCCGATGGGCGTCGGCACGGATGTCGACGGCAACCCGTTGCCCGCCGGCCACACCACCGCCGATTTCTTGAAGTCGATCGCGCCGGCGAGCTTCGTGCTGCCGCCGCCGCCGCCGCTGTTGCCGAACCCCACGTTCGACGCGACGACGTTCCACAACGTGACGCCGGGCACGCAGGTCGGCTTCACCGTCGACGTGTTCAACGATTTCGTGCCGCAGACCGATAGCGCGCAGATCTTCCACGCGACGATCCAGGTGCTCGCCGGCGGCTGCACGCCGCTCGATCAACGCGACGTGCTGATCCTGGTCCCTCCGACCCCGGTCGTCATCAATTGACCTATGTGACGTAGACAACTCGTCGGGGCGGGGTTTTCGTGGATACTCGGCCCGATGCGTCACGTGCTCGTAGGTCTCTTGATGGTCGCCGCGTGCGGCAGCGATGGCACCGGCCAGCCGCCGCTGACGCACGACACGTCGTTGAAGTGCCCCGCACCCGCGGGCCTGCCGTTCGAGCTCGACTCGTGGGGCTGGCAGACGCCACAGAACGCGACGGTCGTGACGAGCCATCCTCGCGACAAGGACCAGGCGGCCGACGTGTTCGGGAATCCGGGCGGCAAGGTCGCTTCGGTGTTCATGGCCGACACCGCGGCGGCCGCGGTCGGCCCGATCGCGTATCAGGGGATCAAGGCGCGCACGACGGTGACCGGCGGGCTGTACCAGACGCCGCTGCCGGGCGAGAACGTCAGCCTGTGGAGCTACGATGGGAGCGCGTGGCAGATGCACGGCCGCGGGACGACCGACGGCATGGGCGGCTACGACCTCGATGCGACCGGCTATACCGCGCCGAACCAGCAGCCGCTGTACGCCGTGCTCGAGGCCGACGGCAGCTGCGCCGAGCACTACGACTTGATGCTCCCGCCGGGCTCGAAGGTCGTCGTCACCGATATCGACGCGACGCTGACGACCGACGACGGCCAGAACTTGATGCAGATCCCCGACGCGACGTACGTGCCGCTGATGATGGGATCGGCGAACGCGATGCTGCAGGCATGGGACGCCAAGGGGTATCCGATCATCTACCTCACGGCGCGGCCGCACGTGGAGCGGGTCGAGTCACGGGTCTGGCTGCGCGACCAGATGTTCCCGGCGGGGCCGCTGATCACCGCGCTCGATGTCGAGGAGCCGGGCGCGTACAAGACGATCTGGATGAAGCGCCTGGTCGACGACCTCGGCTGGGACGTGGTCGCGGCCTACGGCAATGCACAGACCGACATCGACGCGTACAACAACGCCGGGATCCCGAAGGCCGATACGTTCATCGTCGGGCCGCTCGCGGGTGTCGACGGCACGCAACCGATCGATGGCATGGACTACGCGGCGCACACCGCGAGCTTCATCGCGGCAGAGCCCGACAATCACTGAGCTCGCTCGCGCACGCCTGCACCCCCGCGAGATCGGAGGTATGGTGCGAGCGTGCAGAAGCTGCGCATCGATATCTGGTCGGATCTCGCTTGCCCGTGGTGCTACATCGGCAAGCGCCACCTCGAACAGGCGCTCGCGACGTTCGAGCACGCCGCCGACGTCGAGATCGTGTGGCGCGCGTTCGAGCTCGATCCCGGCGCGCCGAAGCTGCGGGAGCCGGTGCCGAATGCGGAGCGCATCGCGCAGAAGTACCGTATCTCGCTCGACCAGGCGCACACGATGATGGAGCGCGTGATCGAGGCCGGCAAGCTGGCCGGCCTCGACATGAAGCTCCACGACTCGAAGGCCGGCAATACGTTCGATGCGCATCGCCTGCTGCACTGGGCGGGCACGCTCGGCCAGCAGGGCGCGATGAAGGAGCGCCTGATGCGCGCGTACCAGTGCGACGGCGCGGTGATCAGCAACCCCGACGTGCTCGTCGAGCTCGCGGCCGAGGTCGGGCTCGATGCGGCCCAGGCGCGTGCCGTGCTCGGTTCGGACCGCTACGCGACCGAGGTCCGCGGCGACGAGCAGCTGGCGCAGGAGCTCGGGATCACCGGCGTGCCGTTCTTCGTGCTCGCCGGCAAGCTCGCCGTCTCGGGCGCGCAGCCGGTCGAGACCATGAAGCTGGTGCTCGCGAAGGCGTGGGCCGAGCGTCCGCAGATCGAGACCATCGCCGACGGTGCCGCGTGTGGCCCGGACGGGTGCGCCATTGCCGACGCGGAGTGATTGCGCCAGCTAGCACCGCGAGATCAGATAGATCACCGCGAGGATGGGCAGCGGAATGCCGAGGAGCCAAGCGATGCCGAAACCGGCTTTACCACCCGTGGAAGTCATGTCGGCCGTGATTGCAGCCGACGTGCCCGCGTAACTCGGCGACGCGGCGTGGGGCCGCGTGTCGTGTGGTCACGGTCGTGCGCCCTGACTCGGCCGGCTACGGCCGGCTACGGCCGGCTACGGCCGGCTACGGTTGAATCTCGAGACCGCTGACCTCTTTGGCGATCGTGTCGCCCCACGCCCCGGTGGCGTCGGCGTAGCGAAACTTGAGCGTGCCGCGCCGCGTGCTGTGCAGGATCGGCGTCTTGTCGGTGGCATTCCAGGTCGCCGCGTCGATCACGACCTTCTTGCCTTCACCGATCACGGCGGTCACGCGCGCGGTCGGTCCGACGAGCTGGTGGGCGAGCTCGCGCAACGACCAGGTGTCGCGCGCCTGACCATCGGTCGCCTTGCCGGGCATCTTCGTGACGTTCGCGAAGTCCTTCGCCGTCCAGGTCGTGCTCGGCTTGCCGGCGATCGCGACCGCGATGGCGAGCTCGGTCGGCGCGGTCTGCGGATCGCGCCGATCCTCGTGATGATGGGGCTTCTCGGTGGGCGCCGCGGTGGGCGCCTCCTTGTTCGAGCACGCGACGACGCAGGCGATCACCAATCCGAGTGCACTCCAGCGCATGCGTCGAGCTTACGGCACGCTCACCGCAAAGTGTGACGCACGGCAACGGAGGGCACGTAGGATGCAAGCGCACGTGGGCATGGCGAATCAAAACGGGCAGCACCACGGCGGTTCCGAGATCGAACACGGCTACCAGGATTGGCGCGATCAGCGCGACCAGGAGCGCGGTCGCGATGACTTCCACGGCTTTGCACGCCATCACACCGGCGAGCCGGGCGAGCGCTATCGAGCTGCCGGCTCCGGGTCGCAAGCCAACGGCGAGCACGACTACGACCGGGACCGCGACTGGGTCTCGAGCCCACGCTACGACTACGACAGCCGTTATGACGACGGGCGCCGCGTGTATAGCGGTGCGCGCGGTCAGTCCGGGGCGCAGGCCGGCAGCCGCGATCACCGCGAAGAGCACACGATGGGCAGCAGCGGCCACTGGGGTGACTTCGATCGTGGCGGCCAGTCGGGCGGGCGCGATCACGGCTATGACACCCAGGCGGCACGGTTCGGGCGCGAGAGCGAGCGCACCTATGGGCGTCGCGACGAGGGCGAGGCGCCGTGGGGCGTCCACCCGACGTGGAGCCCGGACCGGGACATGGGCGTGCGCGGCCCGCACGGTGGCAAGGGACCGCAGGGCTTCCAGCGCTCCGACGAACGGATCCTGGAGAGGGTCCACGAGGCGTTGACCGACCACGAGCACATCGACGCCACCGACGTGACGGTCGAGGTCAAGGACGGCGAGGTCGTGTTGACCGGGACCGTCGAGGATCGCAAGTCCAAGCGGCTCGCCGAGGACATCGCCGAGCGCGTGAGCGGAGTCAAGGACGTGCAGAATCAGCTGCGTCTCCACCCGCCGGGCCAGGCGATGCCGGCGGCGTCAGCCCCGGAGTCGAGTCACCTGACGGCGAGTGCGAGGAAGTCGTCGAAGCCGAGCTGAACGACAAAAACACAGGGCGCCACACCGATCGGTGTGACGCCCCGTGGGATGGAGGGAGGCTCGGGTCAGCTCGGGTACGCGGGGTTCGCGGCGGCGTTCGCGGCCTCGCCCACGGGCACGGGGCCCGGAGGCACGATGTCGAGCCACTGCGACGCGATCTTGGTCATCTGCCCGAGCGCCGCGTCGCGGACCAGCTTGAGCGCGATCGCGCCGACGATGCCCATCACGAGCCCGCGCGGCTCGGCCTGCTCGCGGCGCGCGCCGTGACTGCCGAGCCAGACGCCGGCGAGCGCTCCGAACGCGACCAGCACCCACGGATTTTCGGCGAGTTTTTCGAGTTTCGGCATCTC
>JBDTEH010000049.1:0-29704 GCA_039922635.1 Kofleriaceae bacterium | reverse complement strand
GCGCGGTGCGCGGTGCGCGGTGCGCGGTGCGCGGTGCGCGGTGCGGCGGTGTGCGGTGCGGCGGTGTGCGGTGGCGCGTCACCCGAACAGCCGCGCGGCGTGCCCCGGGTCGTTGCAGAACACACCGTCGACCCCGAGCGCGTCCAACCGGCGAAGCTCGTCGTCGTCGTCGACGGTCCACGCGTTGATCGGCACGCCCGCGGTGCGCCACGCCTTCATCGAGGCCTCGGTGCACAGCGTGTGCTCGGGGTGGAACAGGCTCGCGCCCATCGCGTTGCCGACCCACCCCTTGCGGAGCGGCCACACCTGCTGCGCGTGGAACAAGTACGCGAGCGCGATGTCGGGCAAGTGCGCGTGAAACTGGACGAGCGCGAACGGATCGAACGACGACACCAGGATCTGCTCGGCGCGCCCGCTCCGGCGGATCACCTCGGCCGTGGCGCTCACGAGCGCCGTCGCGCGCGCGAGCCGCGCCGACTTGATCTCGACATCGCACTCGAGGTCGCCGAGCTCGCCGAGCACCTCCTCGAGCGTCGGGATCGCGTGGCCGCCGACCCGGAGCTCCCTGCGCTCGAGCGACGACAGCTCCGCCAACCGGCCGGGCCGGCCGACGAGCCGGTCGAGCGTGTCGTCGTGAAACACCACGACCACGCCGTCGCGATCGAGCTGGACATCGAGCTCGATGCCATCGGCACCGTCCGCGCGCGCGCGATCGAACGCGGCCAGGGTGTTCTCCATCTCGAGCGCGGACGCGCCGCGATGCGCCCAGATCCGCGGACGCCGGCCCGGCCGCTTCCAGCGCTCCGCGCGGGACAGCCGGCCCAGGTGAGGCAGGAACCGAGCGAACGCGGCCAGCGGGGGCGGCCGAAGCGTGCGAGCCATTCACCCGAGCTTAACCCTCGATGAACGTCTTGTGCAGCGCGCGCACGAGCTCGTCGACGTGCGGGCGATCGCACCACAGGGTCACCCGCAGCGGCGACACCGAAACCGCGTTGAGCGGGACGCCTGCGCCAACCGCGCTCTGGCGCGCGCGGTTGATCACCGCCGGATTCGAGCCGATGCCGTGGCCCACGATCGTCACGCAGCCTTCTTCGCCCAGCTCGACCTGATCGCCGAGCACGTTATCGAGGCGCTTGCGGATCTCCGCCCAATCCGGAACGTCCGCGATCGTGAACCAGCAGCGCAGCTCCTTGCCCTCGAGATCGAGGTGCGTGAGCGGGATCGACGCGGCTTCGAGGATCTGCAGGGTCGCCTCGACGGCGGCGCCGCCGACGGTCTTGATCCGGATCAGCGAGTTCTGGCCGGTCACCGCGGCGACCTGGCGCTCGCGCTCGGGCGAAAAATCGATGCGCGTGCCGCCGCCGTCCTTGCTGGTCGCACGCGCGTACAGCGCGATGCCCGACTTGCGAGCGAACTCGACCGAGGCGTCGTGCAGCACCTTCGCGCCCTGCGCGGCGAGCTCGAGCATCTCGTCATGGCTGATCGATTCGAGCAGCTCGGCGGCCGAAACGACCCGCGGATCTGCCGTGTAGACACCGTCGACGTCGCTACAGATCTCGCAATAGTCGGCGCGCAGCGCGCCGGCGAGCGCGACCGCGGTGGTATCCGAGCCACCGCGGCCGAGCGTGGTGATCTCGCGCTTGTACGACACGCCTTGAAAGCCGGCGACGATCACGACCTTGCCGCGATCGAGCTCGTCCTCGATCCGGAACGGGCGGACCTCGACGATCCGCGCGCCGGAGTGGCGGTCGTTGGTGAGGATGCCGGCCTGCGAGCCGGTGAACGAGATCGCCTCGAGGCCCTGCTCCGCACACGCCATCGACAACAGCGCCATCGCCTCGCGCTCGCCGCAGGTCAGGAGCATGTCGAGCTCGCGACGCGACGGCGAGGAACTGACCGCCTTGGCCTTCTCGATCAACTGGTTCGTCGTCTTGCCCATCGCCGAGACCACGACCACGACCTTCTTGCCGGCGGCCTTGGTCCGGGCGATGCGCTGCGCGACGAGCTTGATCTTCTCGGCGTCCGCCACCGAGGAGCCGCCGTACTTTTGAACCACGATGCCTGTCGGAATCACGTCGAGGACCATACACGATCAGGACGACGCGACGATGCTATGTTGTTCGACGTGAAGTCGCTGTTGGCCGCCGTCCTCGTCGCGATCAGTGCGTGCGGCCACGCGGCGTACAGGCCACCGCGGCTGCCCGACGCGCCGCTCGAGCTCGGCGACGACACCGACCGCGACCAGGCGATCGACGCGCTCTGGGTGCTGCCGCTGGGCGCCGCGCGCGATCAGCTGCGCGGCACGATCGCCGAGGCGCTGGCCGAGCGGGCCGCGGTCGCGCTCGCCGAGGATCAGCCGGTCGTCGTCGAGAACCTCGTGTTCGAGCTCGCGGCGCTGTGGCAGCAGGATCCGCAAGCGGTCGGCGCCGGGCTAACGCCCCAGCTCGCCCGCCTGCGCGAGCTGCGCGCGACGTTCGCGAAGGCCGGCGCGCTCGAGCCGACGCTGTGCACGCTCGTGCTACTCGCCGAGGTCGACGCGGCCCATCGCACCGAGCACCTCGACGAGATCGACGACCTCCTGAAGTTCGCCGCGGAGGCCGCGGACGACGACACCGAGATCACGCATCCGACGCCCGCGGCGCTGTTGCAACCGACCGTGCTCGCACTGCCGCTTCCGTGGCTCGTCGATCGCTACATCGTGGTGCTCGAGCAGCAGCAACAGCAGATCGACGCACGGTTCGCCAAGGACAAGTCGTTCCAGATCGTCGGGGCCGCGCGCGAGGTGCTGCAGACCGGGCGGCGGATCGCGAGTGCGCTCGCGCGTGCGCACCGGGTCACGGAGATCGCCCCGCACATCGCCGCGTTGAAGGGGCTCGGCGCGGACCGCGCGCTGCGCCTGCGCGCCGAGGCCGTCGCGACCTCGCCCTCTCCGGACAGCTACGCCGAGCTCGCGAAGTTACTGCGCAGCGAGGATCATCAGGCGCCCGATCAGGCCGCGGCGCTCGCGGTCGCGCTCGCCGGCATCGCGAAGTTTTCGCAGGACGCCGGGCTGCTCGAGCTCGCCGCGGAGGCGTCCACCGCGCTCGGCCGGATCGAGCAGCCGATCGCGCTCTACGAGGCGGCGATCGCCGCTCACCCGCAGGTCGATCCGGTGACAGCTCTGCGGCTCGGCAAGCTGTACTCGCAACGGATCGCCCGGCTCGCGTTCGGCGGCCGGCCAGCCGCCGCGACGGCGATCTGGCACGAGCTCGGTGCCAAGCCGCGCGCGGGCGCGCCGGTGTGGGCGCAGGCCGATGCCATCGAGGAGATCGGGCTCGGTCGTGGCCTGGTCAGCCAGGGCCGGATCGACGACGCGGAGCACGCGCTCGTCGGGTCGCTCGATCACGCTCCATCGATCGACGCGTACGAGGCGCTAACCGAGCTGTACTGGAAGACCGATCGGCTGGCCGCGGCGAGCCGCAGCGCGAGCGCGGGGCTCGCGCTGCTCGGCGACGGCTCTGGCGATCGCTATCGCAAGGCGAAGCTCGAGCGGATCGGCGCCGATGTCATGCGGGCGGCCGGCAAGCCCCGGGAAGCGAGCGCGCTCTACCTCGACGCGCTCCGCCTGTGGACCACGTTCGGCGACGACAGCAACCTGCCGCGCCCGATCGCCGCCGAGCGCAAGCTCGAGTTTGCACGAGGCATGTGGTACCTCGGCAACGCGGATCGCGCCGTCGATCTCGTGCTCGAGGCGACCGACATCGCGCCCGAGTCGCCCTCGGTGTGCAGCAATGCCGTCGCGTTCCTGCTCGAGGTCGGCAAACCGGTCGACGCGCTCGAGGCGGTTCACCGCGGGCTGTCCGCTTCGACGCTGGGCGAGCTCGACAAGATCTACATGTGCCTGTGGGTGCTCGGCGATGCGCGCCGCCGAGGCGTGGAGCCAGATCGCCAGGTCGTCGAGTACTTGACGGCGCGCCACGGTGGGCTGTGGTACGAGCTGCTCGCCGAGGCGGCGACGCACCGGCTCGATGTGACGGCGCTGCGCCGCGCCGCGAGCACCGCGCCGCGCCGCGCCGAGCTCGCGTTCTACACCGCCACGCTCGGGCTCGATCCAGTGGCGCAGGCACCGGCCGCGGCCCGCCGGCTGCTCTCCCAGGTCGTCGACGCGCAGCTCGTGATGGACGCCGAGTACGACCTCGCACGCCAGTACCTGTCGGCGCCGTGATCGATCTACGCGCGCTCGGGTTCGGACCGACCCAACTGCGCGCGTGGGCGAGCGCCGGATCGATCCCCGACTTGCGCCGCGGCTACGACCAGCTGTGGGCGCGCCCGGTGACGAACACGGCGAGCGCGCTCCTCGCGGTGTTCGCCGCGGGCCGGCAGATCGGGCGCGCCCTCGTGCCGCCGCTCGGCGAGCTCGACGACCTGCTCGAGGGTGACGGCGCCTACGTCCGCGCGCGCGTCGCGATCCTGCCGATCGCCGCGCGCCACGGCGCATCGTTCGTGGTCTGCGATCGCCTCGACGCGAACGGCATCGAGACGGTGTGCTGGCCCGACGATTCGAGCGCCCACCTGACCGCGGCGATCCCACCGGGTCGTCGCGACACGTGGCTCGATCTCGGGTGCGGCTCGGCGCCCGCGCAGCTCGCGCACCCCGAGTACGCCCACCGGCTGGTCGCGAGCGATCTCAACCCGCGCGCGCTGAGCTACGCGGCGCTCGGCGCGCGGCTGTCGCGGATCGCGCACCTCGAGCCGCTGCACGGCGATCTCGCGAACGTCCATGCCGAGCTGATCACGTGCAACGCGCCGATCCCGGCGCAGCCGGGGCTGCCGAGCGCAGGGCCGCTGTGGACCTCGACCGACCCCGACTTCGTCGCGCGCCTGCTCGAGACCGCACACGGGGCCCTGCTCGCCGGCGGGACGATCGTGGTCCACGCCGCGCTCGACGCCCTGCTCCGGGCGCTCTCGCTTCGGGGGCCGTCCGCCGGTGAGGTCGTGGTCGTCGCGTACACCCCGGCCGGCGAGCCCCGCGAGTTCGCCGTAGCCTGGTGGCGGCCCGATGCCGCTCCCTGCCGCGTGCTCGCCCGCCGCGTGCTGACCCCCGCCCGGCCTCACCTCGATCACACCGATCGCGAGGCGGCCCTCGCCGGGACGCTCTCGCTGCTTTAGTGTTACCGTCCTCAACGGCGTGGGGCGCGTCATCCTCTTGATCGCCGTGACGCTCGCGGCGTGCTCGAGCCAGGTCGCGCCCGAGGTGCCGCTCCCGAACCACGATCCGACGCGGATCTCGCACGCGCAGCACGCCCAGATCAGTTGTATCGAGTGCCACACGATGGGCGCGCGGCCCGGCAGCGACGACCACGCGCCGTGCGACCGCTGCCACGCCCAGGCGTTCTTGGTCCAGCCCGGCGAGCTCTGCAAGGTCTGCCACGTCGACGTCATCCCCCCACGCGCCGGCGAACCGCTCGCGGCGCCGTTGCGTGCATATCCCAGCGAGGACATCTGGCAGGCCGAGCCCTCCCAGTTTTCGCACCGAACGCACATGGACGCGACCAAGCTCGAGGCCGCGGTCGGCTTCCACGTGACGTGCAACGACTGCCACGTCCGCGACGACAAGCTCGTGCGCCCCGATCACGCGACCTGCGCGCGCTGTCACGCCGCCGAGGCGAGCCCCAAGGGCCGCGTCACGATGGCCGAATGCACGAGCTGTCACACCCCGCGCGACCAGCTGCGCACGCGCGCGCGGCTGATCCGAGGCGATCTCAAGTTCGATCACGCGAGCCACCGCAGCGATCGCCGGGGCACGCCGATCAAGTGCGAGCAGTGCCACGCCGGGAGCGCGCTCGCGACCGATTACGCGAGCCACGCCGCCCCGCGGATCGAGAACTGCGTCGGCTGCCACGACGACACCGACCGCACGCCCGAGGGTGCACGGATGCGAGTCTGTGGCACGTGCCACGCCGGCCGCACCCAGACCCTGACGACGCTCGCGCCGCGCAATCACCTGCCGGCGACCGAGCGCCCCCTCGACCACACGATCGCCTTCCGCCGCGACCACGCCGAAGCCGCCGAACGCGATAGTGCGCGCTGCGCGACGTGCCACACCCAGATGTCGGGCAACCCGCGCGATACCTGCGACGAGTGCCATCAGACGATGCGGCCGGCCGATCACCGGATCACGTTCCGCGAGGTCGACCATGGCCCCGAGGCCGCCGCCGATCGCGAGCGCTGCGCACGGTGCCACGTGATCGAGTTCTGCACCGCGTGCCACGCGCAGCGACCGCGCTCGCATGGCTTCCCCGGCTCGTTCGCCGGCAGCGAGCACGCGGTGCTCGCGCGCGAGAACGTGCGTGCATGCCTGACCTGCCACGTGAGCGGCATCTCGATCGGCTGCAGCGGGCCCGGCTGTCATCAGAGCGCCGTCGGAGCTCCGCGGAGGTGACCGCGTGCGTGTGACACGCATGCTCGCGCTGCTCGTGCTCGCACGCGCGGCGCACGCGGACGTTCGCCTGCGCCTCGACCACGATCCGGTCGCGAGCCTCCACATGCGGCCCGCGAGGCGTCGAGCGGTCGCCGCGACCGCGCCGGTGCTCCCCGCGGCCAAGCCCGGGCCCTCTGCACCCGAACCCGCGCCGCCGCCGCCGCCGCCCCAGCCGGCGAACGAGCCTGCGCAGGTCCGTGATCTGCACCAACGGGTCTCGGCACGCGTCAACCTCGGGTACGTCGTCGACGGTGCGCAGCTGGTCAACCAGAGCTCGACCGCGACCGCGGATCAATTCACGAAGATCCGCGCGTACGGCTTCGGCGAGGGCTACCTGAGCACGCACGGCCTCGCGTTCGATTCGCTGTCGTCGTACTTCGCCGGTAGGTTCATCCTCGCGAGCCAGCAGAAGGTCTACGATCCGAACGCGATGGCCGATCGGCCCGTCGCACAGCCCGTCGCGACGTGGTTCGAGCGCGACCTGTTCGAGCCGCGTTCGGCGTGGGCCGAGGTCAAGGACTTCGTCGGCGATCCCGCCTACGCCCCGCTGCGGATCCGGGCCGGCGAACAATACGTCTACGGACCGTGGGTCCTGCACTTCTACGGCGCGAACGTCGCGTGGGAGGGCAAGCTCGTCCACGCGACCGCGTACGCCGGCAGCCAGGTCCCCGACTACACGATCGATCCGAGCCTGCCGCAGTCACGCGCCGCGATCGTCGGTGGCTCGCTGCGCTTCGACCTACGCGATCTGGCCACGCCGCTGCCGATCACGATCGGCGCGCAGAGCGTGACGTTCACCCAGGGCACGAACGTCGAGAGCTCGCGCCATAACGTGGTCGAAGTCGACTGGCGGCCGCGCCGCGATTTCACGCTGACCGGGCAAGCGCGCACGCTGGCCGGCAAGTTCGTCAACGAACACGTCCAGCTCCGGATCCGCTGGCACGAGGTCACCAACCTCGTCCTCGATGTGACCCACGACGCGAGCACCGATTGGATGTGGGATCCGACCGTGCTCGAGCCCGATCCGATCGCGGCGAAGCGCTACCTCGACCTCGGCCCGGTGTTGCCGCAGCTGCTCGCGTCCGCGCGCGCCGGCACGCTGATCGCCGAGAACATCGACCTCTACCTGCGCGGTGCGCTCGCGGCCGACCTCGCGACCGACCAGACGCGCGATACGTACACCCCGAGCTACCTCGAGGGCGGCGGCGCCCTCGAGGTCCGCGTCCGCCGAACGGTGGCGATCGGCGCGACCGTGCTGTCGCGCCAGACCGAACGCGACGATCAGGTTTCGGCCGAGATCATCGATGTCCCGAACCAACCGGATCCGATTCCGGTCAACGCGAGCTCGCAGATGGGCGAGCGCGGGTTCACCGAGATCGGGACGACGGCGCGCATGACGCTCGGCGCGCGCAAGTTCTCGTTCCTGCTCGAGGTCTACGGCCGGCGCACGCGTTACTCGCTCGACTACTGCGCGCTGCAGGCCGGCGCGAGCGATTGCCGCTCGGCGCTCGATACCGGGATCAAGAGTCTCGGCTATCGCGGCGGCGGTCGCGCCCAGATCGACGCGTGGATCGGCAACCGGCTGCGGCTGTTCGCCAGCTACGACCTGTCGAGCTCGCTGGAGTTCACGCCGAACATCACGGGCTACAAGAGCCTGCGCCTCATGATGGAGGGGGTCTATTGAAGGCCGTGATCGCGGTAGCGCTGGCGCTCGGCGCGCTCGCGGCGGTCGCGACGGTCGCATCCGGCGAGCCGCGCGCGACCGCGATCGGCTTCGATCACACGCTCCACGCGCGCAACGTCGATGTCGACGGTGGCGCCCCGATCGCGTGCACGCGCTGTCACGAGCAGAAGGCCGGGCGGCTGATCGGCAGACCCGGCCACGCCGCGTGTTTCGGGGCGTGTCATGGCGGGCCACCGCCACCCGCGAAGCGCGGCACCAAGCTCGCGATCGGCGCGGATCGCCTGAAGCTGTGCACGAACTGCCACGCCGAGGCCGCGCTGGTCGCGCCGTTCACCGGCAGGCTCGCGGTGCCGTACCCGCCGTACCGGATCGATCGCGACTTCAACCTGGAGCTCGGCCACGCCAAGCATCGCGAGGTCGCGTGCACGCAGTGCCACGATCTCGCCGCGACCAAGCCGCCGGCACCGCACGCGCGGTGCGCGAGTTGCCACGACGGCAAGGCGAAGGCGTTCGCGATGACGGCGTGCGCCAGCTGCCACCCGCGCGCCGTCGGCAGGCCCCAGCCACCGGAGCTCGCCGCCGTGCAGGACACGGTCACCGCGATCTTCTCGCACCGCGCCCACGCGGCGCGCAGCGGCGCCGGCAGGGACTGCACCACGTGCCACGCGAAGGTGCGCGAGTCCGATGCCAGCGAGCTGCCGCGGCCGACCACCGCCGATTGCGCGCGCTGCCACGACGGCAAGCAGGCGTTCGCGGTGACCGCGTCGTGCACCAGGTGTCACGCCGCGCCGACCGATACGTTCGTCGTCGCTCGCCCCGACGCCCGGTTCCGCCACGACACGGTGCACGCGGCGCTGGTCGCCGGCGAGCCGTGCGCCACGTGTCACCTGCTCGACACCAAGACGGGTGAGGTCCGGACCGCGGGCCACGCCGCGTGCACGCGATGCCACGCCGACGATTTCGGGCTGCGCCATCCGAAGACGTGCGGCGCGTGCCACAACGCGACCGAGCCGTGGCGCCACCTGCGCGCCGATCGCCCCCTGCCCGACTCTACCGAGTTCGGCGCATCGCTCGATCACGCGAAGCACGCCGGTGCCTGTACGAGCTGTCACTCGTTGCGCACGCCGACCACCCAGCTACGGACGCCGCGCGGCCACGCCGCCTGTACCGGCACCGGCTGCCACGCGGCGCGCGGTGGCGCGACGCCGCAGCTCGCCGACTGCACCGCGTGTCATCGGCTCGGGCTCGCGGCCGAGCGGCTCGCGAAGCGGAGCGCGGACCCGTGGTCCGTGCGGCTCGGCTTCGATCACGCATCTCACCAGAGCTCGGCGTGCACCGCGTGTCATACCGAGCTCACCGGGCCGCTCGTCACGCTCGCCGCGCCCGCGAAGGCGACCTGTGCGCCGTGCCACGATGGGACGCACGCGTTCAAGCTCACCGGCACCACGTGCCGGCGCTGCCACACCGGCGGCCTGCGATGATGCCGCGCGCGCAACGCGCGTACGTGATCGCGATGGGCGCGCTGATCGGCGCCGCGTTCGCGTACGCCGCGTGTGACTGGGGCCACTGGCCGTGCCTGGCCTACCTGCCGATCACCGGCGAGGTCGTGATCCGCGCACCCGCCGGTGCGATCGCGATGGTGTACTGGGGACTCATCGCGTGGGGCGTGGGCGGCGCCGCGTGCGGCGCGGCGCTCGGCGTGATCGCGTGTGCGCTGTGGAAGCGGCCGCTGCCGGAGCGTGCGCTGCAACTCGTAGGTGCGTGGGCGATCACCGCGATCATGCTGGCCGGGAGCTACTTCACGTGGTCGCTGTGGCCGTGGTGAACCGGATCGACGTGTAAGGCCGGCGCGCGGCTCGCGTTGAACAGGCACATGACGCAACGCCTGGCTGTCGCGCTCGTCGCGGCGCTCTCGTCGAACGCCCTCGCGCAGGCGGTGATCGCTACCGGCGGTGAGCTAGCGGCGCCACCTCCGAACGCGCCAGCTCGGAACGCGATCGTCGCCGTGCCGGATGCAGCGGCGTCACCGCGGTCGATCGACGGGCGGGTCGGGATGGTGCTCGGCGGCTCGGACGTCGGTGACGCGAACGGCTTCTCGGTCGGTGTCGCCGGCGGGCTCGGCTATCGCATCGGCGATGTCACGCTGCGCGGCACCTTCGATTACTACAAGGTCGGCGATGGCTCCGGAGAGATGTTGCAGCGCCGCGGGCGCGGCTCGCGGTTCGGCGCGGCGGCACGCTACTCGTTCGCGAACCTCGGCCCTGACTCGACCGGGATCTGCGATTTCTGGGGCGAGCTCGGCGCCGGCTACGAGCACGTCGAGTGGATGCACGGTGGCGTCCTGGATCGGCCGAGCCTCGAGCTCGCGCTCGGCTTCGATTTCGGTGGCCGCGGCGACCGCGATCGCGCGGGCCGCCGCCACTCGGCTGGTTACTACATGGCGTTCCGCACGTTCCTCGCGGAGGCGCCGCTGCAACCCGATGCGATGGCCACCTGTGGTGGCCCATGTGACACCGCGACCACGCCGTCGCGGACCGACGTCACGATGTTCTTCGATTTCGGCGTCCACTTCGGCCACTAGAAAGGTTCGGTCATGCGCGTCACGCTGGAGGTGCCTCGGCACCAGATGGTCTCGTCGTGCCTGTTGCTCGCCATCTCGGCGTGCGCGGGTGGCGGTGCGAAGCAACAGATGGCCATGCCGACGGCGACGGCCTACGGCGGCGGCTATCAGACACCGCCGGCCGGGCCGCCGGCGCACGCGTCGATCTCGATGGGCGAAGGTCCATCGGCGCTCAGCGAGACGGCCGCCGCGCCCGAGCGGCCCGGGCTCGGCACCACGTTCGGCGAAACGGTGTACGCGCCGATCAGCTTCGCGCCGTTCGTGCGCGCCGGCTCCGCCCCGTGGGCCGAGGTCCTCCTGCACTACAACGACGAGGCCGGCGTGCGCGCGCACGCGGAGTATCTCGACGCGTCCCCGCGCCCGCTCGAGGTCCCGGCCGGCGATGGCTCGCTCTCGGTCGCGCTCGTCGACGACACCGGCCGCACGTTGCCCGGCTACGCCGCCGGTGGCCGCGCGCTCGTGATCGGTGACGATGGCGAGCGCTACAAGATCATCGTGCGCAACGCGACGACCGCACGCTTCGAGATCGTCGCGTCGGTCGATGGGCTCGACGTGATCGATGGCAAGCCGGCCGATCCACAACGGCGCGGCTACCTCGTCGATCCCCACGACACGCTCGTGATCGATGGCTTCCGCACCTCCGACGCGGACGTCGCGGCGTTCCGGTTCGGCCGGGTCGCCGATTCCTACGCGGCGCAGACCTCCGGGGATCGCAACGTCGGCGTCGTCGGCCTCGCGATCTTCTCCGAGCGCGGCGCGGTGTGGACGCGCGGCGAGCTCCACGAGCGCGACACCGCAGATCCGTTCCCACAACGCGGCTACTCGACGCCGCCCGGCTACTGACGGCTGTGGGGCCGCGCCACCGAGGTGGGCCGCAACGGCCTCGGTAGGTGAGCGGTTCGCCGACGCTCACGTGTTCACGAGACGCCGAATCAGATCATGGAGCGCCGCCTCGGGGTCCGTGCACAACCCGGTGTGGACCGGCGAGGTCTGGATCACCGCGCTGCGCGGCGCGACCAGCCAGTGAAACCGCTCGCCGCGGGGCAGCGCCGCGATCGGGCCGCCGGCCGGATCACCGGCCGCGATCAACGGGATCGACACGAGCCCGAGGCCGAGCTCGTCGAGATCGATCGTCGGATCGAGCGCTCGCACGCGCGCGGGATCGAGCGCCAGCTGCGCGCCGAGATACCGCTTCGTCGCGCACGCGACGATCGCGCCGACGTTGACGCACTCGCCGCGTTCGACCCGCGGGACGACGCGGATCAGGGCCCAGTCGAACGACTCAACCGATCCGGACACGCTCGGCCTCCTCGACGAATGCACGCGGCGCGGCCAGGCGCTCCGCGAAGTACGCGAGGTACGCCTCGCGGGTCGCGGCCGGGGTCGGCTCGGCGGTGAGGTAGTCGTCGGGCACGTCGGCGAGGATCGCGCGCAGCGCATCCATCGTGACGAGCGGCGCGAGCGCGGTGTCCGCATCGAGCAGGCTGCCCGCCACCCCCAGCAACGCGTGCTGCGCGATCGGCGCGAACGGCAGCCGCGCCTTCGCGGCGCGGTTCGGCCAGTCGTGGTGGAAGTACAGCGCCGCGCCGTGATCGATCAGGTAGAGCTGCTTGTGCCAGCGCAACATGTTCGGATTCTTCGCCGTGCGATCGACGTTCGAGATCAGCGCGTCGAACCACACGATCCGCGCCGCGAGGGCCGCGTCGACCCGCGGCATCACCGGCTCCCAGTTGAGCGCACCCGGCAGGTAATCGAGCCCGATATTGATGCCGCCGCTGGCCTTGAGCGTCGCCTGGATCTCGGGATCGGGCTCGGACCGCGCGAGCACGACGTCGACATCGATCGCGACGAGCTGCGGGACCGGTAGCCCGAGCACGCGCGCGAGCTCGCCGCCGATCACCTCGGCGATCAGCGCCCGCGAGCCCTGCGCCGCGCCGCGGAACTTCACGACATACGTGCCGCTGTCATCGGCCTCGATGATCGCCGGCACCGAGCCGCCCTCGCGGAGCGGTGTCAGGTAACGAGTCGCGCGGACCGTTCGCATCGGTTGACGATACTACGCGCGGCTGCGGGGCGGCTCGAGGTGGCGAGCCGGCCACGCGCTGCGGGTGCCCCGGCAGGGCGATCGTCATCAGGTGGATGTCCAGCCGTTCGGCATGCCGTGTGCCAAGCACTCGAGCGCCGGCCCGGACCGCACGCATCGGGGCCCACGAGAGCACGGCACGTTCCACCTGGACTACACTCCGGGGATGGACTTCGTGTTCATGCTCACTCGTTCGGACCAGACGGTCTCCGACGCGCTCGACGTGCTCGACGAGATCGAAGCACTGCCGCTCGCGCACCTCGGCTTCAAGGATGTCGGCGTGACGCCCGGGACCTTGCGCGAGCTCGTCGCGCGAATCCGCGGCCGCGGCGCGACCTCGTACATGGAGGTCGTGTCGACGACGCCCGAGGCGTGCCTGAATTCGGCGCGGGTCGCACGCGACATCGGCGTCGATCGCTTGCTCGGCGGCACGCAGGTCGACGAGGTGCTGGAGCTCCTGCGCGGCAGCGCCACCACGTATCACCCGTTCCCCGGCAAGCCGTTCTCGCATCCGACCAAGCTCGCGGGCTCCGCGGCCGAGGTCGAGGCCGACTGCAAGCGGTTCGCCGCGATGGGGTGCGCCGGCGTCGACTTGCTCGCGTACCGCGCGACCGAGGCCGATCCGCTCGAGCTCGTGCGCGCGGCCCGGCGTGCCACGCCCGGGTTCCTGTTGGTCGCGGGCAGCGTCCATGACGCAGCGCAGATCCAGGCGCTCAAGCAGGCCGGCGCCGACGCGTTCACGATCGGCTCGGCAGCTTTCGACGGCTCGTTCGTGCCCCGCGCGGGCTCGCTCAGGTCTCAACTCCGGGCGATCCTCGATGCCTGCTGATCCGCACGATCCCATCGCCGAGCTCCTCGCGGGGACGTATCCGGATCCCGAGACCGGCGAGCTGTTGCGCTGCGAGGCCCGCGCGATCGCGATCGAGCCCTCGCTCGCCGGCCGCGAGGTCGAGCTCGTCGAACAACTGCAACTCGGCGACTCGTTCGCCGTGCTCGGAGATGTCGACACCTACGCGGCGCTCGGCGAACGGGTCGCGCGCGCGCTCGAGACCCGGTTTCGCGTCCAGCGCATCGTGTTGCCCGAGCAGCCCGAGTGCGACCGGTCGACCGTCGGGTGGGTCGAGTCCCGCCTCGCGCCCGGCACCGCGGCGTTGATCGCGGTCGGCTCCGGCACGGTCAACGACCTCGCCAAGCTCGCCGCGCTCGCACGCGGGATCCCGCAGCTCGTGTTCGCGACCGCACCGTCGATGAACGGCTTCACCTCGACGAGCGCCTCGATCCACGAGGATGGCGCGAAGCGCTCGGTTCGGGTGCGCACGCCGGTCGCCGCGTTCTTCGATCTCGACGTGCTCGCCCACGCCCCGCCCCGCTTGATCCGGGCCGGGCTCGGGGACTCGATCTGCCGGCCGACCGCGCAGGCCGACTGGTTGCTCGCGCACCTGTTGCTCGACAAGCCGTACCGCGAGGTGCCGTTCACGCTCGTCCACGACGACGAGCGCGTGCTGTTCGAGCACGCCGCCGGCCTGCTCGCGAAAGATCACGTCGTGCTGCGCTCGCTCGCGCGCGTGCTCGTGTTGTCGGGGTTCGGCATGACCCTGTGCGGCGGCAGCTCCCCCGCGAGTCAGGGCGAGCACTTGATCTCGCACTACCTCGAGATGATCACGAGCGGTCAGGGCCCGGTGGTCAAGCCGTTTCACGGCGAGCAGGTCGGCGTCGCCACGCTCGTGATGGCCCGGCTGCAGACCACGGTGCTCGCGCGCCCCGGCACGCCCCGGCTGCGTCCGGTCGGCATCACGCACAAATCGGTGATCGATCATTTCGGCCCCGAGCGCGGCGCCGCCGTGTGGCATGACGTCGTGGCCAAGCAGATCGATCTCGCCGCGACCAACGAGCGCCTCGCCCGTGATTGGCCGGCGATCCACGCGCGGCTCGCGCAGATCGTGCAGCCCCCCGAGCGGCTCGCGGCCGTGTTGACCGCGGCAGGTGCGCCGACCACGCCCGCGCAGATCGGCTTCTCCGATCGGCTGTTCGCCGAGGCGTTCACGCACGCGCGCGAGCTCCGCGATCGCTACACGTTCCTCGACTTCGCGATGGACCTCGAGCCTTAGCGCGACACGCCCGGCGCGATCACGTCGCCGGAGTCGCGCTCCTGCACCGCCTGCTTGAAGCCGACCTCCTCGGCGCGCTGCTTCCACCACATCCCCTCGGGCGTGTGCCGCGCGATGCCGTCGAACAGCGTGGCGAACATCTGCGTCGACGCCAAACCCATGTTGTCGAACGCGGCGTTGATCATCAGCTTCGACATCATCAACTGGTTGCGCGGCACGCCGCTCATCCGCGCCGCGAGCTTGGCGACCTCCGCATCGAGCTCCGGCTCCGGCACGGCCGCGCTGACCAGGCCGAGCTCGTGCGCCTCCGCGCCGGTGATCAGATCACCCGTCAACAACATGCGCTTGGCGCGCTCGGCACCGACCCGGTACACCCACATCGCCGTGGTCGGGATCCCCCACACGCGGGCCGGCGGGTAGCCGATCTTCGCGTCGCTCGCCATCACGATCAGATCACAGCACAGCGCGATATCGCTGCCGCCGGCGACGGCGTGACCACGGACCTTCGCGATGGTCGGCTTGTACGAACGCCACAGCGACATGAACTTCTGCGTGTTACCGGACATGAACTGGAAGTCGACCATCGGATCCCACGGCATGTCCTGGACCCCCGGGTTCGGCCCCGGGCGCTCCGCGAAGTCCTGGAGATCGTAGCCGGCGCAGAAGCTGCGCCCTGCCCCGGTCACGACGATCACGTGGACGTCACGATCCGCGTTCGCCTGGGCGACGCACGCGGCGAGCTCGTCCGGCAGGTACGCATCGATCGCGTTGAGCCGGTGCGGCCGATTCAACGTGATCGTGGCGACTCGATCCTCGACCGCATACGCGACGCTTTTCATCCGCGTACTATAGCCACGCCATGCTCCCGATCGTCCAGATGGGTGACCCCGTGCTCCGCGCGACCGCGCAACCGATCGAGGCCGCTGCCCTCGCCGGCCTCGCGCAGCTGATCGACGACATGCGCGCGACCATGCGCGAGGCGCCCGGGGTCGGGCTCGCCGCGCCGCAGATCGGCCTCTCGCTCGCGCTCGCCGTGATCGAGGACGCGCCCGAGCGCCACGCCGGCCTGACTCCCGAGCAACTCGCGACCCGCGAACGCACGGCGGTCCCGTTCCACGTGATCGTCAATCCGACGTTCGCGCCGATCGGCGACGAGCGTGTCGTCGCCTACGAGGGCTGCCTGTCGTTCAAGGGGTTCGTGATGATGGTGCCGCGCTATCGGTCCGTGAGGGTCGAAGCACTCGACGAGCACGGCGCCGAACGGGTGATCGAAGCGACCGGCTGGTACGCGCGGATCCTCCAGCACGAGATCGACCATCTCCACGGGATCGTGTGCTGCGATCGCATGGATCCACGCACGCTCAGCACCACCGACAATCACGGTCGGTTCGGCTAGCGTCGTGATAGCGGAGCTCCGCCGGTGGCCGAACGGAGCAGCCTGAGGATCACGAGCAGGATCACCGCGCCGATGAACGCGATGAAGATGGTGCCGCCCAGACCGGAGATCGGGGCATGCCATCCTTCATGCGCGAACAGCGAGCCGCCGACGAGGGCGCCGACCATGCCGATGACCATGTCGACGAGCACGCCATAGCCGCCGACGAGGAGACCGGCGAGCACGCCGGCGACGAGTCCAACCACGAGCCATGTGACGATGTCCATGCGCTAGCGTTTTGCAGCCGCCGTGCCGCGAGCATCGTGCCGCGATCTCCGCGCAACTCCCACAGCCACGTGGACGAACGAGCGTAGGCGCACGAACCGCCACGAGCGCCGGCGCACATTGGCTTTTCAGCCACGGTCGAGCTGTGCTAGAAGTACGGCCCCTGGAGCCATCGCCAAGTGGTAAGGCAACGGTCTGCAAAACCGTCATTCCCCAGTTCAAATCTGGGTGGCTCCTCCGAGAGAAGACCCCGCAATCGCGGGGTCTTCTACTTTTGGAGCCTCGCTCGTTACGGCCATCGCACGTTCCGCCACCCCTTTTCCCACCCCTTTGGATCCCGCGAGCACCCCATCAAACGCGCGCATCGCCGCCGCGCGCTTTTCATTCTCGTCGACGTGCGAGTAGTGGTGCGTCATCTGTTCGGTCGAGTGACCGATGATCGCGCGTACGACATCTCCATCCGCCACGCGCCTCAACAAATCGTTAGCCGTGTGGCGAAGCCCGTGCGTGGTGATCCGGCGTTTCGTTTCGCACGCCGCGCACGCCGCGTCGAGCACGTCGCGCAAGGGGGAGCCCTTGTGCAGCGTTCCCTTGACGGTCGGAAAGATCCAACCGTCCACCAGCCCCGGATGCTGTGCCGCGATCATCGCCTTGCGGCGCGCTCGCAACACCTCGGCAACCGGTACAAGCAGCGGAACGATCTTCGGTGCGTCGTCATCCTGGCCGTTCTTCGTCGAATCGACCACGGTCCCCTTGTCATTGTTACGACGCACTCTGATCACGCCCTCTACTTCGTCCAGATCCTCCCAACGAAGCGCGGAGAGCTCGCCCCAGCGCAGTCCGGAGAACACGTCGAGCAACACCGCCGCGTACCACTCGGGGGCGCTCGTCTGAACGTGCGCGAGCACGCTCCCGATCTCTTCTCTCTCGAGAAAGTTCGGCTTGCGCTTCCCGGGCTTCACGCGCTCTACGCCCTCGCAGGGGTTCCGGACTCCTGCGCGCGCCGTCGCGACCTTGAGGATCTGCGAGAGCACGCGGTAGTAGCCCTTGATCGTTCCTTGCGAGAGCGGACGCGGCTCGGATTTCTTCGAGCGAACCGTCCGCTTCGCAAGCGGCCCCTTCCCCTTGATGAACTTCTTCCCGCGCAGCTCGGTGATCCACTCCTCCACATCCGCTGATCGGATCTCGTCGATGTAGAGGTCTGCGATCTTCGATGTGGCGATGTGCTCGTCCCAGACCATCGCGATCTTCCGCGCCGTCGTCGCCTTGATCAGTCCCTTACGACCAAGAAGCCACGAGGGCGCGAAGTCCTTGAGGCGTTCCCTGTCGGCGTGCTCGTTGTCCAGGCTCCCGATCAACTCGTCTTGCAGCGCGCGTTGGAAGGCGCGCGCCTCGGTCAGCGAGCATTGAAACTCTCGCCGCAACTCCTTTCGCTTTGCCGTGCGCGGGCACGTCGCCCGCACGCGGATCTCGTAGTGGTTCGTCCCCAGCTTCACGATGCCTGTGTTAACGGCCCGCCTTCTCCGTCGTGATTTGACAGTCGACCCCGGGTCGCGCTGATCCGCGATCTCGAGCACGCCACCGCGGCGCCCAACCACCGTGCGCGACGAAGGACGTGGTCCGCGTGCAGCGGTGGCACTGACTGAAGGGGGACCCTCTGGGGCTGCTGCACCCTGGTCGGCTTGGACCAGGCATCGATGGGACCTGGCGCACGCCTCGGCGAGTCGACGCTACTCGCGGCGACATCGACCTGGGAAGTGTGATCGCCCACGGAATCGGCGTCGGTCGCGTTCGACATGCGACCCGCCGCGCGTAGACGGCCACGTCGACGACGCTCCTGCTCGCGGTGGGCGTCGCGACCGGCAGGGCTTCGCCGATAGCGCCGTCGGATCTCGGCGAGGTCAAGACGCCTGCTTTCGGCGGCGCAGCTGCGTGTGCAGTGCCTCTGCCCTCGGTCGCAGGAGCGACAGACCGCAAACTGAATGCCGCACCGACGGCACAACTCGAGACGGACGGCATAGACACATCCACCACGCGGGTGCCCGCGCTTCGCGTAGCGGCCCGGCTGCGCGACTTCGGCGTCGCCCACCACGTATGTCGTCACCACCCCGACGATCAATCGAACTCGTTGCCGATGATCAGCGATCCGCGCCGAGTGTCGCCGCTGTCGATGAACGGCACGATCTTCGACACGGCGACGAACGTGCCGATCGACTTCAGCGTCAAAACGCGACGGAATCAGGCTGCCATCAACAATTCTTCGATGCCATGCGTTGCCCGTCACCCTCAACCCGGAGAATCACGCCGAAGCCGAACGACTCCCATCATGAAATCTCATGCGACAACTATCTTGATATTCGCCGCACCTGCCTCCCCCGCAAAACGCTTCCTCCAGATGTACCGCCGCTCCGGCACCAAGCCACGTTTCCGCGAGAACACGGCGATCGTCTCACCGCTTCGCTTCCACTCCTTGAGGACCTCGCGGGCTTGCTCTTCATTCCATTGACGACTGCGTTGATATGGGACTCGGGCACCTGGCATTCAGCGAGAGTCCCGCGTCGTCAATCACGCCGGGACGGCGCAGGGCCCTCATGCGAGATGCTGTCGACCGGACGCTCACACGCGCACGCGAAAGCCAGGCATCGTGATCTGGCTCCGCGACACCAAGCACGTACGAGCAGCCGTGGTCGCCGTGGTCGCCCTGTCTTATGCAAGCAGACAAGACACGAGCGTCAGGATCGATTCCGGCAACGCGATCGAGCTCGAGCTCTCGCGCCGCTTGTATGGAGAACGTGATGGAATCCTCGGGAAAGCCGAGCAAGAAGGGGATCGCCGGATTGGAGGCGCGCATGGGCGTGACGGCGTTCAGGCACAATATCGCGCCATGTGTTGTCGAGAGGATCGGGTACGCTTCATACGGGGGCGAAATGGCTGAAGAGAAGAAAATCGATGTTGTCGAGTTCGATGACTACACCGACGCAGGTGCCGCACTCGGGTTTCGATGCACCATCGCAATCGCCCGCGCCCTGGTGGCGATCGCCGAGCCCCAGGTCTTGCTCGCCCGACTGCGGGACCTATTGGTCTCCATAGAATCTGACGTGGCTCTCGATGCGTTTCGCTCGCTCGCTCTGCACGGCGTGCGAGTGCAGCCAACGATACCGACAGACTGGAGAAAGTCGATGTCCGCTTTCGCGGCGCGATGTCGTGCGGGGCTTGGAGGCGTTAGCGAGAGCGGAACTATCCTTGCGGTGCCGGTATCGGCACCCACCGGCTCGGTCCTGATGATCGGTCAGCTCGGCTTCGGGATTGTCCAACCCGATCGCCGGCCTGACATCGTTTTGACGACCGTCGAGAGCGCGAACTTCTACATCGAGCCGATCGCGATTCGTTCTCTCCGCTGAGGTTGTGTTACCGTTTTGCGAAATGGCGGCGGCGTCTAAAACACCACACCCTCTCGCGGAGCTGTACGGGCTCTGGGCTCTGAACCCGCTGGTGGAGGTCGCGAGAGTTCTATCGTTCGACGTAGCAGTACGTCCGCAGAACTATCGAGCGCTCGACCCGAAGACCGCGGAGACCCTCGCAGGGTTTCGTTTCAAGGTTGGTGCGGACCCTCTGTGGCCCGACACCTTTCAGCGAACTCTGAACTTCAAGCCTTTATATCAGGTCGCCTTGGCAACGCCACCGTTGCGGGAGGCGGCGCTACGCTACCTGGAGGCGCCGAGCGATGCGATGCGCGAGGCGTTCCGGACGGTGGCGACCTCGTGTCGCGCCCAGCTCGAGCCACTCGAGGGCCACGGACTCTCACTCACTGTCGACCAGTCACGTGCGATCTTCGCGCGCGCAATTTCGCTGCTTCAGGATCCGGCGATCGCACACGTGTTCGCGCCCGTTGCCGTACCGGCGAGTGGGTGGCCGTTCGACGGCAACATCCACGGCGATGCAGCAAACTTGGTGGCGCACATCGTGCGCGGCTTGGCCGTCGTGTTCTGTCTCGGTGGCAGCTACAAGCGACTCAGTAAGGCGACACCAACAGCTACCAGGCCCCTCGTGCCTCCCCTCACGGTCACGTTGCCGCAAGACAAGTTCTTGCGGCTACAGCGAGCGGCGTACCACGGCCGGTCCACCCTTTCGTTGGTCCTGGCGAGCGGCGGCGACTTGGGCTCGGACGAGCTCATCGCGTCTGCCTATCAGTGGACGAAGGCACTGCAGGTCCTTGTTCCGGACGTGGAGCGGGCGTGGAGAGACGTGGACTACCGCTGCACGTTGAGCGACCTCGAATGGGGAATGGCACCAAATCCGTCGGGAGAGATGACGCCCGCAACTGCCGGTGCCGCGCTCGCATTCTCCACGTCGACGGTGCACGGTGAGATTTGCTGCTGCAGCGGAGACCTCGACTGCGACCCGACCTCCCAGCTCAGCGACTTCTGTTCCGAGTATCAGTGCCCGGCGGCGTAGTGGCGACAACGCATGGCCCGCGTCGTGCTTTCGTCGGAGCGATGGGCCCTCGGTCTCACGATACACGAGCGGCTAAATGCGCTTCGCCGTGATGACGCTGATCTCAGCGTCGACGAGCTCGCGGTAGACCAACATCTACAGCGTTGGCTCACGCTATTTCCGTTCTTTCGAGACCGACTGCTCGAATCGGTGGCGGCGGTCCATGCGATCGACGAGACGTTGCTCGCCGAGGTCCTCGGACGACCCCTCGACGACCAGTGCCACACCCCGCGATGGGTCGCCGAGCTTGATTCGTGTATTTCCCAGCCACCGAGTCCGCCATGGTCGTCCGCACCGGCCGCTGGAGACCTCGGCGGGTTACTGAACCTCGCAGCGCCGTGGATTGCGTCGGCTTGCCAACTGCTCGAGACTGAGGTGCGTAACGTGCTGGGCCGTGCCCAAACACGCCCTTGCGATGCCAGCGCGTTTGTCGAACTCGCGCGTGTTGCGTTGCCCGAGATCCTCCTGCCAAGGATCGCGCGAACGTTGGTGCTCGAGCTCAACGTTCGACGCATGCGGAATCGGCTGGCAGGCAGCACGCCCGAGGACCGGTTTCGTGACTTCTGCAGGCAGCTCGCGCGACCCGACGACGCGTACGCGATCGTTCGCGAGTACCCGGTACTCGGTCGAATCATCGTCGAGTCGCTCGAAACGTGGCGCATCGTCACGCTCGAGTTCCTTACACGCCTGTGCGCCGACTGGTGCGACCTCGGCGTTGCGTTTTCACCGACGGACCTCGGATCGATCACCTCGGTGCAATGGCATCGAGGTGATGCTCATCGCGGAAGTCGCTCGGTTACCGAGGTGGTGACCACCGGTGGGCTGCGTTTGTTCTACAAGCCGCGAAGTCTCGCGGTGGACATCCACTTTCAGGAGCTTCTCGGATGGGTGAACGATCGCGGACAGCACCCGCCGTTCGCGACCCTGAAGATCCTCGACCGTGGAACACATGGTTGGGTCGGGGGCGTGGAACAAAGAGGATGCGAATCCGTCGATGAGGTTCGCCGCTTCTACGAGCGCCAGGGGGCCTATCTCGGTCTGCTGCATCTCCTCGACGCCACCGACGTCCATTTCGAGAATGCTGTCGCATGCGGAGAACATCCGTTCCTCGTCGATCTAGAGACGTTATTTCACCCTCACCTGCCCTCACCTCACGCCTCGGTCGAGCCAGCGAGCAGGATGTTGCGTCATTCAGTTTTGCGCGTTGGCATGCTTCCACACCGAAGCTTCGCGAGCGGGTTCGAAGCCGGGATTGACCTCAGCGCGATCGGCGGGGCTGCCGGACAACAATCTCCGTTTCCGATCGCGAGTTGGCTGGGCGTCGGGACAGATGAGATGCGACTTCACGAGGATCGGCCCGTGACCACGGAACGACGCAACCGGCCAACCCTCGGAGGTCAGGCCGTCCATCTCGCCGACTATGCCGACGCCTTCTCCACCGGATTTTCGTCGATGTATCGTTGCCTCCGCGATCATCGCGATGAACTGCTCGCCGATGACGGCCCGATCGCGCGCTTCGGACACGACGAGACGCGCGTCGTCGTCCGACCAACGATGGTGTACGCATCACTGCGGCAAGCGAGCTTTCATCCCGACGTGCTCCGGGATGCAGTCGATCGCGACGCGCTGTTTGGGTGGCTTTGGTCGTCGAACCCCGACGCGAGTTGGTCGTCGCTCGCTGCGGCGGAAGCGAACGAGCTCCGCGCAGGGGACATTCCCCTGTTTACGACTCGTCCGATGTCGAAGCACCTACATGCTGGATCCGGTGCGGTCTTTGACAACATCCTGGACGAGCCTGCGATGGATAGCGTACGACGCAAGCTGACGACGCTGGACGATGAGGATTTCGCCCGCCAGTCGTGGATCGTCCGCGCCGCTCTCGGTTCGAGTGCAACGGACGCCTCTCCCAGGGAGCGACGCCGTATCGACGTCGCCGCAAAACCCGATCAGTTGCAGCTCCTCGAGCAGTCGATGCGGATCGGCGACCGCATCGCGCGAACCGCGGTCCACGGTCCTGACGGCGCGGCCTCCTGGATCTCGGCGGCACCACATGCAAAGGGTCGAGCATCCATCACCCCTGTGGGGATGGCGCTGTACGACGGGGTTCCCGGAATTGCGTTGTTCTGCGCGCACCTCGCACGCGTTTCCGGCGAAGCGAGATTCGAGCACCTTGCTCGCCAAGCACTGAAGACTGTCCGAGCCCAGCAAGATCGCTTGGGGTCGTGTGGTGCGTTTGACGGTCTTGGCGGTGTCGTCTACGCGTTCGCCCATATGGGGCACATGTGGGGTGACAGCGCGTTGATCGCGGAGGCAAACGCCGTCGCGCGCGTGGCAACGCAGCGTGCCCGCGACGATCGGATGTTCGATGTGATCAGCGGTACGGCTGGTTGCGTCATGTCGCTCCTGGCGCTCCACGACGCGGCGCCATCCGATGTATTGATCGGTAGTGCACTCGAGCTTGGCGATCGTCTCGTCGAGGTATCGATGAAGGTGGAACATGGTCGTGCGTGGTCCAGCCCGATCGCGAGCACCGGGCTCCTCACCGGCTTCGGGCACGGAGCCGCCGGAATCGGATGGGTGCTGGCGGAGCTATACCAGCGGTCGCGGAATGAAATTCATCGCAACGCCGCACTCGATGCGTTCGCATATGAGCGCAGCCGCTACTCTCCGCAGAACCGGAACTGGCCAGACCTTCGAGGGCTTCACGATTCGACGGACGCGAGCTTCGGACTGGGATGGTGTCACGGTGCTCCCGGGATTGTACTTTCTAGACTGCGCGCCTTCGCCTGTTTGAAGAGCGAAGACGTCCGCAACGACGTCGACGAGCCGCTCGCCCACCTCGACGACGCTTTCGGCTGGGGCCACTGCTTGTGCCATGGTGATTTCGGCAATCTGGAAACCCTCTACGAGGCCCGACAGAGCCTCGGCGATGAGTGGTCGGCCCCGATTGACCGACAGTTGTCACGGGCGTTCCAAAGTGGGACTGCGAACGGCTGGCTTCTCGACGGAGCCGAGGGACTCGAACCCCCCGGCCTCATGACGGGACTCGCGGGTATCGGGTTCGGACTCCTCCGTGCTGCCGCCCCGACGCGAGTACCTTCGGTGCTGCGGCTCGCGTCGCCGACGCTCTGACGTTCCACACCCGCTTCGAGCAAACGAAATTGAAAATCAAAAGGGGCGGCGCGTTCGCCACCCCTTTTTCCACCCCTTCGAACATCACGCGCGGTATCGGTTGGTGTCGCGTGGTGCCGGGTAAGTGGTCGTGATTTTTAGATCGCGTGTAGTTCTCGACGGGTCCCGGTCTGCAAAACCGTCATTCCCCAGTTCAAATCTGGGTGGCTCCTTCAGGTGAAGACCCCGCAATCGCGGGGTCTTCAGTTTCGGAAGATCGCGCGGTCCTGACGAGGCTACGAGGCGAAGATGGCCGCGATCTCCGCCTCGGTGAGGACCCGGTCGAACACCCGAACATCGTCGATGAGGCCGGCCATGCCAGGTCCCGCGGAGCAGTTGATCGACGCCGGGATGGCTGAATCGTCAGGCCGGGTCGGTAGCCCACCCTTTGCGATCATGTACGTGATCTCCGCGCCATCGACGTAGATGTGAACGCCGCCGCTGCTGCTGCCACCGTCCCAGGTCCCGGCGACGTGCGTCCATTGCCCGGCCGTCAGCCGACCTGGGTGGGAATCACGCTCCGAGCGATCGCCTGACTCGAAGTAGCCGGCAAAGCCGATACTACCGAGGCCGTTCGAGTCGATCAGAAAGGCCCACCCGGCGACGGGGGATGCCTTGTCGAAGATGCAGCGGGCGACGCCGTCGTCGACAAAGGCGATCGGATCGATCCATGCGGTCACCGTGACCGGCGGAAGGTTGGCGAGGAGTGCCGGTTGACCGAGCGCGACATGGTCGCCGTTGCCGACAAGCTCGAGGGCTCCTCCGATCTTTCCGGTGGTCCAGGTCGGAGCTCCGCCGACGTAGGTACCGGTGAGGTTGCCGTTGGCATCCGCGACCGAGGTGCCGGACGTCTCGTCGAGCTTCCACCAGGCGACGAGACCACCCTCGCCAACGGTTTGGCCGTCGACGTCATCACCGCCCGACGACACAGGATCGAACCCGATGCGGCCGCATCCCGTCGCGAGAATGACTGCTGCGAAGATCGTGCTGCGCACGTCGCGACCATAGCGCGACAACGGTCTCGCGGCGTGGGTCTGTCCCCACTCGGCAAATGCGAGCGCGCCCTGCGGCTGGCGACTTCCAGGCTCGTATACTCGTTGGATGAGGATCTGGATCGCGCTCGTGGCTGGCTGCGCGTCGGCCGCGGCGCCGGCCACACCGGTCGCGCCGCCGGATCCGCTCGGGCTCGTGCGCGAGATGGCGAGCCACTATCACGCCCTGTCGAGCTACGCCGACCGCGGCAAGGTCACGATCTCGATCACGTCCGCCGGCCAGACTCAGACCGAGGCGCACGTGTTCACGACCTCGTACGTCCGCAACGGCCGCCTCCACCTCGCGTTCGACCAGGTTGGCACGCCGAGCGCCGACAGCTTCGACCTGTGGAGCGACGGCACGCACACGTACGTGAAGGCACACGCGCTCGATCGCATCGTCGACTTCGAGACCCAGCCCGCGACGGCGCTCGCGGCGCTCGCGGAACTGTCCCACGGCGTGACCCGGCGTGCGGTCTGGAACCTCGAACAGCCGGCGCTGGTGCCGGAGGCAGCCGTGATCGCTGGATCGGACGCGCGCACGTGGCAGGTCGTCGGCAAGGATGACGAGCTGTTCATCGATCGCCGCACGATGTTGCTGTCCCGGGTGGTCGAACATCATCACTTCGCCCCGAACGCGTCGCATCCGGTCGCGGCCGACCTGACGGTGACGATCGACTATGCAGCGCTGCCGAACGTCGCGATCCGCGAGGCGGCGTTGCGGCCGCCAGAGCTGACGCTGCCAGTCGAGTCGATGGTTCCTGCCGCGTGGCTGGGGATCATGCCCGACGGCGCGACCAGCCGGGTCGCGGAGGTCATCCCGGGCGGGCCGGCCGACAAGGCGGGCGTACGCGCCGGCGACGAGATCACGTCGATCGACGGCCACGCGATCTCGACCAGCGCGCAGGTCGTCGCCAGCTCGCATGCGATGAAGCCGAACCACACCGCGGCGATCGTCGTCCGGCGTGGTAACGCGACGCTACCGATCGCCGTCGTCGCCGCGGCGCGTCCGAGCGCCGACCAGCTCCAGGCCGGGCTCGTCGGTCAGCCGGCACCCGCGTTCGCGTTGCCGGCGCTCGCGGGCGGTGCACCGATCGAGCTCGTGGCCGATCGCGTGACGGTGCTCGACTTCTGGGCGACCTGGTGCGGTCCGTGCGCGATCGTATCGCCGCACCTCGAGGAGCTCGCGAAGCGTCATCCCGCGCTGCACGTGATCGGCATCTCCGACGAGGACCCGCGCGACGTCGGGGCGTTCCTCGTGAAGCACGCGATCACGTATCCGATCGCAACCGACGCCGGCGACAAGACCACCCGGGCGTACCTCGTACAGGGCCTGCCGAGCGTGTACGTGATCGACAAGGCCGGGGTCATCCGCTATGCCGCGGTCGGCGTGCCGGACTTCGCTGAGCTCGACGCCGCCGTCGCGAAGGCCTTGCGCTAGACCGGGCCGAGCGTCAGCTGCGGCGATTGCCCACGCGGGGGCACGCGTGCGTGATCGGCTTGTCGTATGATCGCCGGGTCGTGACGAACGGGCGTCGCGGGACTCTCGATGATCGACGCGCTGATCCTCCTCGCCCTGACCGGCCTCATGCAGGCTGCGCGGTCGTTCGACACCGGGGAGCTCCCCGGTGGCACCGAGCTCGCGTTCGGCTTCTTGTTGCTCGGGGCGTTCTTCGCGGCGCGGATCTGCGCGCGATTCGGCCTCCCGAAGTTGACCGGCTACCTGTTGGTCGGGGTGGTCGCGGGGCCGTACGTGCTCGGCCTGGTGTCGAAGGACATGTCGGCCTCGCTCGGCATCATCAACGGGGTCGCGACCTGCATCCTGGGCCTCACCGCCGGTGGCGAGCTCGATCTCAAGCGGGTCAAACCGCTGCTGGCGACGCTGCGCTCGATCACCATCTATGGCGTGCTCGCCGCGATGGTCGTGCTCGCCGGGGTGTTGTTCGTCCTGCATCCGTTCCTGCCGATGTTCGACAACACGACCATGGTCGAGACGCTCGCGATCTGCGCGGTCGTCGCGGTCGCGTTGTCCGCCCAATCGCCCGCGGTGGTGATGGCGTTGCTCGCCGAGACGCGCGCGGACGGTCCGCTCAGCCGGCTCGTGCTCGCGACGGTGGTCGTCGCCGATCTGGTCGTGATCATCGTGTATTCGATCGTCGCCGCGATCGCCGGTGCGCTGGTCGGCGGCAAGCTCGAGCTCGGCGAGACGATGATGTCGATCGGCTGGGAGCTGTTCGGCTCGATGGTGTTCGGGGTCGTGATCGGGATGGTGATCGCGCGCTACATCATGTCGGTCAAGAACGGCTCCGCGTTGTTCGCGTTGATGGTGTGTGTCGTGGTCGCGGAGATCGGCAGCCGCGTGCACCTCGATCCCCTCGTCGTCATGCTCGCGGCCGGGGTTTGGCTCAAGAACTTCTCGCGCGCCGATGCCAACGCCCTGCTCCACGGCTTCGAATCGGCGGAGTTGCCGGTGTTTCTCGTGTTCTTCTCGCTCGCGGGCGCGAAGCTGAACATCTTCGACCTCGCGTCGATGGTGGTCCCGGTGATCATCATCGCGGTGGTCCGCGCCACGGTGTTCTATTTTGGGTGTCGGATCGCGTGCGAGCGCACCCACGCCGAGCCCGCGGTGCGGCGCTATGGCTGGACCGGCCTGGTGCCGCAGGCCGGGCTATCGCTCGCGCTCGTCGTCGTGATCCAGAAGAACTTTCCGACCTTCGGAACGCCCGCCGCGGTGTTGCTGCTCAGCGTGGTCGGGATCAACCAGCTGGTCGCGCCGGTGCTGCTCCGGCTGAGCCTCGTCCGCAGCGGCGAAGCCGGTCAGCGCGATGCGCGCGCGTTCGCGGGCTGACACCGTGCGGCGATCTCGGAGGCGCGCGCGTGGCGGCGATGTCGAACGTGCGGGTGCGCGCCACCTGCTCCAGGCCTGCGCGCCGCAACTATCCGGACCCTGGCGGTTCCGAGCGTTGGCGCGGTGCTTGAAATAGCCCCGGCCATGCTGACCATTCTCATGATCCTCCTCGTCCTCGCTCTCCTTGGTGGTGGTCTCGGCTATCGCTCGGCCGGCCCGTGGGGCTGGTCACCGGCCGGCATCCTCGTGCTGATCCTGATCGTGATGGCCCTCACCGGCCGGCTGTAGCGTCAGTTGTGGATCAAGGCGAAGTTCGCGGACGCTTGGTTATTCGCGGTGACATCGAGCATCTGCGCCGTCGCGTGGTAGTTCGCGTACTGCACGCTGATCTCCCACGTGCCGGCCGCGACACCCGAGATGGTGTAGCTGCCCTGGGCGTTGCTGGTCGCGGTGAACAGCCCACGATTGACCCGCACGATCGCACCCGAGACCGGGTGGTTCTGATCGTCGAACACCGATCCGAACACCGTCCCGTTGCCCGGATCCGCACCGACCCGCACGACGACGTGCGCGGCCTTCTTGGTCAGGTGCCCCTGGGTGTCCTCCGCGACGACGTGCAGCACCCAGATCCCGTCGGTCACGTTCGACACGAGCAGTTGCTTCTGCGAGGTCGCGAGCGCCGTATCGGCGACGGTCGGGACGGTGTCGCCGAAGTGGTCGAACACGTAGTGCACGCGCTTGACGCTCGCGTCGCTGGTCGGGAGCGTCCAGGCGAAGTACGGGTTCGGGTTCGCGTACCAGGTGGTCGGCGAGGTGTGGCTGGTCGAGGACGCGGTGGGCGCCGTCGCGTTGATCTTGACGTGGAACCGGCTCTCGACCGTGCCGAGCGCCGAGTCGGCGTCGATCGACGCGATGTGGACCCAGTTGTCTCCGGCGGCGAAGCTCGACGCCGCGACATCGAACGATTCGGTCGCCGCGAACGTCCCCTGCGCCGGCTGCGGCGGTGCGTACTCGGTCGCGCTGACCGTGTGAAGGTAGCCCTGGGCGTCGTCGAACGCGCGCTCGTGGGCGATCGACAGCGTCGTGAAGTCGTCGTTGTAGGTCAGCGTCGGATCGGGCTGGGTCGGCGAGGTCAGCTCGATCGGCGGGCGCCGGCCGGTCGTGAGCTTGCCGATCACCGTGCCGGTGTTGGTCAGCGTCTTGCCATAGACCAGGCGCACCCGGCCGAACCCGGCCGGCGTCGAGCCGTAGGTGCCGCCCGCCGTCGAGATCGAGCCGGTGATCTCGATCGTGTCACCGGCGATCTGGATGCCGCCGCCCGACCCGCCCGAGATCGAGGTGGCGTTCTCGCCCGATGCGAGCAACTGGCCCGCGATCGTGATGTCGTGCTTCGCGATCAGCCGCAGCCGGCCACCGCCGTGCCACACCGGTGTCGCGGTCGCCGGTTCGGTGCAGTAATAGTAGTTCGCCGCAGCTCCCGGAGAGCCCTGCTCGACCGCGGCATCGAAGTCGCCGCCGAACGCCGGCGCGTAGTTGGCGCCGGCG
>JBDTEH010000048.1:0-13369 GCA_039922635.1 Kofleriaceae bacterium | reverse complement strand
TAGTCAGAACGGCCAGCTGCTCCCGAGCGACAACGTCACCGCGGTGCGTTCGCGCTGCGGCGCGAAGTCGAAGAACCACATCCGCATGACGCCGAGATCGGCGACCAGCCGGACCTCGCCGAGCGGGTGGTCGACGGTGGCGTGGATGGCGGCGCTGGCCATCGCGCCGAGCGTACGGTCGTGCGTGCGCAGCGCCGGTACCGCGCCGGTGTAGCTCTCGCGATAGAAGAATGCGGCATCCTGGACGTAGGCGCGCAGCCCGGCCGCGAGCCGCGTGCCGCCGGGCCGCTCGGTCAGGACGTCGACGCTCGCGGTGTGGCTGCGGAGCTCCCAGTCGTCGAGGTAGAACCGGTAGCTCGCGTGGATGGCCCAGCGGTCGCCGATGGCGCGGCGGATCCGCGCGCTCGCGGCCGCGGCCTCGCGCGTGCGCGGGGTCACCTCGGACACGCGCAGGATCGCGGAGCTCGCGGGATCCTCGATGACGATGGAGCGATACGGGCTCGCCTGGTACCCGTGCGTCAGCGACAGGTCGAGGACGAGATCGAGATAGGTCTGGCGATCGAGGATCTGCGTCAGGGTCCCGACCGCGCGGTGCGTCCTGCGGTGGTCGTGGAACCCTGGATCGACGACGCTGCCCGCCGCCTCGAAGCCTTCGTCATAGGTGCCCGCGAGCGTCGTGTTGCGCTTCGCGAGCTCGATCGCGCCGTGCACCGCCGCATGTAACGAGTCGTAGTCGTTCTCGTGCGACACGATGACGCGCGCGCCGGCGCTGGCGATCCGGGTCACCGCCGCGGTCGCGTCCACGGTGCCCTCGACGCGACGCTCGTGGATCGTCGCAGGCGAGGCCGAGGTCACCACGTCCACCGATGCACCGGTCACCGCATCCGCGGCGACGGCGGTCACGAGCTGCAGCCGGGGACCGGCATCGAAGCTCGCATTCGCCGAGGGCGAGACGACCGTCATGTGGTCGTCGTCGGCGTACACCCGGAGCATCGCGGTGGCATTGCCATCGGCAGCCGCGACGCGAGCTACGCAGACCACGCAGACCCCGCAGACCGCCGCGATCAGTTGCAGCCGCACCCGCCGCCTGCCGTGCCCGTCGCTCCGCCGGTGCCCTCACGGACCTCGCGCAGGTGTTGATCGTCGGCATCGATCCCGGGCCAGACCGGTGTCTGCATGATCGGGGCGGCGAGCCGGGCACGCTGGACCGGGGGGACACGCGCACAATTTGCGAGGATCAGCAGGCCGACGAGGCGCACGGGCTCGTTCGAGCAACAGCCATGCCATCGCGGTCGCCGCGCGCCGCTATGGGGCGACGTTGTACGAGACGTTGCCGCTCATGCACACGTCGACGTCGGCGACCCAGTCGTTCGCGGGCGGCGTGCCCTGCAGCGCGATCGTCACGATCAACGAACCGCTCTTGATGTAGTCCTGCACCGGCACGCTCGTCGCGTGGTCGACGTCGATGGCCGGCGCCGAGGTCCCGCACCCTTCGCAGGAAAACACCGACAGGGTCGGCAGGGTCGAGTCTGGATCGCCGCTCGCGATCGAGAGGTCCGCCTGTTGCACGAACGAGAAGTCACTCACGCCACTGACGGCCCGGATCTCCGCGTGCGTGAACGTGAGCTGCGCGTCGGCATCGGCGAGATCCTTCGCGCCCTGGAGCTGATCGATCGTGAACGATTGCTCGATCGAGGTCTGGCCGACCGGGACCCCCGGGATCGTGACCCCGCGATAGGTCAAGCAGACCTCCTGGACCTCGGCGTTGACCGCGAGCAACGGACACGCGGGAAGCACGAGCAAGCTGGCCATCAAGTACAGACGCATTGATCTCCTAGTGAACGTAGAAAATGAAGCCGAGGTTCGCGGACACGCCCCACAGCGTGATCTTGGGATCCGTCGTCGTGACGCTGACCATCGAGCTCGCGGTCTCGCTGGCGGCGACCTGATCGAGGTTGTGCACCGAGCCGGTCACGCGGCTGACGCCGGCGTGGAGGAAGAACGTGAAGTACTTCTTGCCGAGCTCGAGCCCGATCCGCGCGTTCGCGAAGTCGTAGCCGACCTTGTCGAGCAGCGGCGAGCTCAACGTCGGGTCTCCGGCCACCTTCTGCACGATGCCGTTCGCGTCGCGCTCGAAGAACCGACCGTAGCCGACCGAGACGATCGGGGTCGCCCACGTCCCGAAAGGGATCCACGTGACGCTGCCACGCACGCCCGGGCTGACGACGTTGTGCGCGACGCCGGCCTCGAGCCGCAGCGCGCGAAGCGGGCGGACCACGAGCGAGGCCGTGCCGCCATCGGGCACGCCGACATCGGTCATCACGCCGACCGTGCCGGTCTCCGCGCTCCACGCCTCGGGCGCGTGCGCGACGAGCACGGGCTGCGCAGACGCGGTCGCCGCCCCCATCCCCATCGCTACGATCACCACCACGTTGCGCACGAAGGGTGTATCGACGCGTACCTGCGAATATCGAGCGGTGTTACCCCATGCGGCACCCAGATCCCGATCGCGGTGTGGGCGTCCGCGTACGTGCCGTCCGCGCGAGCTAGGTGCGCAACGCCGCGCGGATCCACACGAACCGGACCACCCCCGCGACCCCACCGATCGCCGCCACCAAGCCGAGCCCGATCAGGAACGGCGCGGTCGCCGGCCACGCGTCCCAGCGCGCGTGCAGCGCCGGGCCGAGCAGCGGCGTCAGGCCCGCGGCGAGGGTCAGTACGGTGGCGCGCTCGTGCCGGCGCATCAGCCCGCGTGGGATCTTGACGGCAAGTGCCTCGGCCTTCGCGCTCGCGTAGCTGATCATGAAGCTCGCCTGGAGCGCGAGCAGCGCGACGATCACCTGGCCGCTCGAGTCGTGCGCGAAGATCACGAACCCCGCGATCAACGCGAACTCGGTGTAACGATCGACCACCGCATCATAGAGCTCGCCGGTGTCCGATCCGGTCCGGGTCAGCCGCGCGACCTGGCCATCGAGGATGTCGCAGATCGTCGAGATCGTCGCGAGCAAGCACGCCACACCGAAGGATCCGAGCGAGACCGCCACGCCGGCGCCGATGCCGAGCACGAGCGCGAGCGTCGTGACGCCGTTTGCCGACAACCCGATCGCGACCAGCCCGCGGACGACGGGATCGATCGCCCAGTACGTCGCCTGCATGATGTTCTCGCCCATGATCGCGGTGCCGCCGACGCTGTCGACGCGCGCGCTGTGAAACTGGCCGAAGCGCATCACGCGCAACCCGTACGCTGCGAACGCAACGAACCACAGACCGCCGGTGACGTACACTGCCAGGCCATCGCTCGACACCTGCGCGCATGAAGCAAGCGGCACGCCAGCGAAGCGGTGCGCGTGGGGCCGCAGCGGCGCGCCCCGGTGTCCAGATCTCCGGCGCGTCCTGTTCAGAATCTCGACACGCTACAAACCGTGCGCCGGTGCGCGCCTGGTCTGGCGTGCCACATTCATCAGCGCTCCAGGTCCCGAAACGCAAGACGGCCCGGACCGCGCGAGCGTTCCGGGCCGCCTCGGACGAGCAGAGTGCCTAGTTGCCGCTACCGAGATCGGTCTCGATCTTCTTGACCTCGGAGTCGACGTTCTTGTCGGTGATGTCGGTCTTCGCTTGCGCTTCGAAGTCCATCTCCGTCGGAACATCGACCGTGGCGCTGGCGGCGCTGCCGGCGCTTCCGGTCATCGCGGCGGCGCTGCCACTGCCCATCATCGCACTGCCACTACCGGTCGCGCTGCCGGTCGGCGGCGGGGGCGGGGGCGCTTGCTTGTCCTTCTTCGAGCCGCACGCGGCGAGCGCGACGGCGAACACGAACGTCATCAGGGTCTTCATGGATGACCTCCTCTCGACGAGAACGCCGTCTGGAGCGCGCTCATGCGTCGCTCGTGACGATCGTTCTCCTTGGCGAGCGCGACGTCGATGCGGACGCCGAGCTTCTGGTTGTTGGAAACGCTCGCGACATCCTTCGCGCGCGTCAGGTCGGCGACGCGCTGGGCGTGCAGGGTGAGCTCGTCCTGCGTATCGGGATCGCCGAGGAACGCGGCCTGCCACTTCTTGCGGATCTCGTCGACCCGTTGGTCACGGCGCTGGTCGCGATCTGCATCCATCTCCTGCCAGCGGTGGTCGTACGCCGCCCTGCGGGCAGCCTCGTCCTTGGCGTACTTCGATTGCTGTGCAGCCCACGCCGACCTGGCAGCCACCTGGCGCTCGGCCTCGATGCGCCTGGCCTCCGCCTCGGCATCGAAGTTCGCGACCTCGTAGTTGCCGACGATCAGATCACGACCATGCGTCTTCAACAGGATCGTCGAGGTGGTCGCGTTCGGCGGGATCTGGAACTCGATCATGTCGTCCTTGACCCGCGCGGCGCGGACCTCCTCGGGCCCGAACATCACCTTGGTGTCCGGATCGAAGTTGCGGCCGCGCACGATCACGCGCGATCCGGCCTTGCCCTTGTCGGGCCAGTAGCTCGACACGGTCGGACGCTCGATCTTCCAGTGGTGGTGCTCGTGCTCCATCTCATGATGGCCGTCGGGTGGCGGGGGCGTCATGTTATCGGTCGGCACCGGCGCGCTCGCGTCGATCCACTCACCCTCGACGAGCACCCAGCTGTTGCTCTGGTTCTGCCACTGCGGAGCACGCCACTTCTTGCCTGCGCGCTCGCGCTCCCAGTGACCATCGAGCCACGCCCACTGATCGTTCTTCCAATCCCAGCGACCCGGGAGCCACACGAACCCGGCCTTGACCATCGCGGCCTCGGCGCGCGGCGGCGGAGGGGCCTGGTGCGGATGGTGATCGTTCGGCGGGGGCACTGCCCCACCACCATCCATCCAGCTGCCTTCGGACCACGACCACGACGTGCCGTTGTGATCCCAATGGCCCGAGTGCCACTGCTTGCCGGCGCGCTCGCGCTCCCAGTGACCGGCGGTCCACTCCCACTTGCCCTTCCACTCCCACCGACCTGCGATCCACGCGAAGCCGGCGCGCGCGGCTTGGCGCTCCTCGCGCGGGGCCGGGGGCGCCTCGGTCGGGCCGTTCGCCATGGGGGGCGGACGGCGATCGTCATGATGTGCGGGCGGCGGCGGCGGCGGGGCACGGTGATCCCGGACGGCGGGCTGTGCGTACGCGATGCCCGCGGATGCGGCACTCGCGAGCACGAACGACAGCAAGCTACTTGATCGCATCGATTCTCCTTTTGCTCGCGCGGACAGTAACGCGATGCGGCTGTGACGGTCGTTGCTACTCAAAGATTTTCACCGTGCGCTGCCGCTCGGCCTTAGAGCTCGCGTACTTCCACGACCGCTTCGACCGGGAGCACCCCATATAGATGTGGAAACAAGTCCCCATCGGCAGCCTCGTAGCGGATCTCCCCGCGGACGCGGTCTGGCGCGATCACGAGCAACACCAGATCGGTCGCGGTCCCGAACCATCGCGTACGCGTGCGCGGCCACTGACGCTCCGTCGACAGGTGGATGAACGCGCTCGCGGTGGTGTACTCGCCGGCCGCGACGGCCTCCTGCCAGGCGCCACGTGTCGTCAGGTGAAACAGCACTAGCGGATTCTGCAGCAAGGCTGCGGAACCTGCAGTGCCGCGTGGAGAGGGTGTAATAAAAACAGATGGTTACGCGTGGCACGACGGCCGCACTAGGAGCCTGTCGAGACCAAAGGAGGTCCCCCATGTTGACCAAGATGAAAGTGGCACTCGCGCTGTGTGGTTCGATCCTCGTCGGTGGCGTTGGCCTGGCGGCCGCACAAGGCTTTGGTGGTGGCCCCGATCGGGCCTCCATGATGCAGAAGTACGACGCCAACGGTGATGGCAAGCTCGACGATGGCGAGAAGGCGCAGCTGCGCGCCGATATGAAGGCGAAGCACGAGGCCAAGAAAGCCGAGATGCTCGCGAAGTACGACCTCAACAAGGACGGCAAGCTCGATGCCTCGGAGCGGGCCGTCATGAACAACGATCGGGCCCAGGCCGCGTTCCAGAAGGCCGATACCAACGGCGATGGCCAGCTCTCGCTCGACGAGTTCAAGGCGATCCAGCAGCACCACGGCATGCGCCACGGTCGCCACGGGAAGTTTCATCAGCGCGGCGCGGGCGCCCGGGGCGGATTCGGCCCCCAAGGTGGCCAGTAGGCTACCCTGACGCGTCATGACGCTTCGCCGCTTGCCGCCGCTCGCCATCGCTCTCGCGTTGGTGGCGGCGGCGCTCGTCGCGACCGTGATCGCGACGCGCCACTCGGTCAACGATGCCTTCGTCACGGTCGGCGATGGCCAGGCGATCGCGGCGGATCAAGCCGTGCGCGCCGACCTCGCCGAGCTCGACGGACCGCCGAGCTCCTCGGAGCTCGCGGCGGTCCTCGCGCAGCATCGCGACGACGGCGTGCGCTACGTCGCGCTGGTCGACAGCCGCGCGAACCTCGTCGCCGAGGCCGGCACGCCGCGTGGCACGTTGGGCGCGCGGGCGCTACGCGCGGTGCGCGAGGTCGTCGCCGTGCAGGGCAGGCTGCGGATCGAATCACCGTACGGCTCTCGCCGCCGGTGGGGACGCGACAGCCGCGGGATGCGGTTCGTGATCGAGGTCGAGCCCACGCAGGCCGACGCGCTGCGTGCAGCCGCCGACCGTTCGATCCTGATCGGCGTGCTCGCCGCGGTCGCGCTGTTCGGCGTCGCGATCGCCGTGGTTCGCCGCGAGCTGCGCCGGCAAGCCGGGGATCGCGCGCGCGAGCGCGAACGCAGGTTGGCGAGCCTGGGCGAGATGTCCGCGGTGCTCGCCCACGAGATCAAGAACCCGCTCGCGTCGCTCAAGGGCAATGCCCAGCTGCTCGCGAGCACGTTGCCCGCGGGCGAGAAGCCGCGCGCCAAGGCCGAGCGCGTCGTCGACGAGGCCGTCCGGCTCGAGAAGCTGATCCAGGATCTGCTCGCGTTCGTGCGCACGGGCACGATCGAGCGCAGCGCGTACGATCCGGCGATCCTCGCGCGCGACGCGGCCAGCGCGGTGCAGGGCGAGGTCGTCGTCGAGGTCGATGCGGTGCGGATGTTCCAGCTCGATGGCGCGCGGATCCGCGAGGTGCTCGTCAACCTGATCGATAACGCGGTCGCGGCGGGGCCGCCGGTCCACGTCCACGTCGCGGTCGAGGGGGCTCGCTTGATCTACGAGGTCACCGATCGCGGTCCGGGCGTGCCGGCGACCGATCGCGACAAGGTCTTCGAGCCGTTCCACACCGGCAAGACGCGAGGTACCGGGCTCGGTCTCGCGATCGCGAAGCGCCTGGTCGAGCTCCATCGCGGTACGATCGCGGTCGACGACGCGCCCGGTGGCGGCGCCCGGTTTCGTATCGTACTTCCAGAGGCCTGATCGCTATGTCCCGCATCCTAGTCGCCGACGACGAACCCGGTATCCGCGAATTCGTGAGCGACGCGCTCGAGCTCGACGCCCACGTCTGCGTCCAGGCGGCCGACGGGCGCGCGGCCGCGAAGCTGCTCGAGGAGCGCGGTTTCGATCTGGTGATCACGGATCTCAAGATGCCCGGCATGGACGGGATGACGCTGCTGCGCAAGCTCCGCGCGGAGCAGCCCGAGGTCGAGGTCATCGTGATGACGGCGCACGGCAACGTCGACAACGCGGTCGAGGCGATGAAGCTCGGCGCGTTCGAATTTCTCCAGAAGCCGCTGTCGGGACCCGACGAGCTCCGCCTCCTGGTCTCGCGCGCGGTCGAGCGGCGCGATCTCAAGGATCGCGTCGACGGCGCCGAACACGCGATCTCCGCCGGGCCGCCGTTGACCTACGGCGATCCGGCCATGAAGCCGGTGGTCGGAGCGATCGACAAGGTCGCGAAGACGGCGGCGACCGTGCTGTTGCTCGGCGAGAGCGGCACCGGCAAGGAGGTCGCGGCCCGCGCGATCCACGCGCAATCGCCGCGCGCCACCAAGCCGTTCATGGCGATCAACTGCGCGGCCTTGTCCGAGACGCTGCTCGAGAGCGAGCTGTTCGGTCACGAGAAGGGCGCGTTCACCGGCGCGGTCGAGCGCAAGCGCGGCCGGCTCGAGCTCGCCGATGGCGGTACGTTCTTCCTCGACGAGGTCGGCGAGCTCAAGCCCGAGCTCCAGGCAAAGCTGCTGCGCGTGCTGCAGGAGCGCCGGTTCGAGCGGGTCGGCGGCAGCCGCACGCTCGAGGTCGACGTGCGCTGGGTCGCCGCGACGAACCGCGACCTTCACGCGATGATCGAGGCCGGGACGTTCCGCGAGGATCTCTACCATCGCCTGGCGGTGTTCCCGATCAAGCTGCCGCCGCTCCGGGATCGCAAGACCGACCTGATCCCGATCGCGAAGACGCTGCTCGCGCGGATCGGGCACGACCTCAAGCAGCGCCCGCCGGTGCTGACCTCGGCAGCCGAGGCGAGGCTGCTCGCGTCGGCCTGGCGCGGTAACGTGCGCGAGCTCGCGAACGCGCTGGAGCGGGCCGCGATCCTGGCGGATGGCCAGCCGATCGATGCGAGCCACATCTGGCTCGACGAGCCGACGGCCGCGGCCAAGGCCGGAGCCCTGGGCGGCGTGGGCGGGATTCGTCCGCTCGCGGAGCTCGAGCACGACGCGATCCTCGCGGCACTCGAGGCGGTCAGCGGTAACCGGCGCAAGGCCGCCGAGCTGCTCGGCATCGGCGAGCGCACGCTGTACGACAAGCTCAAGAAGTACGGCGTCGAGTAGTCAGGCGGTCTAGAAAGACATCCGCGTGAGCGGGATGATCACCGGATCGTTGCGGTCGAACAGGCGCTCGTAGCCGCGCACGACGAGATATCCCAGCCCGACGTCCATCGCGGCGTAGACCAGCCGCGCGGGGATCTGGCGCCAGCCGGTGAGACACCACAGGTTCAGGATCTTCGTGACGTCGTTCTGCGGAGAGAACAGCACGACGTCCTTCGCGAAGTCGATCCACAACCCGGTCGCCGCGACGGTGAGCGCGAGCTGACCGTACTTGTTCGCCGGCCACGCGCGCGTGAACGCGAGCGCGGCAAACCCACCGAGCAGCACGGTGTCCGTGATCTTCGGTGCGATCAGGAACGTGATCCGATCGGCCTTGGTGTGGAGCCCGTGGACGTAGGTCCAGCCGAACCGGAACACCTGCGCGTGCGGGTCGATCCCCGGTGGAAACACGTGGAGCTCGTCGACCGTGGCCCCGACCAGCTTCGCGGCGAGCGCGTGGCTGCCCTCGTGGAGCGCGACGCCGGCGACGTAATCGACGGGCGCCATCGCGAGGCCGACCTCGACGAGCGTCGAGTCGTCGGGTTGCGCTCGCGCGGTCGCGGCGAGCGCGGTCACGAGCGTGACGATCGCGGCGACCCTCATGAAGCCTCGGGAGCCTCGGGCGGGGCGATCCACAGCTCGTCGACCGGCGCGAACCCGAGCCGCTTCGCGAGGCGCAGCGAGGCGAGGTTGCCCTCGTCGGCGCCCCACACCGGTTCGCGTCCCCGGGTGCGCTCGTCGCGGATCATCGCCGCCGCGACGATGGTCCCGAGCCCGAGCTGGCGCCCGGCGGGGACGACGTCGACGGAGACATCGAACAGCGTCGCGCTGCGCCACGGCGCGTACGCGAACGCCGAGGCGACGCCGTCGACGTAGGCGCTCCAGATCGGCCCGCGCGTCGCGGCCCAGGCGAGCTCGGCATCGGGAGGCTCGCCGGTGAACACGACCGCGCCTTCGAGCGCGGGCAGGGCGTCGGGATCGAGTAGCGTGTGCAAGATCGCGCGTTCGCTGCGCGCGAACGCCGGGCGCAGCTCGTCGCGCGCGAACAGGTACGTGTGGCGTGGATAGCCCGCACGAAAGGCCGCGGCCTCGGCCGGATCGATCTCGCCCGCGAGCACGATCAGCTGCGCGGCGTCGTGCCCGAGCGCGTAGCCGCCGCCGACCGGGGTACGCCAGCCATCTGGATCCGCGGCGATCCCGTGGGCCTCGACCCAGCGCGGGACATCCGGCAGGTCCAGGGCCGCCATGTTACGCCGCGTCCTGGTCGCGCGGCGCCGGGCGCTCCGTCCTCGATCGCCTCCCGAGCACACGTGCCCAACCGGTCGCTCGCGGGGGTCGATTCATGCGCCCGAGCCGAGGGCCTTGAGCGCGCCGATCGCGGCGTTCGCGTCGTCGATCAAGCAACCGTTGCGATACCTCAGCTTCTTGACGACCGCGCGCTCGAGCGCGCCGACCGCTTTCGGCGTGTTGAGGGCGCGCAGGTGCATCACGGCCTCGCGTCGCTTCGCGCAGGTGGCCTCCTGCTCGAGATCGAGGCTGTACGCGGTCAGCCAGTCGACCGAATCGGCGAGCTTGTAGCGATCGATCACCGGGCGGACCGCGTGGCGGCGGTTGAGGTCCTGGCTGACCGCGGCCTTGAGCACCGCGTCGCGCGCCTCGAGATCGTCGGTGCGACCGAGCCACACGTCGAACGCGTTGGTCACGACATCGGGGTTCTTGTCGGCCGCCATCGCGTGGAGGTTCGCGATGAAGGTCGCGTTGGACGCCAGGGTCGGCATCAGCTGGAGCGCGCGGTTGTAGGCGGCCAGGCTCGGACCGCTCTCGTGGCGCGCCGCGTGTGCGTGCCCGAGCAAGAGCTGCGCGCTCGGCTCGTTCTTCGCGGCCGGGTCCTTGTCGATGATCTCGATCGCGTGCTTGGCGTCGCCGTGCTCGAGCGCATCGGCCGCTTGCCCGGCGGTCGAGCTCGGATCGAGCGCCGGATCGCTCGTGCCCGGCGTCGCGGTCGCCGCGTGGTGGCGCGTCGTGACGACAGCGATCGAGATCCCCACCGCGAGCGCGGCCGTGAACGTCGCCGCGATCCACGGCCACCGCTTCTTCTTCGGCACCTGCGCGAGCCGTTGCTCCGGCGTCAGCCCGAAGATCGGCTCGCCGCTGGGGCCGGTGAACGGCAACCCGATGCCGACGCCACCGCCGCCGCCGACGCCGACGCCGCCGCCGAGCGGTGTGCTGGTGTTCGCGGCCGCGGCCGCGAGCGTGCTCGGCTCGACGCGTGGTGGGGCCGGCTCGAGCGCGCCGCGCGCGGGGCGCACCGGCTCCACCCCGGCTCCGAGCTTGGTCGCGGCGCGCGCACCGGTATCGGCAGACGGCCGCGTGATCGGCGTCGCCTTCGCGGGCGTCGCGTGGAGCACTTCGTCGATCGCATCCTCGATCTCGTTCTGGATATCGACCGCGCCGAGCTCGTCGACGAGCGGTTGGCTGCCGGTATCGCCCGGTCGCTCGAAGCTGACATCGGTGACGCCGCCGTCCGGCGTCGCGAGCGCGCTCTCGACCGCGGCGAGGAACACCTCGGCCGAGGCGTAGCGATCGCTGGGCTTCTTCGTGAGGCCCTTGACGATCAACCGCTCGATCGACGACGGCACCGGCCGGCCGCCCTTGATCATCCGCGTGCGCATCGCGGGCACCGCCTTCGCGGTGTGCATCGACATGACCTCGAGCTTGTCGTCCGAGTAGAACGGTGGCTGGCCGGCGAGCATCTCGTAGGCCATGACCGCGGCCGCGTAGAGATCGGCACGACCGTCCATCTTGCTGCCGAGCGCCTGCTCCGGCGCCATGTAGATCGGCGTGCCGAACGCCATGCCGGCCTGGGTGAGGCGCACGCCGTCGTCGCTGAGCTCGCCGGTCATCGGCTTCGCGATCCCGAAATCGAGGATCTTCGCGAAGTCCATGTCCTCGCCGAGCCGGATCAAGAAGATGTTCTCCGGCTTGATGTCGCGATGGATGAGGCCCGCGCCCTGGATGCTCGCGAGCCCGCGCAGGATGTGCGCGAGGATATGGAGCGCGCGTCCCGGCGCGAGCTGGCCCTCTTGCTCGAGCACGTCGGCCAGCGAGCGGCCTTCGAGCAGCTCCATCGCGAGGTACAGCGAGCCATCGGGGAGCCGGCCGACGTCGTAGGTCGCGACGCAGTTCGGATGATCGACCTTGCCGACGGCGAGCGCTTCGCGTTCGAACCGCGAGCGCACGTCCGGTGACGCCGCCAGCGAGGGATGCAGGATCTTGACGGCGACCTGCCGGCGCAGGCCGACGTGCGTCGCGCGGAACACGAGGCCCATGCCGCCGCGTCCCAGCATCGCTTCGAGCCGATAACGGCCGTCGACCACCGTGCCGATCAACTCCGAGCCGTCGGACTCGTCGTCGCCGAAGAGGGAGGCGCGCGCGCCCGGATCCGTGGAGTCGTGGGGTGCCATCCCTCCGCCGGTATTGTGCCATCGCTTCCCGGAAACAGCCTGCCAAAACCCCACAATTCCGCATGGTTCTAGCTAACCGGAATGCTTGCGATCTACCTCGGTGAAGGCGATGGCCGCGCGAGGTTGCCAAGCCAGATCGGGATATGTAGAGTGCGTGCCCTCACCGGCCCAGGTAGCTCAGCTGGTAGAGCAGCGGACTGAAAATCCGCGTGTCGGCGGTTCAACTCCGTCCCTGGGCACTCTCGAAGTTGGCGACACCACGGATTCCTCGACGGAATTCGTGATCGCAGCGTGGGCGAAGGAATTCCCTGCTGTCCATCCGTCCCGCGGTTTCGTGCGTGGTCCGTGTTCTCGCCATAGCCGCAGTCACGCGGTGCTCGCGCCACAGGTCGAGCTTGCATGCCGTGGTGCATCGCGTTATTAGCCGCACATGCGTCACTTCACGATCTTCGCGCTCCTCGCCGCTTTCAGCGCGTGCGTCGACACGAGCAATGACGTGAGCGACAGCGAGGCTGAGACCGCTCCGCAACAGCTGGAGCTCGCCAAGGCCGACGCGCCGACGTTCGCCGGCATCTACGCGACCTCGACCACGACCCTGAGCGAGGGCGACGTGCCTGACCTCGAGCTCATCTCCGGTGGCACGTACGTACGGCGGCGTTGCTATCACAGCGACTGCTCGCTGCCCGTCGCGGAGACCGGTCACTACGACACCTACAAGAGCTCCAGCGGCAAGACCTACCTGCGGTTCTACGGCTTCACGACCCGATGGAACGCGGCGCATGACGACCGCACGCAGGTGCCGGTCGTCGTCGACGTCTACGAGATCACGTCCACGACGGAGACCATTCACCTCCGCAAGTCATACTCGTCGCGCTGGTTGATCCTGCGCAAGACCACGGCCGCAACCCGCTGCACCCATACCGGTGGGAGCTGGGCCCAGGCCACCTGCAGCTGCCCGGGTGACACCGGGTGGTCGGATACGACCTACGTCGCGTTCGTGCCGGGCGCCGGCGGTTGCACGACGATCCCAGGAGTTAGCGAGTCCGAGTGCGACGACTCCGAGGGGTATTACACCGATGACGACGCCACGCTGGTCGCCACGTACTGCCAGTGCGACCGCGGCGAGTACCTCGCGAGCGACGGCTGCACGGCGCTGTAGCGGCAGC